>CADCTQ010000438.1 GCA_902805615.1 uncultured Cytophagales bacterium
CGTCGTGCGCAGGTCGCCGCGCTGCGGGCGCGGGTCGCCCGGCTGCCAGCTTTCGACCCATTTTTGCGGTTTGTTGAGGTAATAGCCCTCGTAGCGTTGCAGGTACAGGTCCAGCGCAAACCGCGGCAGGTACAGGTGCGACTGCGCGTCGAGGTAGCGGGTCCGGCCGTAGCGGTCTTCGTCGTTGTTCACCCAGGGCATGTTCACGCCGAGGTTCAGGCCCGCAAATGCGTAGTTGAGGCCGATGCCCACGTTGAGGCGGCTGTTGGGACGGTAGAGCAGTTCCTGGCGCTGCCCGTAATCGCGCACCGCGTAGCCCGCGTATTTGCGCGAAAAATAGAAGCGGGTTGTCAGGTCACGGCTCAGGTCGCGGACGTAATTCGTGTCGGTTTCCGACCGCAGCCATTCCGGCCCCCGCTGGCCCCAGGCCGCCGTTCCCACGCAACACCCTACTGCCACCAACACCGCGAATTTAAAAGACATAGGAGAGGGGTTAGTGTTTAGGGGTAGGTTGGTCATTGGTCATTAGGTCGCGTAAGTTATCGTATCAGATTGACCAATGACCACTATTTCTTCACGACATACGTCTTGTGTTCCGGGCCCACGCCTTTGAGGGTGAGGGATTTCCAGGATTTGGGGAGCGATGTTTTCAGTTGCACCATGCCCTCCGGGGTGACGTCGAGGCCCCCGAAGCCGTTGAGCAGCACCTGCAACATCCCGCCGGCTCCCGTGGCAAAGTACGGATTGGTGCCCCCGGCCGTTTCAGCAATCACCCCGAAAGGCGGCACTTCGTTGGGCCGGTAGCTTTTGGTGAAGCTTGGTGAATTTGAGGCGGTGCTGGCCGTAGTCCCACGCTTCGTGGATGATCTGCGGCTCCTGACCCCGCGGTTCTTCGAAGATAAAGCTGTTGGAGGCGGCAACCGTGTGCTTGCCGGTCGGGCTCTGCGCCACGGACGTGAGCAGCGGAATGAGCGAATGCGGCCGGTCAATGAGGTGGTAGAAATTTTTGACTTCGCGCAGCACGTCGGGCGACGACAGCACGCTGTGCGGGGTCACTTCCACGTCGCGGCGGGCCTTGATTTCCACGTCAATGAGGGCCGTGTGCGGCAGGTGGCACAGGGCGAGTACGGTGTAGGTGACGTCCACCTTGCCGGCGTGCGAGAAAGTGGTGGTGAGGGCGGCCCGCTGCATGTCGAGGGTTTGGCCGTAGCCGGTAATGTCGGCGCGGCTCAGCCGGCGGCCGTCCACTTCCAGGTCCATGTTGGCAAAGTCGAACACCTTGAGGATGTTGGAAACGCGTCCGCGGCCGTAGGTGTCGTAGGCGCCGTTGAGCACCACGTCTTTTACCTTCAATGGCTCGGGCGACGACACGATGCCGATCATGCCGTTGGCGACGGTCACGCCGTAGTAGTTGTTGGCGTCAATGCTGGCGGCCTGCACGTGCCACGGCGACTTGCTCAGGTCTTGGGCCGAGAGAGCAAATGGGGTGAGCAGGGGGAGCAGCAAGAGGAATAGTCTCTTCATCGGGCGTAATGGATTGAAAGTGATAACCCACTGTAGCGGGCCGGGAATTTACGTTTCTTTTTGTACGTAAGGGGGGACGAGTAGGAAGATTTAGGGAAAGGCAACGCCGGCAGGAAAATTTCGGGCAGTGATTCAGGTGCGTTCAGGCTTCCCCTTTGATAGTCAATTGCTTACCTTGAAGCTCCTTTTTGACCCCGAAAAACCTTAAAAAATCCCCCGTTTTTCCCCCCTTTCCGGTGAACTATCCGTCCGGAAATCTGTTGAACGTTTTGGTGGCGGTCGTCACCGGCAGGCGAAGAGCAAGGAGGTTCCCTGGCGTTCATTGCGCACATACCGCTCCGGGCATTCGCTGCTTATGTCGGGTTTTAAAGAAAGGAGGTACAAATGTCTAGTCCCAAGCAAGTTTTATCAAACACTACCAATCATCTTACAGGTGTCGGATTTTGATAAGCTCAGATGAGACCACCTCGCTAGATGACGGCCCGTGCCGGTGAACTCACCGGCGGTGTCTGGTAAAATTTAACCGAGGATTTTAAAGCATCCAACGCCTGTTTTTATCGGGTTGGATGCTTTATCGTTTTCAGGGGGTCGGTGTGGTTGTTTTTTGGGAAGGGCGTTGGACAAATTCGCGCGGAAAAGGTAGTTTACGCCCATTGTCCATTTCTCATTGTCCCATTTCCATTTTCAACCTGCCCCGTGCGTATTCTCCCCATTGCCTTCCTGCTACTCCTGCTGCTGGCCGCCCGGCCGGTGCTGCCGCAAGACAAGCCGGCCCGCGTCCGGATCGAACAAAAAAACGGCGCCTTCCGCCTGCTCCGCAACGGACAGCCCTACTTCATCATGGGCGCCGTGGGGAGCGACTACCTCGACAAGCTCAAAGCCTACGGCGGCAACTCCATCCGCACGAACAGCAAACCCGAAGTCCTCGCCAAAGCCCACGCCCTCGGCCTCACCGCCCTGGTGAACCTGCCCGTGCGGGCCGAACGCGACGGCATGAACTACGACGACCCCGAATCCGTACGGCAGCAGCACGAAAAGGTGCTCGGCATCGTGCGCAACACCAAAAACCATCCCGCGGTGCTCATGTGGTCGCTGGGCAACGAGCTCGACTTCATCCAGGCCAACGTCAAGGAACACTACAACGTGAAGGTGTGGGATGCCGTCAATGCCCTCGCCAAAGAAATCCACCGCCTCGACCCCAACCACCCGGTAATGACGGTGGTGGGCTCCATTGACCAGGAGAAGATCACCGACCTGGTGACCCGCTGCCCGGAACTCGACCTGCTGGGCGTCAACGAGTACGGCGACCTGCTGCGCATTCCCGAGTGGCTGCGGCAGTACGGCTGGAAGAAGCCCTACGCCGTCACCGAATGGGGACCTACCGGCTTCTGGCAGGTGCCCAAAACGCCCTGGAAAGCCCCCGTGGAGGAAACCAGCAGCACCAAAGCCGCCAAGTACCGCGAACGGTACGAAAAAACGATTGCCGCCGACAAGGGCCGGTGCCTGGGCTCGTACGTGTTCCTGTGGCGGCAGCACCAGGAACGCACCCACACCTGGTTCGGGATGTTCGACGCCGAGGGCCGCGAAACGGAGGCCGTGGAGGTGATGCACCACGCCTGGACCGGCAAGTGGCCCGCCAACCGCGTGCCGCAGCTCGACTCGGTGAAGCTCGGCCGGCAGACGGCCTACGACGGCGTGTACCTGGCGCCGGCCCAAGCTGCCACGGCCGAAGTGTGGGTGCGGGACCCCGACGGCGACCCCGTGCAGTACCACTGGGAAGTGCTCCGCGAAGGCACCACTTTTCCCTACGGCGGCAACGGCGAACCCAAGCCCCCGTCCGTCCCCGGCCTGATCGGAAACCCCGGCGTCCGGCAACTCTCCTTTCAAACCCCCGCCGAAGAAGGCCCGTACCGGCTGTTCGTGTATGCCTACGACGGCCACGGTCATTTTGCCACGGCCAACATCCCGTTTTTCGTGCGCAGGTAGAGACGCGATTCCTCGCGTCTTGAACAGCGGTTCAGGTTGGGTTTCACGCAAAGGGCACAGAGGAAAAAAGGAGAAGAGAATCGGGGAATAGGGTACTGTGGGTGAACCACCCCCGGCCCCTCCTTGCAAAAAGGAGGGGAGCCGTACCCATGCGCCCCGCTGATGGGGAAAGGCATCCGTGACGTGCATATCTCCTTGCTGCACAGTCGCATCCGTCGCGTTCCCCGCCTCCATCAAGGCTACGATTAGGACACATTTGGGCCACATGCTTAAAAGGCCGCACGCCGCCGTCAGTGAGACACTGACGGCGGCGTGCGGAAATCATGAGGGTGGCCTGCACCTGCCTGGTTGGGGCAATTGGTGACCGTGTCCCGTACCAACTTCGCCGCCGTCAGTGTCTCACTGACGGCTTTTCACCTAATTTCAAAAAGTGTCCTAATCGTAGCTCCATCAAGGAGGGGACAGGGGTGGTTCCTGCGAGCATCGAGCATCGAACATCGCCCCAACCCCCACCAATCAAAACCCCTCCGGCTTGTACACCCTTACCTCCGCCGGCAGCGGCGTGCCTTCCAGTTCGAGGACGTGGCGGCCGTTCGGGATGCCCAATACTACCGGGACGGGGCCGGGGGAACCCGCCTCCACGGCATCTTTGCCCATGCACTGCACCCGCCAGTGCAACGTGTCGCCCGGGGCCAGCCAGCCGAACTGCTCGAAGTCGCCGGGGCTATTGCGGCGGAACCACCCCCCAGGCGTGATCGTGATGCGGCCGGAACGGGACGTAAAGAGCGAATCACTGCGCCCCGCCCCGTCTTCCCCCGTGCGGGAGCCCCGCAGCGTAAAGCGAAGTTGTCCGCGGGCCGTATCCACCCCGGTCACCGTCAGCGTCCATTCCTCTTCCTGCGGCGTGCCGGCCAGTTGCATCACCAGCAGTTGCCCCATGTGCGTGAGGAAAAACCCCTCCGCCCGGCGGGCCGGCCGCGTGTAAAAGTAGCAGTCGGGTCGCGCCGACGGCTTTTGCCCGTCGAGGCGCACCGACACGCGGCCTCCCTTCGTGCCGGCGGCCGGGGTTAGGTCCACCCGGTTGCCTTCCACCGGCAGGCGCAGCCGCTTGCGGAACGACCCGTACTCCCGGCCGGCCCGGTACACCACCGGGAGGGGAGCGGGCGACGACGGGGCGGTCCGCGGCAAGGCATCCAGGTACCGTTTGACGATGCCCGCCATCAGGTAGTTGCCGTGGTCGTTGAGGTGCACGTGGTCGGTGAGCAGCGCCTCGGCCGGCAGGTTGTTGCGTTGCAGGTAGGCTTTCCAGGCGGTCCGCACGTCGAGCAGGGCCAGGCCGTACTTCTGGCAAAGGGCCGGCAGCCACTCCCCGTTGTGGCGGTCGTGCCAGGCTGCGTTTTGCCCCACGGCCACGTGGTCGGTCTGCACGGCCACCTCCGCCGTGGTGCGTTCCCGGATCGTGCGGATGATGGTTTCGTAGTCGGCCTCGTTGCCGTAGTCGTGGAACAGCACCAGGTCGGGGGCCAGCGGCACCAGGTCGTTGCAGACCATCAGCTTGAGCCGTTCCGCGCTGAAGCCGCCAATGGCCCGGTTGAGCACCACCAGGGGCGTACGCGGGTACTGCGTTTGGAAGTAGCGTTTCACGTCCTGCCACCAATCCTGCTGGCTGATGGACTGCCCGTACACCACCACGCGGACGGTATCGGTGGGGGAGGAGGGGGCCGCCAGCCGCCCGGCCGTGCGGGCGACGTACGGGGCGAACCGGGCCGGGTGGGCTATGTCGGGAATGGGGTAAAACGACTGGGCCGCGGCTGGTCCGGCAACCAGGAGAAGCAGCAGTAAAAACGGAACGCGCATGGGAAAAAAGAGCTGGTAGAGAGGGTTTAAATTTAGGGAACTTCACCGCAATGGGCGCAATAGAGACGGCAAGATTGGGAATTGCTTTACGCCTCTCGCGGCTATATGGCGATTCTTACGCGTTACTGACACAAGCGGACGCTTGCGCCAGTAATACCGAAAGCAAAGGAGAACGCCTAACCCTTTGCGCCCCCTCTTCGCGCTCCTTGCGGTTCTATCCTTCGGTCTCCGGCCTCCCTCTTTTGTCAGAGCCCCAATTCACCATTAAAAATTTCCCGCCGTGCCCGGCTGCCACACCCTGGCACGGCGGTTGCTTTTTGGCGTACTTTGCCCCGCGTTCCGTCCCGCGCAACCTTTCCTTGTATGCCAAAAAAGCTCTTCATCTGGCTTTTATTACTACCGGCCGGCCTGTTGGCCCAGGCCCCGCAGTCGTTCCGGCCCGTCACCCCGGAAGCCGCCGGTTTTTCGTCCGCCCGGCTGGCACGGCTCGACTCCTTCCTGGCCGACGGGGTGAGGCGGGGCCTGTTTCCGCACGTGGTCACGTTCGTGGCCCGGGGCGGCGGCGTGGTGCACCACAAGGCATTCGGCTACCGGCGGCTGGAAGGGAAAGCGCCCCTGCGTACCGACGACATTTTCCGCGTGGCCTCCCAGTCGAAAGTAATCACGTGCCTGGCGCTGATGATCCTCCACGAGGAAGGCCGGTTCGGGCTCGACGACCCGGTGTCGCGCTACCTGCCCGCGTTCAAAAAACCGCAGGTGCTCGAAAGCCACGACACCCTGCGCGGTACCTACCAGGTACGGCCGGCCCGGTCCGAGATCACCATCCGGCAGCTGCTCACGCACACGGCGGGCATCCCCTACGAACATCCCCTGCAGGGGCGGCCCGAATTTCGCGTGCCCTTCTTCAACTCGCTCGAACGCGAAACGCTGGCTTCCGCAATGCCCCGGCTGGCCGCCCGGCCCCTCACCGCCGACCCGGGCACGGCCTTCGTGTACGGCCTCAACACCGACGTGGTGGGCTACCTGGTGGAAGTACTGTCGGGCCAGCCGCTGGATGCTTTCCTGCGCGACCGCATCTTTACGCCGCTGGGCATGAAGGACACCCACTTTTACCTGCCCCCGGCCGACGCGGGCCGCCTCGTGGAGCTGTACACCAAACCGGGGCCCGGCGGCGCCCTGGCCGTGCACCCGAATGAATCGTACCGCCGCTTTCCCGTGGCCGGGGCGCGGACCTACTTTTCGGGCGGGGCCGGGCTGGTGAGCACCGCCGGCGACTACGCCCGGTTCGCGCAGATGCTCCTCAACGGCGGCTCGTTCAACGGCCGGCAGGTGGTGGCCCCGAAAACGGTGGCCCTGATGACGGCCAACCAGGGCGGCGACCTGCGCGTGTGGGACCGGGGCGACCACATCGGCTTCGGCCTGGAAATGACCACCCCCGGGGGCAGCTACGGCGACCTCAATTCGACGGGGGCCTACGGCTGGAGCGGCATGTACTGCACCGAGTTTACGGTGGACCCCGAGAAAGACCTGGTCCTGCTGGTGTTTACGAACGTGCAGCCCTACGCCCACTATTACGAACTGCTGCGCAAGTTCCGCATCCTCGTGTACGGGGCGCTGCAATAGCCGCCGGCCGGCCGTTCATCCCATTTTTGCGGCCTTTGCGCAAAGTATTGGACTTTTCGCGGCCTGATGCGTAATATAGTCCCGGAAAATTGGTCTTTCTCCGTTTTCCCCGTTACCTTCCCAGAATATCCCGTGTGCAGCAGGCAAGAAGGAGCAGGCAATCCCCAATGACGAATGACTAATCACCAATACCCAATAACCACTCTCCATACCCCACTTGCCCTTAACCCCTATTGCATGAAAACATCGGAGTTTGACTTTCCGGATGCCATTTCCCTCCAGCGCCCTGCCGACGACCTTCTGCGGAAGGCCGAGGGGCGCAGCCGGGCCAACACTGAGTACGTACTCATTACCGGTGCCAGCAGCGGCATCGGCGAAGCCCTCGCCCACGAATGCGCCCAGCGGGGCCTGGACCTGATCGTAGTAGCGCTGCCGGGCGAAAAGCTGTCGGCGGTGCAGGAAACCCTGGAGCGAAAGTACCGGGTGCGCGTGCAGGCCTACGAAACCGACCTGACCCAGCCCGGCGCCCCCGAAGCCCTCTACCAGTGGTGCGTGGAGAACGAATTCACGGTAAAGGCCCTGGTCAACAACGCCGGCGTGGGCCACCAGGGCGCCTTCGAAAACGGCGGCATCACCAACAAGCTTTCCCTGCTGCAAATCAACATGCTGGTGCCCGTGAGCCTGGTACACCACTTTCTGCCCATGCTGAAAGGGCGCAAGGAGAGCTTCATCCTCAACGTGGGCAGCATGGCCTCGTTCGTGCCCGTCCCCTACAAGTGCCTCTACTCGGCCAGCAAAACCTTCGTGCTCAACTTTTCGCGGTCGCTGCGCTTCGAACTCAAGGACACCCCCATCAAGGTAAGCTGCCTGTGCCCCGGCCCCACGCTGACCAACGCCCAGAACCGGCAGAACGCCCGGAGCGTCGGCCGGCGCGGCACGCTGCTCGAAATGAGTGCCCCCGAGGTCGCCAAGTCGGCCGTGACCGGCATGCTGGCGGGCAAAGAAATCATCATTCCCGGCTGGAAGCACCGGTTCCTCGAATTCGTTTCGCGCTGCCTGCCGGCCATCTGGACGATCCGGTACACGGGCAACATGTTCTCCGTCGCCAAGCACAAAGCCTGAACGGCAATTATCAATTGACAATGGAAAATGGAAAATGACCGAAACCATCAGGCATCATAATCCGGGCGCGTACCCATCATTGTCAATTGTTCATTTTCAATTTTTAATTTACTCCACATGAACATTGACTATCTGATTCCTTACTTCATCCCCCTGGGGCTGGCGGTGGTAGCCCTGGAGGTACTGATCAGCGTGAAGGAAAAAGAAGACCTCTACGAATGGAAGGACGCCCTGTCGAGCGGCGTCATGGGCCTGGGGGCAAGCATCATGGGCGGGCTCACCAAAATGGGCATCCTGGCCCTGTTCGTGTTCTTTTTCGAGTTGTTCCGGCCCCTGCGCATCAAATACCTGGGGTACGACTCGTTCGGCTGGGCCTGGTGGATATGGGTGATCTGCATGATCTGCGACGACTTCACCTTCTACTGGCACCACCGGTTCAACCACTCGGTGCGGGTGTTCTGGGCGGCCCACGTAGTGCACCACTCCTCCGACCGGTTCCACTACGGCTCGGCCCTGCGCAACGGCTGGGTGGTGTATTTCTACAAACCCTTCATGTGGATCTGGATGCCCGCCCTCGGGTTTCAGCCGGCCATGGTGCTCACGGGCATTTCGCTCAGCGCCATCTACCAGTTCCTGCTGCACTGCAAAAAAGTGCCCCACCTGGGCATCCTCGAAAAGATATTCAACACGCCGCAGCTCCACCAGTTGCACCACGCCCGCAACATCGCGTTCCTCGACAAGAACCACGGCGGCATCCTCATCATCTGGGACCGCCTCTTCGGCACCTACAAAAACGCCCGCGAAGACGACACCGAGCGGGAGTTCGGCGTGCTCTCCCCGCCCAACTCCTACAACCCCTGGATCATCTTTTCGCACGAGTACCAGAACATCTGGAAGGACGTGCGCCGGGCTCCCACGTGGAAGGACAAGATCAAGTACATGGTGTACCCGCCCGGCTGGAGCCACGACAATTCGAAGATGACCGCCAAGCAGATGCAGCGCCAGCTCCGTGCGCAACAGGTACGGCAGCAGGTCCCGGTGGAAGCCGATTAGTGGTTTTTTCGGATACACCTGCCTGAAAGCAGGGAACCGGGTTGGTGGGTGAATCGCGTTGTCCGGGGGCGTTGGGGTAGTCCCGCAGGGACGGGACTTGCCGCACGCACCGCAAGCACCAGCGACGGGTGCGGCCAAACAATACGTTCCGGGCTGGTGCCGGGAAGGAAGTGAAAGCAAACAGGAAAGCCCGGTACGCGAAGAACGTACCGGGCTTTTGCGTTAGGCAAGGCACGGGGAGGCGGGGCCTACCGGAAAGTCAGCCGAAGGCCGCCCGAAGCCTCGTAACAGGGGAAAAAGTAGACGATCTGCCCCCGGTCACGGCCGAAGATGATCGAACGGATGCCGGGATTGGCTACCTGGATGTGGGCCAGCAGCAGGTTGCCGTGGTAATTGAGCAGGGTAGTGGCCCGCAGGTCGTAGGGTTGCACGTGCCGGAAGATGCTCGGATCGCCGTAGATGTAGTTGGGGTAGCGGATCCAGCAGTCGCAGTCGCCCTGGTTGTTGGGCTCAACCTGTCCCCAGGTTTCGTTGATGAGTCCGTCATTGTAGGCCGTGGTGAAGGCGGTGTTGGAAAACCACTTGGGGCAAGCGGCGGTACGGGCGGCATTTTCGGAGGCCTTCAGGGTCGTAAACACAACGTCCATTTGGTCCGGGCTCAGTTGGTTGTAGGGCTTGGCGAACATTTTAAGCGATGCCTGCAATGCATTTTTCCGGTACGCCAGCACCCGGTCAATCTCACCCAGGGCGGCCGGCTGGTCTTTGTACACGGTTTTCGCCTTTTCGCCGTCCAGGCGGTTGAACAGGTCGAGTTCGTCGGCGTTCATGGACTTGAAACGGGCCAGAAAATCCTCCGCCTCCCGGGGTGTAACCCCCTTGCGGTCTATTTCCGTGACCAGTGACGTGACTTTGGCGGTATTTACCTCAACTTTCGGCTGGGTTACGGCTTCTTTTTCCCCCTGGCAGGCGGACAGACCAAACAGCAGGCCCAGCCCGGAGAGCAGGCTGGCGTACGTGAAAATCTTCAGCGTCTTCATGAATGGTGATTGGGTTTAAGGCAATCGTTGAACAATAGGTGGAACCAGGCGCATAGGTACTTCCTTCCACGAAGCCGAAGGGCAGGCTTGGCGGCAGCCCTTCCTGGAAAGACTGCGGCCGGTTGGGACCGTAATGCGGGGAAAAGGAATGAAAACAGGATCAGGATGGGGCAATGCAACAGCTTTCCGGGGCAGCCCTGCGCGGGGGCCATACCGGGCATGCGGCAACCGGGGCAATGGGCAAAAAGGGAAACGAAATTTTGGGCGTAAACCCGGGCAACGGGGCTTTATCCGGCCGGCAATGGGGATAAATACAATAAACTACAGCTGAACCAATATTACATATCGCAATTATAATATACAATCGTTCAGAAAAATTTTTTGTGTCAACGAATACTGCCTGTTTAACCGGGTGATTATTGGCCCGAAACGACGGCCTGGTGCCCGTTCGGGAGGGAGCCGCGGCGAATTTTTTTATTCCTTTTGGGGAATTTCGGGAAAAGGGTCGCGGCATTTTTATAACTTATAGCCCGCAACAACTGCGTTTACCGCTTTTTATGCCGCAAACCTTACCATCCGTTCCTCCCCGGCTGCAACTATCGGGCATCAGCAAGTTCTTCCCGGGCGTAAAGGCGCTGGAGGACATTGCCTTTGACCTGCGCCCCGGCGAGGTACACGCCCTGTGCGGGGAGAACGGGGCCGGCAAGAGCACCCTGATGAACATCCTGGCGGGCAACCTGTCCCCCGACGCGGGCGAAATCCGCCTGGACGGCCGGCCCGTGCGCATCGGCGGTCCCGGGCAGGCGGCCAAACTGGGCATTGCCATCGTGTACCAGCAGCTCAGCCTGGTGGATACGCTCTCGGTGGCCGAAAACATTTTTGCCAACACCCAGCCCCGCAACCGCTGGGGCCTGATTGACTACCGGGCCCTGCACGCGCGGACGGGGCGGCTGCTCGAAAGCCTGCACATGGCCCACCTCTCGCCGCAAACCGCCGTGGCCGACCTCTCGCAGGGGCAGAAGCAGATGGTGGAGGTCGCCAAGGCCCTCTCGAAAAACCCCGACATCCTCATCCTCGACGAACCCACGGCCTCCATCACGGAACGCGAAACGGCCACCCTCTTTTCGATCATCCGGGGGCTGAAGGCCGGCGGCAAGTCGGTGATCTACATTTCCCACCGGATGGGCGAGATTTTCCAGGTCGCCGACCGGGTGACCGTGCTCAAGGACGGCCGCTACCAGGGCACCCGGGCCGCCGGCGAAGTGACCGACCGCGAACTCATCCGCCTGATGGTGGGGCGCGACGTGGAGGTACAGTCCGGCCCCTCGTCGGCCACGGCCGAACCCCTGCTGCGGGTGAAAGGCCTCTCGGGCCGGGGCTTCCGCGACGTGAGCTTCGTGCTGCACCGGGGCGAAATCCTGGGCCTGGCCGGCCTGGTGGGGGCGGGCCGTACCGAAGTGGCTCAGACGCTGTTTGGCTACCTGCCCCGCACGGCGGGCGAAGTGTTCCTGAAAGGCCAACCCCTCCTCGCCGACCACCCCGACGCGGCCATCCGGGCGGGGCTGGGCTACCTGCCCGAAGACCGCAAGTCACAGGGGCTGTTTCTGGACAAGTCGGTGACCGACAACGTGGTGGCCGCCAACCTGGGGGCGGCCCGCGCCGGCGCCTGGTACGACCCGGCCGCCGCCCGGGACCTGGCCCGCGCGTACCGCGAAAAGCTGCGCATCGTGACGCCCGACGTGGGGCAGGACGTGCTGCACCTGAGCGGCGGCAACCAGCAGAAAGTGGTGCTGGCCCGCTGGCTGCTGGCCGACCCCGACGTGCTGATCGTGGACGAACCCACGCACGGCATTGACGTGGGCGCCAAATCGGAGATTTACGCGCTGCTCCGCCAACTGGCCGCCCGGGGCAAGGGCATCCTGCTGATTTCCAGTGAACTGCCCGAAGTGCTGGCCCTCTCGGACCGCATCCTGGTGCTGCGCGAAGGGCGCCTGCGCGGCCAACTCGACGGCCGCCGCACGGGCGAGGAAGAGGTAATGGCCCTGGCGGCACTTTGAGGATGGGTGATGGTAAATTAATCTATTATGATGATTGTGAATAGTACACTGATTGGTTATGATGATTATGATTTATTAAGATATAATGATATAATGACGGCATGACCCGCTTGGTCAAATGAATAGAGGAAGTAGTTCGGTCATTTGATTTGTTCAATCATAACCAATCATAATCATCATAACAGATCAGTGTACCATCATCAGTACTACTTATTTATTGAACAAACCGACCCCGAATGACCAGACCGAAATATCCGATTATCGAAATCTGCAAAGACGAAACCCTGCTCATCATCCCCGACGAGATCATGCTCCGCAGCGCCAGCGACCTGGGACTCGCCAGCCTGGCCGGGCGCGGCATTGCCTTCGACAGCAACGGGGAAAAATGGACCTACCGCCTCACGGCCGACCACGTGAGGACCGCCGTCACGACCACGCTGCTGGCCCTGGCCGTGTACAACCCGGTGATGGACGTGGCCCCCTACTGGACCCGCAGGGGCACTTACGCCCTCCAGGAACTGAAAGACGCCATCCACCGGTGCGTGGACTGCGACGACGACGACATCACGCAGTTTGCCGGGGCCGACACCATTAAAAAAGCCGTGGACCACTCCACGTCCTTCGACGGAATATACCGGACGCTCAACAAGTACGTGTTTGCGGTGGATGTTGAATTGTTAAGCGAAACCGAAGATGAATAATACCACCAACCAGCCCCCCACACCTCAGCCCGTTGCCGGCACGCCTGACCTTTCGGGAAGGCCGGCCGTCGCTACGCCCGCGCCGGGAGGGATTGTGCCGGCCCACCCGCTGGTGCGGCGGCTCTTGCAGGACCGGGTGTACTCGCTGGCCATCACCATCGTGATCATCAGCGTGGTCGCCAGCCTGGTGTTTCCCCAGACGTTTCCGACGTTCGAAAACTTCAGCCAGATCCTGCTCAACCTCTCCATTGACACCATCGTGGCCGTGGGGATGATGGTGCTGCTCATCGCCGGGATGTTTGACCTGTCGGTGGGTTCGATGGTGGCCTTTGCCGGCGGCCTGACGGCCAACCTGATGTACTTCCACGGCGTGCCGGTGCCAGTTGCCATCGGGGCGGGGCTGCTCAGCGCGGTGCTGGCGGGCTGGATCAACGGCTACCTGATCGCTTACCAGGGCATCAACCCGATGATCCAGACGCTGGCGATGCTGGGCATCCTGCGGGGCGGGGCGCTGCTGGTGGCCGGGGCGGGCATCCAGAACCTGCCGTACTGGTTCAACGCCATCGGGCAGTCGCGGCTGCTGGGCATCCAGATGCCGGTGTGGTACATGCTGCTGACGGTGGCGCTGTTCGGCTTCCTGGTGCACAAAACGGTGTTTTTCCGCCGCTACTACTACATTGGCGGCAACGCCCGGGCCGCCGAACTTTCGGGCATCCGGGTGAAGCGGATGAAGCAGTTCGCCTTTATCCTGTCGGCGGTGCTGGCGGGGGTGGCGGGCATCCTGCTCACATCACGGCTCGGGGCGGCCATGTCTACGCTGGGCCGGGGGCTGGAATTGCGCGTGATCACGGCGGCCATTCTGGGCGGGGCCAGCCTGACGGGGGGCGTGGGCCGCATCGTGGGGGCGCTGCTCGGGGCGCTGTTCATGGGCGTGGTGGCAAACATCATGGTGATTGCGCGGATTTCGGGGTTGTGGCAGGAGATCATCCTGGGCGTGATCCTGATTGTGGCGGTGTGGCTGGACTTGTACCTGATTCGGCGGAGCCGGGGGGCGTAGGAAGTGAATGGGATGGCCGGAGGATTGGATTGCGAAAGGCTTCTCGCGGATTGCGCGGGGAAAGAAAGGGTTTCTCGCTGACCTCAATGTTGAAGGAGAAAAAAGGAGTTCTCGCAGATTTACGCAGAGCAGGGCGCAGATGAACGCAGATTTTGATTCGCTTGGTTATTAATCGCGCAAATCCTTGAAGGTGCCCAAGGATTCGATCCCGCAGATTGTACGCGTACCGGTTTTGCTCGAATGATCTTCGGCAATTGCTGTAGCATTCGATCCTGCAGATTGTACGGGAGGCGGTTTTGCTCGAATGACCGCTGGCAGTTGTTGTGGGATTCTATGCCGCAGAGGTAAAGGGTTTCCCTGCAATTCCTTCCGTTGTGCCGCTGCATTCTTTTCGCACATAACCTGAGCAATCTAACCTGCGACAACATCCCAAAATCATTCGAGCAAAAAACCTCCGCCCAAAGCTGTGGGATCGAATGCCACGGCAATTGATGAAGATCATTCGAACAAAACCGCATCGCACACCATCTGCGGGATCGAATCCTTCGGCACTTGCAATGCCACCCACCTAACTTCCCTTCAAGCAAAAAATCTGCGTCCATCTGCGCCCTTTTCTGCGACAATCTGCGAGAACCCCTTTCTTTTACCTCCTGCGGCATCAGCGAGAAATCCTTTTCTTTGCCCGCGCAATCCGCGAGAAACGCTTATTTCCCGCCAATACTCCTTGCTGCGAAATCGCATACCTCTATCTTCTTCACCCCCAACCCATCCCGCCACCAAGCCGAAACATTGACAACCGGGTACAATAAAAAAAGCCGGGATAAATCCCGGCTCTCCTGTATGCGATCACGATTGATGCGTGAACTATTTTATTTTCCGCGTTGCTTAGACGACCCGGCGCCCCGAGAAGAGGCGGATCAGAATGGCGATCACGGCGATCACGAGCAAAATGTGGATGAAGCTACCTACGGCTTCCCCGAATCCTACGTAGCCGATTAACCACAACACGATTAATATCACGGCTACCCACGTCAATATATTTCCCATAGTTTCCAGTTCGTTTGGTTAATATGTAAGCTTATACGGGAAGATTCTCTGCGGGTTACGTCCATTCTCATTCTATCCCGAAGCGTACATGCCCGCCACCAGGTCGCGGTACTTTTCCAGGATTACCCGGCGCTTGAGCTTGAGCGTAGGCGTCAGTTCCCCGCCCTCAATCGTCCACTCACGGGGCAGCAGCTCGAACTTTTTCACCTGTTCCACCGGGTTGAAGTGCTTGTTGTACCCGTTGATGGCTTCGGCGATGAAGGTCCGCACCTGCTGCGTGGCAATGGCCGCCTGGTCGCCGGGGTAGGCCTTGTTCTGCTTGTTGTACCACTCCTTGAGCACCTGGAAAGCCGGCACGATGAGGGCCCCCACGTACTTCTGCGAATCGCCCACCACCATGATCTGCTCGATCCAGCGGCTCTCCACCATAGTGTTCTCGATGGGCTGAGGGGCCACGTACTTGCCGCCGCTCGTCTTGAACAGTTCCTTTTTGCGGTCGGTGATCTTGAGGAACTTGCCATCCACCAGCTTGCCGATGTCGCCCGTATGGAGCCACTCGCCGCTCATCACTTCGGCCGTCAGGTCGGGGCGCCGGTAATAGCCCATCATCACGTTGGGACCCTTGCAGAGGATTTCGCCGTCCTCGCCGAACTTCACTTCCACGTCTTTGAGCAGCGGCCCCACCGTGCCGAACATCCGGTTTTGGGCGCCGTACCGGTTGCCGCTGATCACCGGCGAAGTTTCGGTGAGGCCGTAGCCCTCCATCACCACAATGCCCGCGGCGGTGAAAATGCGCAGCAGCTTCACCTGGCAGGCCGCCGCTCCCGTGATGATGGCCCTGAGGTTGCCCCCCAGCGCCTCGCGCCACTTGCTGAACACCAGCCGGTCGGCCAGGGCCAGTTGCAGCCGGTAGCCGGGTGGCAGCGGCTTGTTGATTTCGAAGCGTTCGGCCAGGTGTACGGCCCAGTAGAAAATGCGCCGCTTGGCCCCCGTGAGGGCCGCCCCCTTGGCCATGATGCCCTCGTAGATTTTCTCCAGCAGGCGCGGCACCGTGGTACACACCGTGGGCTTCACCTCCACCATGTTGTCGCGGATCGTCGCCACGCTTTCGGCGTAGTAGACCGAGACGCCGCAGTAGAAGTAGCAGTACGTGGCCGTGCGTTCGAAGGCGTGGTTGAGCGGCAGGAAGCTCAGGGCCCGCCGGCCCCGCACCCCGATCTCCCCGAACAGGTACGCGCTGCTGAACACGTTGCTCAGGATGTTGCGGTGCGACAGCATGACCCCCTTGGGCGTGCCCGTGGTGCCCGACGTGTACAGGATCGTCGCCAGGTCAGTTTCCCGGACGCTCCCGCGCAGGCCGTCGAGTTGGCGGGCCACGCCGGGCGTGACCTCGGCCAGCAGTTCCCGCCAGTGCGGGGCGCCGGCCACCGGGGCGAAAGTACACACGTGCGCCAGCGCCGGCAGGTCGTCGCGGAGGGCGGTCACTTTGCGGTACAGGGCCTGGTCGCCCACCAGCACCATTTTCACGGCGGCATCTTTGAGAATGAACTGCAACTCGTTGGCGTGGATGGTGGGGTAAATGGGCACCGATACGGCGCCGGTCTGCTGGATGGCGAGGTCGGCGATCATCCATTCGGGCCGGTTGGCGCTGATGATGGCAATTTTGTCGCGGCCCTCGGGAGTGCCATTGCCGGCCGAAAGGCCCCGGCTAAGCAGGCCCGCACTCAGTTGGTCCACCAGGGCGGCGACTTCGGCGGTGCCGTAGGATTTCCAGCCGCCGTTTTCCTTGGCGCAGAGCATGTCGTCGAGCGGCCCGTGCGCCAACTGGTAAGCGAGGCAATCAAATAGTCTTTTCGGTGCGTCCATGTATTTGTATAGATCAAAGGGAGTGGGGGAGGGGTGAGTACTGACCACTAACCACCAATCACTCCCCGCTGTTTATTTCCCCCACCGTATACGGAAAGGTCCGCCCGGCGTAACGAAAATATTTTGTCGCCGCGGGCTGAGCGTTGCCGGTGCCGCGGGGCAAAGAAAAAGGCTCCCGGGGGTGCGGGAGCCTTTCGGGCCGGAAAAGGGGCCGGTCGTCAGGGTTTTTCTTCGAGCATTTTCTGCACCCGCGCCTGGATGGCCGCGTTCTGCTGGTAGGCCAGCATGATCTGCTCGAACTTGTCCATCTTGATGCCTTCTTTTTCAATGGCTTGCTGCATGTTCTGCTCAATCTCGGGCTGCATGGCCATGATGCGCTGGGCCGCCTTGTTGAAGGCTGCTTTTTCTTCGGCCGTGGCCGGCACCGCGTCGAGCTTCTGCTGCTGGTGGGCCTTGGCCATTTCGGTGAATTTTTCCACGCTCAGCTTTTCTTCTTCCACCACGGCCACCATGGCCTTCTGGCTCTCTTCCTGCACGGCCGCCGCCCGGGCGCTGGCCTGCACGAACTGCCGGAGGTCATTGTCCGAAATATCTTCCGTTTTCAACTGGGGTTGCGCCTCTTTGTTGCCCTGGGCCGGTGCCTGCTGCGCCTGGGCAGCATTGCCAAAACAAACACATAACACGACACTTGCCGCGGCAATTGTCCCTTTCACACGCTTCATGAATGCCATACGTAGGGGGATTGGGTTTTAAATAATTGAGTTAAGGAGAAGCAGGTTCTCCGGGCTGTGTCCGTGCGTATACGGGAAACGGGAGCGACGGTTTTGGCCCCTTCCGGCGGGTGCCGCGGGCGGCAAATATTTTTTGCCCCGGCGGTCGGCGCCGGCAACAACTCCCGGCGGGATGGGGCCGTAAGAGATGTTACCGGATGAGAATTAATTTTCTTGGCGATTTTCTTTCCAATCTCACATTATCTGCTAATTTCAAAGGCGAGCTTCCTACCATTCAAAAGGCCCTGCCAGCGGCCCGTCCTGCCGGTGCGTACGCCCGGTATTTTAGTCATTTCGCCACTTAACTACTTTCTATTACTTTAAACCCGAGAAGCTATGTCAAGCGTCAATTTGAGAGAGGAACTGGAGGCAACCAAGTCGGCCTCCGTCCGCAAGGCCGTATTGCAAGGAATGGATGCGTTTACCACCGATGAGGCGGAAGGACTGGGCATGGAATACCTGGAAGGGCTGGGCCTGGAGCAACTGGGCATTGATACCAGCAGCAGCGCCGGGAAACGCCAGAAGCAGCAGAGCCGGGCGGCTTTCATGGAGGGGGTTTACTCCGAGCAGCAGGTGCAGAAGCTGTGCCTCAAGTACCGCTTGCGCTGCCTGGAGGTAGAGTATTTCAAGGGGAAGGTGGACGAAGCCGTGCCCGAAAAGAAAAAGTCGTTCCGGGAGGCGTACACCGAGGTGATGGGCAATGAAGTGGCCGAGCAGGATTACCGCATCGTGGCGCCGAGTGAAATGTTCCGGCTCAAGAACGTGCCGCTCGACCCGCTGCTGCTCTACCGCTTCAAAATGGACAATGCCTACTACTACAAGCTGGTGCACCAGTGGGGCGGCGACCTCAACAGCTGGCGGGCCGTGAGCAGCTTCCCGCTGCGTACCCCCTGGCACCTGATCGGCTGCGCCCTGGTGGGCTGGTCGGCCTTCATCTTTACCCTTACCCTGCTGGTGGTGTCGCTGGTGAGCGAATTCAACGTGGCTTCCGCCGGTACGCTGGTGAGCTGCCTGGTGCCGGCCCTGACCTGCATCACGGTGTCTTACTTCAAGGACGTGAACGGCAGCTACCAGACTTCCGACCGCATCTGGGATTCCGAATACAAGTAAAGAAAGCTGCCAACGTAGCTTTTTCATCAATCCCCTCCGGGCCTTCCCCGAGGGGATTTTTTATTGGATGATTGCCGGATTGCGTGGTGCCTTACACGCAATCATGCAATCATAAAATCACCTGCAACCCGATGCCCAGGTAGTCGCCCTTGCGGAAGGTTGCTTCGTCGGTGAAGCCGTTGCGGCCGTGGCCTTCCTGCCACACGTAATGCAGGTTGAGTTTCAAATCCTTCTTGTTGAGGTACCAGTTGAGGCCCGCGTCGTACACGCGGTCCTGGCCCTCCCACTGCGCCCCGGCCGGTCCGTTGAAGGCCGTTACCATCAGCACCGGTTCCAGGAACAGCTTGCCGTGCAGCAGCAGGTTGTAGCCGGCCCGTACGTGCCCCGTGTAGGCCCGGTACGTGGCGCCCTCCGTCGTCCGTTCGAGCAACAGCCCTTCCCCGTCGAGGTTCAGGTTGCGGTAGTTGATGAGCAGGTCCGCGCCGGCCGCCACGTTGCGCGAAAACGCGTCCGTGCGGCCCTGTTCCGAGGCGTTGAAGCCCAGCGTAATTCCCCGGCGGTTGTTGTAATAGTTGATGTCGTAGCTGATGCCGTACTTTTTCATTTCGGGGTCGCCCAGCGTAAAGGCCACCCGTCCCACCAGCAACGGGCTCCAGTACCGGCCCGACGTTTCGGGTTCTTCGCCCGTGGTCGTGTTGTTGAACACCCCCGCGTTGTAGTGGATGCCCACCCGGCCGTGCTGGCGGATGCCCCCCAGGTTTACGCCCATCGTGCGGCCGTGGCCCTTGCCCACCAGGTGCTGGCGGATGTACGTCTGAGAGGAAGACTTTTCGAATGAATTCACCGCGAAGGCCGCCGTAATGTTTTCCCGGCTGAGCTGCGGCCGGAAGTAGCCCGCCGTGAGCGTAGCGGCGTCGTTGCGGCTTATTTTCCAGGTCAGGTACGCGTCCCACACGTGGATTTCGGCGTCGTTGGTGCCCGCCCGGTTGCCGCTGTAGCGGTCGCGGCCCAGGTTGTCGTAGTACACGGCCAGGTAGTAGCCCAGATGCCGGTAGGGCTGGCCCCGGAACCCGAGCCGGGCCCGCCGGAACGAGAAGTTGAACCGGTCGCCCACGGGTTCCAGCGGTCCGTCCTCCGTGAGCCGGGCCCGTTCGCCGGTCGTGTAGGTGCCCCACAGCTGCACGATGGCAAAGGGCTGGATGTACTTGTAGAGGCTGTCGGGCTTCAGCCAGGGTTTTTCCTGGGCGTGCCCCAGGGCGGAGGCCCCCAGCAGCAGGGCCAGCAATATTTTTTTCATCGGTGAGAGCTAAAAAAATGAGTGATACCTAAATGAATGGGCGATCATGGATTCAATAATATACAACCGTCTATCTGTCAAGTGGATAGCTTCAACTTGTCCTCTTCATCAGCAATTGCCGGCTTGGCATTTGGTCTGCGAACAGGGTGTGCATTTTGAGAAGAGAAGAAATGCCATTGGTAGAAATAAAGCCTTGGATGGGAACAACACGATTGATTGGAGTAGCGGGCAAAGCTCCAGAGGAGCGTCCTGTTCCTAGAAATGACCACCAAATTGTATACAAGCTCCGTAGGAGCGTACTGTTCAAGGCGGACAGAAACAGGTCGCTCCTGCGGAGCTCTTGCCGGGGGGATAATGCCGTATGCCAGGAACAGGGCGTCCCTCCGGGACTTTATCCAACTGCAATTTAAACCGGGAATTGCTGCCTCTTCACCTTCTCAGCAGGTACATCTCCTCAATTCACCTTTCTCAGTATTTTCTCAACTTGGTATTAGTCGGCCACTTGCAGTTTTGCGCGCAGGATTTCGTTTTCGCGTTCCAGTTCTTCCTGGCGGCGGCGCATTTCCTCCTGGGTGGCCTGGAGTTCTTCCCCGTTCTGGCGCAGTTCCTCCTCCTGGGCTTTCATGCTGGCGGCCAGTTGCTGGCTCTGTTCGAGCAGGCTTCGCGTCTGGTCGTTGACGGCAATGTTGGCCAGCGCCCCGGCAATGCTTTCGGCGACCTTCTCCACGAACGCCACCTGGTGCGGGGCAAAGGCGTTGAAAGACGCCATTTCGAGCACCCCGTACAGGGTTCCGCCGTGCAGCAGCGGCACCACCAGGATGGTGCGGGGCGGCGCCTCGCCGAGCCCCGAGGTAATGTGCACGTAGCCGGCCGGCACCTCCGCCAGGTAGATCGTCTCCTTTTCGAGGGCGCACTGCCCCACCAGCCCCTGCCCGTAGGCGACCCGGCCGGTGATGTACTTGGTGCGGTTGTAGGCGTACGTGGCCGCCCGTTCCAGCCCGCCGGTGCCGTCGTCTTCCCGGGGCAGGAAAAGCGCCCCCTGGTTCACGTCGAGGTACTTCACGAAGCCCCGGATCACTTCCCGGCACAGTTGCGGGGCGTCGGTGTTGTGTTTCCGCAGCAGATCGCCGAAGAGGGCCAGGCCCTCGGTGGTCCAGTCGCGTACGCTTTTCTCGGCGGCGGCCTTCCGGAGGTTCTCGCGCATGTGCAGCAGTTCATTGCCCAGGTTGTCTTCCGGGCTCAGCGGCACGAACGCGTGGTTCAGGTTGCCCTGCCCGATCTGCCGGGCGAAGTCCGAGTAGGTGTCCAGGCCGGTCACCAGCGTGTTGAGCGAACCGGTCATTTCCCCGATCTCGTCCTTTCGCCACCCGGCAATGTGGCTGGTGGGTTTGCCGGCCGCCAGTTCCCGGAGCCGGTCGTTGACCTGCGTGAGGGCCGCCACCAACGCGTTGCTGAAGCGCAGGCCCAGCAGCAGGCCGCCCGCCAGGATCGCCAGGGAGGCCAGGCCGATGAAGGCGGCAATGGTGCGGAGCTGCCCCGCCAGGGCGGCTTCTTTGCGGGCCACGGCCCGTTCGATCTGGTCGGTGTAAATGCCCGTGGAAATGACCCAGCCCAGCGGGGCGTACAGGCGGGAGTAGGAGAGTTTGCTGATGACCTCGTCGGTGCCGGGCTTTTTCATCACGTACTCGGTGAACCCTTCGCCGTCCGCCTGGCAGAGCTGCACCCGGGCCTGGTAAATGTTGGCCCCGGTCTCCTTGGCGACGTTGAACTTAACATCATTGAGCACCTTGCCGGCCAGGCCCGGCTTTTCGGCGTGCATCACCATGCGGGGGTAGGGGAGCCCGGTGTCGGTCACCCAGAAGTACCCCTCGCCCCGGTCGAAGCGGATGGCGGACAGTTGTTTGAGGCAGGCCGCCATCGGGTCGGCGGGTGCGGCGGTCGAATCGGCGGGGGCCGGCGCGGCGGCGCGTTGCGCCTGCCCGTGTTCGTGCGCCACGGTGCCGTAGGCAATGTCCACCAGGTGCTTGAGGTACACCTTCAGGCTGGCAAGTTCCTCCTGGCGGTAGTGCCCGATGTCGGCAGTGGCTTTCCGGTGAATGCTGTACATGGCAACCGCGCTGATCAGCAGGACGGGCGTAAGCAGGGCCCCCGCAATCAAAAGGGTAATCTGGGCTTTTAACCGCATGTTCAATAAGGGAAAGGTGAAAAAATGACCTTTTGCAAGAGGGGTAAACTTAATGGATGTCGGGCAACCCGCATCACCGGCGACCCGCTGCCGGCCGGCGGGAGGGCGTAAGGCAAAACGCTTTTCCCGGCCGGGTGAACCGGGTCCGGGGCCGGCCGGCCCGTTCAAGGCCCCCGGCCGGGCCGGTTGCGGGGGGCAAAGGAGGCAGTTGCGGCCCCTGCGGCGGCCGGTGGCGCACAACAGCGTCATTTTATACAGCCGTAAGGTTTGGGCGCATAAGGGGCGGCCCGCGGGGACGGGTGGGCCGGCCGGCCGGACGAAAGCTGCCGCCCGGCGGGGCGTTTTTTGTGTTACTAAAAAGTGTTTCCCCGCCTCCCGCAATTGCCGGATTCACAACCAAACCGCTTTTTGCGGCGCATCCGATGGAATCGCCACTTTTTAAAGCGGCGATTACTTCCTATTTTTGCCTGACAGACGCCCGTTGCACCCGGTCTTTTTGGCTTGTCTTTCAAGTCCCTGGTGTCACTCATCCGTTTTCCAGCTTCTCCATTCGCCCGTGAATTGTTTCCAGTACCCGCTCCTCCCGTCCGCGGGCGTTGCTTCCTTACCCGTGTCCCGATTCGGTTTTCCGGCGTTGCGGTTACCTTGCGGAGGAGTCCCCCGCGCCGGCTATATCGGCGTCAGCCATTGATGATCTGATTTTATGCACACCCTACCCATACTGCAAGCCCTGGCGGGCGGGTTTTCGACCCCCGCCACCGGAAGGGCATTGTTCCAGTCCCTGGCCGCGTGCCTGGCAAAAGCCCTGGCCGTAGACTACGTTTTCTTGGGCGAACGCGGCCCGTCCCGCGCGGACGGCAAACCGTCCGGCGACGCCCCGGCCGCCGAACGGCTGGAAGTGTTCTACGCCCGCGGGCAGGCAGCCTGGCAACCCGGCGGCGGGCTGTCCGCCGCCCTGGCCGAACCCCTGGCCGGTGACGCTTTCCGCGCCATTCCGACCGGCGTGCAGGGGCTTTTCCCCGCCAACGGGACATTGGGCGTGCTGGGCGTGGACGGCTACGCGGGCATTCCCCTGCTCGACGGGGACGGGGCCGTGGCGGGTTGCCTCTGCGTGATGCACCGCGGCCCGCTGCCCCCCGTGGCGGCGGTGGAGGCCGCGCTGGCGATTGTCGCCAAACGGGCCGAAGGCGAACTGCTGCGGGCCCGCCAGGAACGGCAGCTCCGGGAGGCGCAGGAAGCCCTGCGGCGCGCGGAAGCGATGCTGGCCCGGCAGGAGGCGGCTTGCCGGGAGGCCGATCACCAGCGCCGGCAGGCAGAAGCCATCCTGGCCCACGCCCCGGTCGGCATTGCCATCTACCGGGGCCCGGGGCACGTGGTGGAACTGGCCAACCCGGCCATTTGCGAGATTTGGGGCAGCGCCCCGGAACACGTACTCGGCAAGCCCCTGTTCGAAGCCTTGCCCCAGGTGCGCGGACAGGGCTACGAAGAACGGTTGAGTCGCGTGCTGGCGACGGGCAGCCCGCTGACGGGCAACGAGGTGGCCGTGCAGGTGACCCGGGGCGGCAAACGGGAACCGGCGTACCTCAAACTCGTGCACCAGCCCCTGCGCGACCCGCAGGGCGCCGTTACGCACGTGGTCACGGTGGCCCACGAAGTAACCGAACAGGTGATGGGACTCCGGAAAATGAAAGAGAGCGAGGCCCGCGCGCAGCGCCTGCTCGACGGCATACCGCAGATCGCGTGGACGGCCGACCGGGAGGGCAACAACACCTACGTGAGCGAAATGTGGTACGCATTCACGGGCGTTCCGTTCAAAGGGTCCTACCAGGAAGTTTTTCACCAGGTGATGCACCCCGAAGACTGGGCGCGGTCTCTGCAAAAGACGCTGTATTCACTCGCCACCGGCAAACCCTTCCAGGTGCACTACCGCCTCCGCCACCGCGACGGCCAGTACCGCTGGATGCTGTCGCAGGCCCTGCCCCTCCGCGACGAAGCCGGGGAAATTACCGAGTGGGTCGGGACCATCACCGACATCCACGCGCAGCAGGCGGCCCTCGATTTTCTCTACACGGTGCTCGAAGGGATGCCGCACATGGCCTGGACCTCGCCCCCCGGCGGCACGATCAACTACTTCAACAAGCGCTGGTACGCCTTCACGGGGCTCACGGAGGCCGAGAGCCTGGAAATGGGCTGGCAGCAGGCCGTGCATCCCGACGACCTGCCCCTGGTCGGGGAACGCCGCGCGG
The DNA here is from genome assembly GCA_902805615.1 of uncultured Cytophagales bacterium. GTDB lineage: Bacteria > Bacteroidota > Bacteroidia > Cytophagales > 172606-1 > CADCTQ01. Next base: position 24,539 of record CADCTQ010000438.1, read on the forward strand.
CCGGGCGGCGCAACGGCGAACCCTACGAGGCGGAGAACCGCTACCGCAACGGCGCCGACGGTACCTACCGCTGGCACCTGGCGCGGGTAGTGCCCATCCGCGACGAAGCGGGGAACATCACGCTGTGGCTGGGGACTGCCACCGACATCCACGACCACAAAACGGCCCAGCACCGGCTCGAAAATACCCTCCGCGAACTGCACGAGAAAAACTTCGAACTCGACCAGTTCGTCTACAAAACTTCCCACGACCTGCGGTCGCCGCTCTCGACCATCCTGGGGCTGGTGGACATTCTCAAAGGGGAACCCGACGAGGCCGCCCGGCGGCAGTACGTGGACCTGATCGCCAACCGGGTGCACAAGCTCGACCGGTTCATCCGGTCCATGCTCGACTACTCGCGCAACACCCGCACGGCCACGCGCCGCGAAGTGATTGACGTGGCGGCGCTGGTGCAGGAGTGCTACGCCGACCTGGAATACATGAAACACTTCGGCCGCCTCCAGTTGAACCTCGCGGTGGGCGAAGGCCGTTTCTGCTCGGACGTCTTCCGCCTCAAGATCATCTTCTCCAACCTCATCTCCAACGCCATCAAGTACCAGGACTTCAACAAGGCGCAGGGCCGGCTCGACATTGCCGTGGAGATCACCCCCGCGCAGGCCGTGATCCGGTGCACCGACAACGGCGTGGGCATCCAGCCGGAGTACCGGGAAAGGATTTACGACATGTTCTTCCGCGCGGCCGAGCAGTCCGACGGATCGGGGCTGGGCCTCTACATCGTCAAGCAGGCCGTTGCCGTGCTGCAAGGAACCATCGGGATGCAAAGCCAGGTGGGCGGGGGGACAGCGTTCATCATTGTCCTGCCCAACGCCGCCGAACCGGCCGGCTGATCCCGGGATGAACAGGAGTAAACAGTCCCCGGCTGCACCGGGAGGGTGTAAAAAAGGAGTGTAAAACCAAAAAGGGTAGTCGGTCTGACTACCCTTTGCCTTGTACAATCGTTTCCGGATAAACCTTACTTTCCCGCCTTACTTTCGCGGCTTCAGTTCTTCCTCCTTCACCAGCGCCAGCTCGTGGCCCGACACCGAACGGATGGAATAGCGGTACATCTGGTCGTAGGTGGACTTGAACACCTTCGTGATGACTGATTCGCCGAAGCCCGCCCCCGAATACTGGATGGGAATGGGTTTCATGGCTACCTTATCGCCGACCACGTACTTGGAGCCTTCCCGTTCGGGTTCCGACTTTCGCGTTTTCTTTTCCCCCGAACCGGCCCGGGCCCGGGTTCCCGTGCGCCCCGAGGCTTCCTCCTCGGCTTTCTTCACGCGTTTGGCGGGAATGATTTTAATGGTCTTACCATTGTGAACGTATGATTTTTCTCCCTCAGTTTTCATATAAATTAAACGCTGTTATAACACTTTACGAGATATCCGGCCGGAAAGTACGAATCCAACCAATTAAAAAAGCTACGGATGGTCCGGTACCCGGCGGGAAAGCCTCCTGGGAATCGAAACGGTACCGGGCAACAAAAGTATGATTCCTCGGCCAGATTGCCAGCAGAGCTTTGGCGGATTTCTTACAAGGCGGGTCGAATAGCGAAGGGCCGCCCCTGAAAAACGCATTTATCACCGAACGGGTTCGGCTGCGAGCAACGATTCCCGCAGCCGCCGGTCGGCTGCACCGCACACTTCTTCAATGTACCGGACCAGCCGGTTCCGCTCCGCCTCGCCCGACGTTGTGTGAATGGTGATTTTGACGGCCGCCAAAGCTGCTTCCAGTTCTTCCAGGTCCAGCAAGTTAAACAAAGGTTTTGCTTTGTGCAGGGTAGCCCGGTAACGGGCCTCGTCGCGGTCCCGGATGGCTTCCCGGAGGTTGAGGCTGCACTCCTCCAGTTCGACCACGCACGAGGCTTTCATTTGCCGCGCAAACGCTTCGTCGCCCTCGGCCAGTTGGTCAATTTTGGGAAAGTCACCGCCGGTATGGGCCGGTTCGGGGCGCGGCGGGGCGGGGGGCGGGCCAACGGGGCGCACGAAACGGGTAAGCACCCGGAAAAGATCGGCGGGGCGGTAGGGTTTGGTCAGAAAGTCGTTCATGCCCGCCGCCAGGGACTGCTCTTTCACCTCCGCGCTGATGTCGGCCGTGAGGGCAATGATGGGCAGGGCCGCGTACCGGCCCCCCAGCCGCCGGATCGCCAGCGTGGCCTCCAGGCCGTCCATGTCGGGCATCTGCAAGTCCATGAGCACCACGTCGTACGTTTTTTCCTGCACCCGCGCCAGGGCGGCCCGTCCGTCGGGGGCGTGGTCGGGGGTGATGCGCCACCGGGCGAGGAACTTGCGGGCCACCATCACGTTCACCGGGTTGTCTTCGGCCAGCAGCAGCCGGACGTGGCCCAGGTCGCCGGTCACGGAAGCCGCTTCCGGGCGCGGCGCCGGCGCGGATGACGTCCCTGTTTTGAGGAGCAGGGTAAAGTGGAAGACGGAGCCCGCACCGGGCGTACTTTCCACCTCGATGTGGCTGCCCTGCATTTCGAGCAAGCGTTTGGTAATGGCCAGCCCCAGGCCCGTGCCGCCGTACTTGCGGGTGGTGTCAACGTCGGCCTGCTCGAAGGCTTTGAAAATCAGTTTAAGCTTATCGGCGGCAATCCCGATGCCGGTGTCGGTTACCGAAAAGTGCAGCGCCGTCCCCGCGGACGTATCGCCTGCGCACCGCACGGCCAGGGTAACTTCGCCCCGGTCGGTGAATTTGACCGCGTTGCCCACCAGGTTGTTGAGGATTTGCGTGAGGCGTACGGGGTCGCCGCGCAGGGTGGCGGGCAGGTCGTCGCCCAGGCGGCAGTCGAGTCCGATGCCCTTCTCGTGGGCCTTTACCCGGTGGGCGTAGAGGATGTTGCGCAGCAGCTCGGCGGGCGAAAAGTCAATCTCTTCCAGCGTCACCTTGCCGGCTTCGATCTTTTGCAGGTCGAGGATGTCGTTGATGAGGGCAAGCAGGCTCTGGGAAGAGAACTGGAGCATGTTGAGCAGTTCGAGCTGGTCGGGGCGGGGACTCCCTTCGAGCAGCAGGTGCGCCATGGCGATCACCCCGTTCATCGGCGTGCGGATCTCGTGGCTCATGGTGGACAGGAACTGCGCCTTGGCCTGCGAGGCCCTTTCGGCGGCTTCCTTGGCTTCCAGCATCTGCCGTTCGGCCTCCTTGCGGGCCGAGATGTTCTGCATGAACACGCTCACGCCGGCGGCCCGCCCGTTTTCGCCGGCAATGGGCGTGAAAAAGATTTCCCAGTACTGGGTTTTGCCGACGTTTTCCACCGAAAACTTTTCACCTGCCAGGGCCCGGTCGTACCAGGGCCGCCACCGCTCGACCATCTGCGGGGGCATCAGGTCGAAAAGCACTTCGCCCGGGTGCGGTTCCCTGCCGAAACGAACCCGGCTGGAGCGGTAGTAATTGCTGTTGGCGTGGATGAGCCGGTATTCCCGGTCCACCGACCAGATCAGGTGGTCGGCGCTTTCGACGATGGCCGACAGCTTGGCTTTTTCGCCGTCAATCTTCCGCGACAGGTTGTAGAGGTGTTCAAGGCTGGCCTGGAGTTCTTCTTCCCGGGTCTGGAGTTCCTGGTTGAGTTCTTCCTCCTTGTGCACGGCTTCCTGCATCTGCGTTTCGGCCAGGTAGTTGGCCCGCAGCAGGTGGTACACGCACATCACGTTGATGAACAGCGACACCAGGAAGCCGCCCACGAACAGGGTTTCTTTAGTATCGTCGGCCAGGGCGATGTGGAGGGGCGGAACGTACCCGGCGGGCAGTTGCAGCAGCACGATCAGCGAGAAGAGCAGGACCAGCGCCCCCACCGCTTTGCGCAGTTCCCGGTAATCAAAAAGCGTAAACACCGCGCTGGCGAGGGGGAAATAGTACAGGTAGGAACCGGCCTCCCGGGTAAGCAGCAGCGAAACGAAGAAGACGATGCCCGCCGAAGCGGTCAGAAACAGGTTTTTGCCGGCGGCGTACCAGCCCCGGCGGTTGCAGTAGAACACCAGGCCGAGCAGGGCAAGGAAAAAGAGCTGCACCGGCAGCATGTTATAAATGCCGGCGACCACGAACGACACGGCGTAGCACAGGGTATTGACCGCAATGACCGCCGTAAACTGGTTGCAAAGGATGATCCGCTTATTCGCGAGGTAGTTGCTCGTATCTTTGATGCCGACGTTGGAAATGCGCCGCCATTGCGTAGTCAGAAACTTCATCGGTCGGGGAAAAAAAACGAAAGGTAAACCGGGCGGCGGGGGGCGGCAACTTCATTTGCCGGGAGAAGCCGCAGGCGTAATAAAAGCGGGGAATGCGTAACCGGCGCCTTGGCATATTTCTTGTTTACTCTTTCACACTCACACCTTATTATTCCCGGCCCTTCCCTGGCCGCACAACAGGGAGCTACCCATGAAAAATACCTACCTTCTCTTTGCCCGTCCGGTCCACCTGTTGCTGCTCGGGTTCGTGCTTTGTCTCGCGTCGAGTTGCCAGGGCCCTGCCGGCACCGGCCTCCCCGGTCCGCAGGGGGCGCAAGGGCCCCAGGGACCCGCCGGCGAGCCGGGTCCCGAAACGCTGGCCCTCATGTACGAAGTCCCGTTCAACCTCAACGCGGCCAACAAGTGGGAGAGCATCTTCACGTTCCCGGCCAACGATAAGATCTACCTCGAAGACGTGGTGCTGGTGTACCTGCTCACGGGACAAGTGCAGGTGGACAACGAACCAACCGACGTGTGGCGGCTCATGCCCATCAACTACTTCACCAACGCGGGCCTCCTGTCGCTCAACTACGATTTTACCGTGAATGACGTGCGCATCTTCGCCGAAGCCGGGTTTACGCTGGACGCCCAGCGGGATGCCTTCAAGGACCAGCTGGCCCGCATCGTGGTGGTGCCGGCCGACTATTCGCCCAACGGCCGCAAGGGAAAACACA
>CADCTQ010000439.1 GCA_902805615.1 uncultured Cytophagales bacterium
CATGCTGCCTCCTCCTTTCCAATGGAGAGCTTTTTGGCCCGCTTCGTCTCAATGTACTGGTTGATGGCGGCGTGAATGTTGCCGCCGAACTGCTTTTGCAGCCGCCGCAGGTAGTCGCGTTCCTCGGGCTTGGAAGTAAGGATAGCGTCCATGGCCGGGGAGACTTCCATCAGGTAGACTTTGGCGTAGTCGCCCTGCTTGATGAACAGCTCCCGGTACCCTTCCGCATCATTGCGGCGGATGGAGCGGATGAGTTCCACTTCATGTTCGGTAAAACCCAGGTGCCCGGCCAGCTTCGCGACTTCCGTTACATCCGTGTGGTTGAGGATGATCTGCGTAGCCGCGTTGGCCAGGATGGCGGGACCAATCTTGGAATCCACTATTTCCCGGATGCCCTGCGTGATGATGCACATGGCCCCGTTGTTCTTGCGCACGGTCCGGTACATGCCTTCCACAAATTCTCCCATCGAGTCCGAGAGCATACTCCAGGCTTCATCCATGTAGAAATACTTGCGCTGCGTGGGGAACTTGCGGATCACATCCAGGGCCAGTTCCGTGATGAGCAGGGACACGACCGGGTAAGTAGTCAATCAGAAATAAGTATATGAAATTGAGCAAGATCAATCTCTTCTAGGTCAAGTTCCTTGAAATCAAGGGTAAAAGCCGTACCGAAACCGGTTAGGATATTGGCTAGGGCTTGCCGCAGATGCTCCAAGGAGAGGTAATCCTGGGCCTTGAGCCAACCGTGCTTGATCTGTTTCCATAGTCTTTCAATGCGGTTGAGGTGCGGGCTGTATTTGGGCAAGAAAAACAAGTAGAGCCCCTTTTGTTCCCACTCTACTTGTTTGGCTTTGAAGGCCGCACTCGTGTGCAGGGGTGCATTGTCGAGCACCACTACCGTTGGCCGCTGAAGGCTTTGGGTAAAGTCAGTGAGACATTCAATGACAAAGGCCGAATCAAGGCTTTCTTGTTTGTGGTAGCCAGTGAGCTTACCGGTAGTGGAAAGCAAGCCAAACACGTTTATTCGGCCACTATGTTGGGAAAGCATACAAGCCTGCTTGCCTTTCTTGATCCAGCCGTAGGGCACAGTAGGCATGAGCGAAAAGCCGCTCTCATCGCCAAAACACAGCTCGATATAGCCTGCTTGAGCCAGTATTAGCAAAGTCAGTAGGGTGAGGCGCTTTTGCTCATATTCCACCTGATCCTGCAAAGGTTTCACCCACTTGCGGAAGCGCTTCCAGCGGTAACCACTTTTTTTAAAAACCGCTTCAACGTGCTCTCACTCAAGGAGTAGCCCAACTGCTTTTCGATCTGCTCCTTAGCCAGTTTCACCCGCTGGTTCTGCTTGTCAATGGCAGATTCTACCAGTTCTACATGCGCCTGGTTTTGCAGTTTCAAGAGTGGTTTGCGGCCCTTGCCCGGCTGGGTTTGTAAAGCCTTCACGTCGCCGTCCTTGAAGCGATCCATCCAGTTGTAAATACTCAAATCGCTTACCTTGAATAGGCGGGCCAGCTCTTGTACTGAGTAGCCTTGGTGAGACAGCAAAATAGCTTGGCAACGCGTGCGGAACCGATGGCTTTTACCCGTTTTGTGGCCCTCCTCCAAAGCCTGTTTCTGCTCCTCACTGAGTTCTTTCATGTAACGCATACCCCTAATTTACCAACTATTCTTTTCTTATACTTCATTCTGAATCGCTACTTAGAGCTCCGTCAGTTTGGAAGTGCTCATGCCTGCCAGTTGGGCCAGCTTTGGCAACTGAGGCGCAACACGCAAATCCTTTACGACCGCCGCCCGCACGAGCAATAATTGCTCAGCATCCGCTTGGTGAATGGGACTGTGCTTGAGTGTTTCCCTGGCCAGTAACCGTTCAAACAACCCGCAGAGTAACTCCTGTACATGAATCCAAATCCAAAGTTCGCTCAACTCTGCTTTTGGATCCAGGGTGGCAAGCATTCTGAGTTTTTTTTGTCCTTCCGCGCTCATGTTCTCGTAAAACAGAAACCCTTGCTGGCCGAGCAGAATTTGCTCTACGACCCGGTTCATTTTTTTGATGTTGAGCAGTCTTCGCAGGGCAGGCCTGGTGGTGCTGAGCACCATGAAAAAAACTTGGGAGCAGGCAGGAAAACGAATCTGGGAATCAATATTGGTAGAGGTGATGCGAATGGCATGAACATCTTCCCGGACGGTGGGGGAATGCTCATCGACTATCGGCAGCACTTGGGGAGAGGCGTTGATGTGAAACAGCACATTGATTCGCTGGCCCGCAGGCTCTGCCGCTGAACGCCTGAGAATGAGTTCTTCTTTTAAGATGTAATGATGCATTAGCAGGGAAAAATCCTCCACCAGGCGCATTTTTTTGATGGTTCCCTCCCCTAGAAAGGGCGGTAAGGTGAGCGTTGCCTCTTGTATGCTGGCCCCAACCCGTTTGGCGAATGCCTCCAGAAAATTAAACTTTTCGTCGGGAGCAAAGTCAAATAGCATAGTGGCTAAATTAACAGAATTTGGATAACGAACTGATTGAGTACCCCTTCTTTTTTGATTTTGGCTATGTTTCTACAAGTCACGTTGGGGCAGGATCGTCCATTTGCCCCTTTTATTAAGGAGGAAGCGATCATCGCAAGTTTAGGGTTAAGGCCTAAGGCAGGTGCTTGCTGAAAAATCAATAGCTTTTGTCCAGGTAGTTTTACCTTGCTCGGATTATGAGTTCATCCTACAGTCCAACGAGTACTGCTACCTGAGGAGTGGTATATAAATCCACCCTTTTCTGAAACACTTTGCAGCCTGATACAGGTAGAGGGCGGGACCTCGCTCAGCCTCTCGCAAAATCAACCTTTTTTGTGACAACTTCCAGATGCTGGTTATAAGCTGCACAACCATTCAAACTACTGATAAAAGGACTATTACGGCCTATTCCTTTTTATTTGATGAGCCATTCTGCAAATCTATGCCAAGCATCACTCGGCCCAATGACTACAGCGCGCAGGTTAGCCCAGACAAATAACGCCAAAGCTACCCATATCGAAATGGGGTGAATACGGCCCCGGGATAAACGGTCGTGGACGGCTCCGGCAAACAGGAGCATCAACAGCGGAATGATGATAATGGGGGCGGTTATCTCCCGCAAAACCGGCCAATGGCCGATAATGTGCGTCAGGGCGGCAGGCATCAAGGAAGCGACGGTTGCCAGCAGCATCAACCGCTTGTGAATGGCGGGATTACGGCGATACCAGATGGCCAGCCCGACCAAAATGCTGAAGCTTAAAATATCGCCAAGTTGTAACGCCATCAGTGCCAGGGGATCGCCGTTGCCCTGGATCAAATCGCCGCTCAGGTCATAGCCTCGCCGGGCCATGGCAATTGCAGTCATATAGCCGGAGAGCACCATCAGGACGGCGAGTAAGATACCCAAATAGCCCAGTCGGCGGTGAAAGGTGATCTTTCTTTTTGCAACCAGGACTGTCTGGGTCAGAAACAACAGGAGCCAGGCGCCAAAAATAGCGCCATGCGCGACCAATGCCCAAGTCAGTGGCGCCCGGCGACCAGCCGTAGATACGGCGGCGGGTCCGAAACCGGCAATGGCAATGGCAATTGCGATAACGGCCATGATTACGTAGAACCAGCCCTCGGTTTGGCGGTGCGTTCGCTGCGCTTGCAATACTACTTCAGTCTTCATGAGATGGGATTTTAGGGATCAAACTCGATAATTATTCATGATTCAATTCAGCCGCCGGCATTTGACCTGAAAATCAAGAACAGAATCCGGAAAAGGAGGAATTCTTTGTGAAGCAGCTTTATGAATGAGCAGACAGCCCTAAAATTGAGTGGAAAAAAAACAGAGATTGTTACTACTTGGGCCACAAAATGAGCGATGATCCAAGTAGTGCGCAGGTACAAGTGCACAATGAAGGGTAAGGGTTGTCCTCAATCCTGATCGGGTGGTCCGTTGTGACCTGGCGCTCCCTACAACCAACCAAACTTTTGCACCAGGCGATCTTTTTGGTTCTTGGCTACGGGAATACTCACCTCGCCGGTCATGACCAGGTAAGCGCCGTCGCCCTTGTGGTAGACTTTGATGTGGTCGAGGTTGATCAGGTACTGGCGGTGCACCCGCAGAAAGTTTCGTTCTTCGAGTACTTCCTGCACTTCCCGCAGGGTTTTGGAGAGCAGGTAGTTTTTGCCGTTGGTCAGAAAAAGTTTGGTGTAGTTGCTGTCGGCTTCGCAGTATACCAACTCTTTGAGCTCGACAAATACCACCCCGCCCTGGAAGGGAACGGCGATTTTGGCAGGGTACTGCCCTTCTTTGAGCTGGAAGCGGAGCATGTCGAGTTGGCGTTGATCAATGCGCTGACGTTTTGCGGCTTTTCGAACGGCCTCCTGCAACTGCGCCACGTTGAGCGGTTTGAGCAGATAATCGAGGGCACTGAAGCGAAAGGCTTTCAAGGCAAATTCGTTGTAGGCCGTTACAAAGACCAGGCTAAAGTCAATCGCTTCGAGCTGCTCGAGCAGTTGAAAGCCATTGAGCCGGGGCATTTCCACGTCCAGAAACACCAGGTCGGGTTTGCGGCTGCGGATGGCTTGTAAACCGGCTTCGGGTGAGGTGAACTGAGCCATTACTTCTACTTCCGGACAATGCTGGGACAGTTGCAGCGCCAGCAGTTCCACGCAGTCTGGTTCGTCGTCGATGAGAATGGCGGTGAGCATGGGAGGATAGACAGGTTGGATGATGGCGTACGGACCCTGCTCAGATGGGAATTTCGATCATTACTTCCGTGCCGGCGGGTGTACCCCCCGCATCGACCAGGTCGTGCACCTGCACCCGGGTAGTGGTATCGTAGAGACGGTTGATGAGCGAAATGCGTTCTCCGGTTAGTTTCATGCCAAACGACTTGTGCCTGGTGGCCGACTTGCTCTTTAATTCGGCAGCCATTGCCCGGCCTACCCCATTGTCGGTGATGGTGACGCGCAGACAATCGGGTGCCAGCGATTCTACTTTCACCGACACCACTCCTCCCTCCGCCCGGTGCATGAGTCCGTGCCAGATCGCATTCTCTACGTACGGCTGGAGCAGCAGCGGCGGAATCTCAATGAGGTCGGCATCCAGGTGAGCCGGCAGTTGGATGGTGAAACGCAGTTTGTCTTTAAAGCGCATGGCTTCCATTTCCAAATAAAGCCGCAACGCTTCCAGCTCACTTTGCAGGGTGACCCGTTCGGAACGTGAATTTTCGAGCACCAACCGAATCAGTTGACTGAAGCGGTTGAGGTAATCGGAAGCCTTGGCGGCGTTGTTGCTGGTGGTATAGAGCTGAATGGAATTGAGGCAGTTGAAAATGAAGTGCGGATTCATCTGGGCCCTGAGCGCACTCATTTGCACTTGGGCCAGTTGCTGCTCAAAACCCAGTTCCAACTGGCGGATGTGCTGTTGCTCCAGCAGCTGGCTTTGCCTTTCTACCTCCCGGGTGCGGGCTTCGAGTTCGGTTTGCAGTTGCCGGGCGTAGGTTTGTTGCAGCTGGTTCTTTTCTACTTCCACCAGTTTGCTGCGGTAAGCCAAGGCCAGGGCGAAGCAGAACAGCTCCAGGCACAAGCCGAGTATCATGTAGAAGGGCGGATAATTGAGAAACAGGTTTACCACCGGGGAGGGATTGCTAATGGCAAACAGGCCGTGCAAGGGAGAAATGGCAATTACGTACAGGCTGATCTGGCCAGCCAGCAGATAGGCTTTTAGTTTGCTGTCACTGCGTAGCGTAGCGACAATCAACAGTACGCCCATCAACAGGGCCGGCAGGGTATCCAGGGCGAAGTAGAGGGAATTGCTCCGGATCCACACGCCCGTAAATACTTGCACCACCGCCATTGCCTGCAACAGCGCCAGCCCGACCATTCCCAGCCGGATCACCCGCCAAAGGGAAGGCTGCTGGCGGGAAATGTGGAGCAGGCTGGACAGAAACAGGGCGTACAAGAGGGCCACCAGGGGATTCAACGACAAGGCAATCGGGTGCCCCAACCAGGGCAGAGCGTCCGGGGTGATGCCCAGGCTGAAGCGGGGATTGGCCAGCAGCAGCAGCAGTCCGCTGGCGGCTACCGTGTAGAGGGTATAGTAGAGGAAGGCGGAGTCGCGGGTAAGCAAATACTGGAAGGACGAATACCCGCCCATCAGCAGCAGACAACCCAGAATCAGGGCCATGGCCCCCAATAGCCACCGTTCCAGGTGTAAATGTTCACTGAGCAACGCCCCGAAGCTTTGCCGGGTATGGAGCTGACCGGCTACGTTGTCAAGCAGGAGCAGGTAGTCGGCCACCCGCACCAGGTAGTGGCGGGTCGTGCGCGGGGGAATCACCAGGGGCAACGCACCGTAGCCGGAAATTTTGGGCGCGGCCGGCACGCACAGCCCATTGCTGCCCAGGTAGGCAAAGGAATTGCCCTGCTTCTCGTAAAGGGAGTACACCGCGTGGATACCCCCCCAGTATTCCAGGCGAAGCGTATCGGTGGGATGCGTATTGGCCAGCCGGAATTGCAGCCAGATTACCTGGCTCGTTTCGCTCATCTGCCGGGCAACGCCACTGCGAATTTGGGGGACTGCTCCCGGAGGCAGGAAGCGTTGCCGGGCAATGGCTGAGAGGGGCCGCAGCGTGTCACCGGTCGGATCGAAGTAAAACCGGGCGTAGGGCTCCACGCAAAAGCCCTGCTCCAGCGTGGGCGGCCCGTCAAAAGCAATAACGGGTGGCAACTGCGCGGCAGCGGAGTGGCACCAAAGGCGCAGCAAAAAGAGGATCAGGGTTGCAATACGCATAACTTCTCGGGGCAAGACCAGCACCGTTGCTCTTTATTCAATATCGTAAAAGCCATTGCCTTTTGCCACTCCCCGGCGGCAAAATAACATTCGTCTTCGGGAAGCAAATTCACCTCCCGAAGACGAGGGGAGATTACCGGCTGGCTTGCCGCTGAATGGGATCATGGGCCTGGGCCACTGCATCGATGGGCGTTACCTGCAAGGAGGCAATTTTCCAGTCGTCATGCTGCTTGGTAAGCACCCCGGTCAGCATGCTGTAACTGGTATCGCCCCTGGAACCGGCTTTGCGGCCGTCGGGGAAGTTATGATCTTGCTCTACCCGGTACTGCGCCTTGACGGTAACCAGCGCGACGGTGGGCGCCAGGAACCGGACGTCTACTTGTTGGTTCTTGGTAGAGCCATACTTAAACATCATTTCCCCGAATGCCTGGTGCGCTTTCACGATTTCAGCCCGGTTGATCCAGTACATCCCGACGGGGTTGATCATGCTGGCGTCATTGTTGTAAATGTCATACTGACCGGAATAGGTGTAGTGGTGGGCGTTCCAGGCATCTTCCATTTTCTGGACCACGGCCCGGACGGCTTTTTCGTCGCTGGCCGATTGAGCGAAACCCAGCGAGGAAAGCAGGAACGTAACGAAGGCGAAGCTAAGGGTTTTCACGATCATAGGGGTTTAGGAGGTTGAAAGGAGAAGTACTACCGGCGGTAATCCGAATCGAAAGTAGTGCTCTCTTTCTCCAGTTGCTCTCACTATCGTGTGAATCGCCCGTTTGTCTGCGTAAAGGGCCCCCTTTTTGAGTAAGCTGCCAATCTGCGTGCATCTACAAATATGAACCAGTAGGCGAAGCGTACGGAGCAATACGCTACCCGGATAAAGAAGGGGTGATGTTTGGGTAAGAAAGAAGGGAAGGTTGGGTTTCAAGGTGACCAAACGCCAAACCGACACTTCCCATGAAGCAAAGCTCCACAAGTGAAATTACAAGTGTGTTGTCCGGCTAGAGCTTTATAATGAATGACCCTTTTCTGAGACGAATGCTGGCAGGAACAAGAAAGAGGATAGCCACTCTCCCATCCCCTCAGTAAATCAACGTTTTTGTTGACGGTTAAGCGGAAAAATCTACTCTTTGCTTACTGTTCACTTTTAAGTGGGAACTCCAATTCGCTTCCAGCAGGAAACCTATGGCATCCTTACCGAAATTGGTTAGGTTTGATTGGTTCAGTAAGTATCCCTTCGCATCCCGTGACCAAAAACAACCCTAACACCCAAAAACCCAAGCGAGATATTGTCGTGATCGGGGCTTCAGCCGGGGGCGTAGAGGCCCTGATCGATTTTGTCAAGACCCTGACGGCCGATTTTCCGGCGCCTATTTTCATCGTCCAGCACATTGCCCCCTATACCGAAAGCATCTTACCGGAAGTACTCAATATATTCTCTCCGCTCAAAGCCAAGCATCCCAAAGACGGGGAAAAGATTCAGGCCGGCACCATCTACATCGCGCCGCCCGACCACCACCTGCTGGTGGAAGGGGACCAGGTACTCACCAAGCGGGGCCCGAAAGAAAACCGGTTCCGGCCCTCGGTGGACGCCCTGTTCCGGTCGGCCGCCTACGCCTACGGACCGCGGGTGATTGGGGTAGTGCTCACGGGCTACCTCGACGACGGCACCTCGGGCTTGTGGACCGTCAAACGCCTGGGGGGCGTAGCGGTGGTCCAACAGCCGGCCGATGCCCATTTTCCCGACATGCCTGCCAATGCCCTCGAATTCGTGGCGGCCGATTACGTGGTTCCCCGCGCGGAGCTAGGCGCGCTGCTGACCCGCCTGACGACCGAAACGGCACCCGCCAAACCGAAAGTACCCAAAGCCGACCTGGAACGGCTCTCGATTGAACTCAAGATTGCCCGCCACGACAATGCCTTTCAAATGGGCATTATTGACAAAGGCGAGTTTACGCCTTTTACCTGCCCCGATTGCCACGGCGCCTTAACCCAGCTCATCGAAGGCAACCTGATCCGGTTCCGTTGCCATACCGGGCACGCCTACACCATCAGCTCCCTGCTGTCTGAAGTCACCCAGTCGGTGGAAAGTTTGCTCTATCAGGCCATGCGCGGACTGGAAGAAACCAACCTGCTGCTCAAACAGATGGGTGACCACTTTCTGAAAAGCAACCAGCCGGAGATCGCCGCGTTATTTCTGGCCAAAGCCCAGCAAACCGAAAAACAATCCCGGGTAGTGCACGACTCGATTTTCAAGCACGAGTTGCTCAGTGGGGACATGCAGTTCCAGAAAAAAAAGCCGTGATGCATTGATGCGTTTATGCGTATCAACTTATTGGATGAGTATCAGCATAAACTTCGAACGCATAAACTCATAAACTCACTCCCCCTAGCACTTGCCATGAAAACGGATAACCCGGAGGAAAACGGAAGCGCCATTGATGAAAGCGTACTGACCGAACAGCAGGTAGACGTGCAGGTGCTGCGCAACCGGGACTTCCCGCTGGTCGGCATCGGAGGGTCCGCCGGGGCGTTCGGGGCGTTCGGGGAATTTTTTGCCTCGGTACCCCCGGATAGCGGGGCGGCCTTCGTGGTGGTGCAGCACCTGGACCCCAGCGTGAAAAGCATGCTGCCCGAACTGCTCCAGCGCCATACCTCGATGCCCGTGGTTCGGGTAAAAGACGGCATGCCGGTGGCGCCGAACCACATCTACGTGATTCCCGAAAACACGGAGATGGCCCTTTTCGGCGGACGGCTGCTGCTGCTCAAGCCCTCACGGCCCCGGGGCCTGCGCATGCCCATCGATACTTTTTTCCAGAGCCTGGCTGCCGACTGGGGCGAAAAAGCCGTAGCCATCATCTTCTCGGGCATGGGCACCGACGGGGAACTGGGGGCCCGGTTCGTCAAGCAGGGGCTCGGCCTGGTGATCGCCCAGCGGCTTGATACGGCCGAGTACGAGAGCATGCCCCGCACCATCATTGACTCCGGGCTGGCCGACTACGTGGAAGCCCCGGGCCAGATGGCCCCCCAGCTGTTCGAGTTTTTAAAGCGCCCCTACCGGAATATGCAGCATAAAGATGCCTTCACTTCCCCGAAGGTTGCCAACGCCCTCCACAAAGTCCTGCTGCTGCTGCGCGGGCAGACGGGACACGACTTCTCGCTCTACAAAAAAAACACCTTGTTCCGCCGCCTGGAGCGGCGCATGAACACCCTGCAACTGGAAAGCCTGGAGGAGTACGTCACGTACTTGCAGCATAATCAGGAGGAGGTAAAGGTGCTTTTCAAGGATTTTCTCATCGGGGTCACCCGGTTTTTCCGCGACTACCCGGCCTTCCAACTCCTGGAAGAAAAAATCCTGCCCGAACTGCTGGGCAAAAAAA
>CADCTQ010000440.1 GCA_902805615.1 uncultured Cytophagales bacterium
ACCACCCGTACCCGATGAAGCGCGAAAAGCCCTGGGAAGACAGGTGGACTGCCGACTGGGGTTTCGTGGCGAAAAAATACCCCGTGATGCTCACCGAAATCGGCTTTTGCGGCCCCGACGAGAAAGGCGCCCACGTGCCCGTGATCAGTGACGAATCCTACGGCGACGCCATCACGGGCTACGCCGACGCCAACGGCATCTCGTACGTGGTGTGGGTGTTCGACGCCGAGTGGGCCCCCATGCTTTTCAGCGACTGGAACTACACGCCCACCCGCCAGGGCCGCTATTTCAAGCAGGCACTGCTGAAGTACGCCCGGAGGTAGGTGAATGGGTACTGAGTATCGGGTATTGAGTATTGAGAGCGGGCCGGTCATCGGCGCAGGCTCCGTAGTTGCCCTGAACGAACACCAAGCATCGAAACGTAGACCTCCATGCCCCTCGCCTTGCTGCGCCTCCTCCTGCTGGCCCTGCTGACTGCGGGTTGCGCCGTACCCCGCGTCACGCCGCTGCCCAACGCCCACGCCCACAACGACTACCTGCACCCCCGGCCCCTGCACGACGCCTTGGCGCACGGCTTTGCCAGCGTGGAGGCTGACATTCACCTGGTGAACGGCGAGTTGTACGTGTCGCACGACGCTCCCGACACGGCCCGGGCCGGCACGCTGCGCGAATTGTACCTCGAACCGCTTCGGCAACGGGTGGCCCGGCACCGGGGCGCCGTGTATCCCGGTGCCCCCACGCCGCTGCTGCTGCTCATTGACCTCAAAACGGAGGCCGAGGCTACCTACGCCGTCCTCCGACAGGAACTGCTGCCGTACCGCGACCTGCTGGTGCGAACGGAGGGGGAAGCCGTGCAGCCGGGGCCGGTGCATGTGGTGCTTTCGGGCAACCGTCCCACGGCCACCGTGCGCGGCGAGACGCGGCGGCTCGTCGCCATTGACGGCCGACCCGCCGACCTCGACAGTGCGGTGCATGCGTCGCTGATGCCGCTGATCAGCTACAACTATACGCACCTGGCAAAGTGGAACGGGGTGGGGGAGATGCCCGCCGCGGAACGGGACACGTTGCAAAAGCTGTCCGAACGCACCCACGCGCAGGGCAAAAAGCTGCGGTTGTGGGCCACGCCGGAAGACGAACGGGTGTGGCAGGCGTTGCGCCAAGTGGGCGTAGACTACCTCAACACCGACCAGCTCGAACGGCTGCGGCGTTTCCTGCGAGGGGCGAAAGGAGGAAAGTAAACACGACCACACCGGTTTCTGATGTTTGGTTTTGAAGGAGATGTGCCGTTCTAACAGAGAACCACCCCTGTCCCCTCCTTGAAAAAAGGAGGGGAACCGTAACAACCGGCTGCATGGCAAGAGGAAATGCACGTTACGGACGTCTTTAACCATCAGCGAGGCGCATGGGTACGGCTCCCCTCCTTTTTTCAAGGAGGGGCCGGGGGTGGTTTTTCTACGAACCTATTCTTTATCAACCAAACGCAAAAAGTCTGATTATTCAACTGCTCATTTCTTCAATCAACGGATCGGATGATTTATTTGGCGCGGCGTGTACCAACTTGCACGAAGGAAATGCAAAAAGACATTCAACGCCATGCCAACCAACTACAACCTGAACGAACTGCTCGACCAACTGGACGCCGGCGACCGGTACTCCGCGTTCGCCCTGCTAGATCTCCTCAACATCGTGGCGCTGCAAGACGGCGACCCGCCCCGCGACAAAAGCACCTGGACCGATAAGCACTACCTGATCTACCTCCTGCACACCACCATTGTTGCCATTCTACAGAAAGAAATCCGGCCCTTGGCCTTTGGAATCGCCGAAAGGCTGGGACACAACGACGTGCTGCGCCAGGAAAAGGCGAATGGATGACCATGCGTCATTTTTCGCAAGCCGCGTTTGTTTGATTGAGGATGCTACTGCTGAGTGAAGGACGGTGCAAATCGAGTTTGCGAGGCTAAAAGCTTCCTTTGCAGGGATGAAAAGTCTGTTTGAATGGGCAAAAACTCAGTTTGCACCGGTAAAAAGTGAGTTTGCGGTGGTAAAAACGCAGTTTTATGGCAATGAGATGAGGTCTGGATGGATGAAAATTAAGTTTTTAGGGTTGTAAGGCCAGTTCTCGGCATTGACAACTGAAATTGGCGTCGCAGGTGGAGGCTTTGGCGGCACCCGATGGCAAGTTTGCCATAACAATTTAGACCAGTGGAAGGAACCGGTGGTAACGCCTATGAATGCACGCACAAAATTCCGCTCCCGGAATGCCGTCCCTTCCCTCCGTTTCAAGGCCCATTCCCAAACCCTCACGAACCGAACAACCAACAACGGACAACGAACAAAGGGTACACCCTGCGCAAGTTTGGAACGGTCCTTGTAAATAACCCCACCGAAGCCGCCGCCCGGATGGGCCGGAGCCGTCCTTAACCCTTATAACTTCCAAGTACCATGTCCATTTTTCGTTTAAGAACCATTCATTTTTTGCTCGCCCTGTTCGTCCTCGGTACCGTTCTTGCCAGTTGCGCCGGCCGCTCCAACCGGGTGCGGGCCGTATCCGTCCGCAAGAACGACAAGCACATCGTCATATCGCTGCCCCGGCCGTGGTGAGGTAGCAGTGCTTGATAATGCATAAGACTCTTTACAACTGGCCGTCCCAAGAAAATGCGTTTTTGAAACAGTAACCACCCCCGGCCCCTCCTTGATGGAGGCTACGATTAGGACACATTTGGGCCACATGCTTAAAAGGCCATTCGGAGCCGTCAGTGAGACACTGACGGCGGCGGACACTGACGGCGGCGTGCGGAAATCATGAGGGTGGCCTGCACCTGCCTGGTTGGGGTAATTGGTGACCGTGTCCCGTACCAACTTCGCCGCCGTCAGTGTCTCACTGACGGCTTTTCACCTAATTTCAAAAAGTGTCCTAATCGTAGCCTTGATGGAGGAGGGGAGCCGTGCCGATCCTTTCGCGTTTCACCAAAGCGTAGCTAACAGACACATCTTCTTTTCGAATCGCATCGTTTTTCTTTCCGGAAACGGTACGGCTTGCTCTCGTTTTCAGCGAGGCGCCCGGGTACGGCTCCCCTTCTTTTTGCAAGGAGGGGCCGGGGGTGGTTCTTTTTATTGCCTTTCGTACACCACCTGGCCCCCGGCAATCGTGTAGTCCACCGGCACGGTGTGGATTTCCAGGGCGGGAATTTTGAACAGGTTCTTTTCCAGCACCACCAGGTCTGCCCGTTTGCCCGCTTCCACCGAGCCGCAGTCCTTTTCGAGAAACAGCGCGTAGGCCGACCCCAGCGTGTAGGCGGCAATGGCCTGCTCCAGCGACAGGCATTCCTGCGGAATCCACGCCGCATCCGGTTTGCCTTCCGGGTCGCGGCCCCCGTTGTAGCGGCGCGTCACGGCCGTCTCGATGCCTTGCAGCGGCACCAGCGTAGTCACCGGCCAGTCGGTGCCCCAGGCGAGGCGTCCGCCCGCGTCGAGGATGGAACGGTGCGGGTACAGCCACCGCGAACGTTCCGGTCCCAGGCGCGGCTCGGCAAACGTCCGGTTGAGGTCGTCGCCGCGGCTCCAGGCGGGCGTCATGGACGCAATCACCCCCAGCTTCGGCAGTCGGGCAATGTCGGCCGGGTCGATCAGTTGCACGTGCGAGACGATGTGCCGGCTGTCGCGGACGCCGTTGGCCCGCTGGGCCGCCTCCAGCGCGTCGAGGGCCGCCCGCACGGCCCCGTCGCCGATGGTGTGGAAGTGCAGTTGGAAGCCCAGCCGGTCGAGGTGCGCCACCAGCTTGTCGAGCCGGGCTTGTTCCACGAAGAGCGGACCCCGCGTGTCGGGACGGTCGAGGTAGGGCTGCAAGAGCCGCCCCGTGTACTGCTCAATGATGCCGTCGAGCATGATCTTGATGGCCGTGGCCCGCGGGTTGGCCGTGCCCAGCCGCGACCGGCGTTCCACGAAGCGGGCCACCTGCACGCTGTCATCTTGGTCAGCGTCGTACCGCTGGCAAATGGTCATTTGGGCCGTCAGTTCGTCGGCGCGGGCCAGGGCGGCAAAGGCCGAATCCGTACCCGCGTCGGCGCCGGCGTCCATCATGCCCGTAACGCCCGCCTCGCGCAAGGCTTGCAGAAAAAGCCGGTTGCCCCGGAGCCGGTCTGCGGGCGTGGAGCGGGGAATGTGACGACTCACCAGGTCAATGGCCGATTCGTAGAGCACCCCGTTCGGTTCGCCCGCCGCGTCTTTGCCCACGATGCCGTTGGCCGGGTCGGGCGTGGTGCGGACGATGCCGGCCAGGGCCAGCGCTTTGGAGTTGGCCCAGCCCGTGTGCCCGTCGGAGGCCGACAGGAAGGCCGGCCGGTCGGGCACCAGCGAATCGAGCAGGTGGCGGTCGGGGATGCCCGACGGTTTGAAGGCGCCGGCTTCCCAGCCCCGGCCGAGCACCCAGGGCGACTGCGGGTTGGCCTGCGCGTACGCCCGGATGCGCCGGGACACCTCCCCGCGGTTGAACACCTGTTCGAGCTTTACCTGCGAAAGGCTCATGCCCCCGGCCGGGTGGAGGTGCGAGTCAATGAAGCCCGGCAGCACCATGCGTCCCTTCAAATTCATGACCCGCGTGTTGGGGCCGGTGTAGGGCCGCGCGCCTTTGTCATCGCCCACGTACACGATGCGTCCGGCCCGCACGGCCACGGCGGTAGCCCAGGGCTGGCGGGGGTTCACGGTGTACACGGCGCCGCGGGTAAGCACCAGGTCGGCCGCTTCGACGGGGGCCGGCGCGGCGGCGGGGGCCGGGCGGGGCGCCGGCTGGGCAGAAGCGGCGCCGGCAAGCAGGGTAAAGAGGAGGCAGGTGGTAAACGGTTTGGTCATGGAGTGGGGGAGGGGTGGTTCGAGAATCGGGTGAAGATAGCTTTTTTCGGTTGGGAGGAGCAACGAAAAATGCCGCCGCCGTATCCGTCCGTCGCCGTTTTGTCGTTAACTTGGCGCACTTCAAAGCGCACCCCAACCTAACCGGTACTCCCCATGAACGCCAAGCAGACTGCCGCCCACAAAGCCGTTGAATTCGTCCAGGATGGAATGGTGGTGGGCCTCGGCACCGGCTCCACCGCCTACTGGGCCATCCAGCGGCTCGGCCAGCGGGTGAAGGAAGGCCTCCGCATCCGTACCATTGCCACCTCGCTCCGCTCCGAGACCCTGGCCCGCGAACTCGACATTCCCGTCATCTCCTTTGCCGACGTGACGGCCATTGACCTCACCATTGACGGGGCCGACGAGGTAGACCCCGCCAACCGGCTCGTCAAGGGCGGCGGCGGGTCGCTGCTGCGCGAAAAGATCGTGGCCGCCGCCAGCCGTACGTTCATCGTGGTGGTGGACGAAAGCAAAGTGGTGGCGCAACTGGGCGCCTTTCCCCTGCCCGTGGAAGTGGTGCCGTTCGGCTGGGAGGCCACGGCGGGGGCCTGCGCTGCGCTCGGTTGCACGCCCACGCGGCGCACCGCCGACGGCCAGCCCTTCGTGTCCGACAACGGCAACTTCATCCTCGACTGCGCTTTCGGTACGCTGGCCGAACCCGAATCCCTGGCCGCGCGGCTCAACGCCATTCCCGGGGTGGTCGAAAATGGCCTCTTCCTCGGCATGGTGGACAAACTGGTGATCGGCCACGCCGACGGGACCTGCACGCTGCGCTAAACCCACCGGCGGCGACGCCCGTACACGCCTGTCCATGCGGCTTTTTTTCATTCCCGGCTTCGGCGAAGACCCCGCCATTTTCGACCGGATCGCCCCCCACCTGCCCGGCGACCACGTATTCGTGGACAACTGGCAACTGGTCGGCGACGCGCCGCGGCCCGGCCTGACGGCCCTCGCGTACGCCGGCGAACTGGTGGGGCGCTTCGGCATCACCGCCCGCGACGTGGTGGTCGGCCACTCGATGGGCGGCTGGATCGGCCTGCACGTCAAGCACCTGGCGGGCTGCGCCGTGGTGCAGATCGGCTCGTGGTCGGCGCCGGCCAAGGTGGTGCGGCCCGTGTCGAACCTGGGCCTGGTCTACTGGGCCGTGCGGCGCGGCCTGTACTTCAACCGGCTGGTGCGGCGCCTGCTGCTCCGGTACAACTACCGCGGCAAACCCTCCGCCGGCGTGTTCGGCGAGGTGTTCGGCAACCTTATCCGGGGCAACAAGCACAACGTGGTCAACCAGTTGCGCATCATCTACAGCCCCGTTCCCGCGGGGTTTGCGGCGCAGCCCGACCTGCGCATCCACGCCCGGGCCGACGCCATCATCCGCTACCCCGACGAGCCGGCCCTGGAGGTGCCCGGCGACCACTTCAGCCTCTACACCCACCCCGGGGAGGTGTACCAGCCCATCCGGGCCTTCCTGGCAGAACGAGGGCAGAACGGCTCGCGGCCTCACGCCCGGGCGTGACCGGGTTCCGGTATCGTACAGCCGTTGTTCCCTTCTGGAACAATGCCGGCGCCGGGCGGTGAAAAGGGGACGCTTAACGCGTTGGCCCGCAACTGTTTGCAATTACTGGCACGGGGGTTGACCTACCGGGCGCAACCCATCTCCCCTTTTGTATGCTGCGCAATTACCTGCTGATCGCCTGGAGAAACTTCAAACGCCACAAGGGCTTTTCGCTCATCAACGTGGTAGGCCTGTCCATCGGCATGGCCGCCTGCCTGCTCATCTTGCAGTACGTTACCTTCCAGGCGGGCTTCGACGACTTCCACGCCCACGCCCCCCAACTGTACCGGGTGGTGCTGGGCAAAGACGTGCCCGGCCGCTGGGTAACGCCGCCGGCCCTGGCGCCGATGCTCCGGCAAGATTTTCCGCAGGTGCGAAACGCTTCGCGGATGCAGGGCGAAAGCGGCATCGTGACCGTGGGCCCGTCTACGTTTACCGAAGAGAACATGTACTGGGTGGACAGTTCGTTCCTGTCCATGTTCAGCTTCCCCCTGCGGAAAGGAAACCCGCGCGTAGCCCTGTCGCGCCCCCATACGGCGGTGATCACCCCGTCGGTGGCCCGCAAGTACTTCGGGAACGCCGACCCGGTGGGGAAGCGGTTCACCCTCAACGAAATAGCCTTCGAAGTCACCGGCCTGCTCGAAGAACTGCCGCAGCATTCGCACCTGCAATTCGACTTCCTGCTTTCGTACGTGACGCCCCGCGGCGAGCACCTGGAGCAGGATTGGGGCGGACGGGGTTTCCCCACGTACGTGCAACTGGCCGAAGGAGCCAACCCCCGCTCCCTGGAGCAGGCCCTGCCCCTCGCGGTAAAAAAACGCACCCGCGAGACCAAGGAACTCGGCAGCTTCCACCTGCAACCCCTCCAGGACATTCACCTGAGCACCGAGATCAAGGAAGCCAACGGCGTGGACCCGGCCATGCTGTTCTTCCTGTTGCTGCTGGCCCTGTTCATCCTGGCCATTGCCTGGATCAACTACATCAACCTGGCCACGGCCCGGGCCGCCGAACGGGCCCGGGAAGTAGGCGTGCGGAAGGCGATGGGGGCCGACAAAGCCCAACTGCTGCGCCAGTTCCTGCTCGAATCGGTCCTGCTCAACGCCGTGGGCGTCGTGCTGGCCTTTACCCTGGTGCAGCTTACCCTGCCGTACTTCCGCCAACTTACGGGCCTCAACCTGTCGCTCACGCTGTGGTACGATCCGCTCTTCTGGCTGGGCCTGGGGAGCCTGTTTGTGGTCGGCACGGGCTTGTCGGGCCTCTACCCGGCGGTGGTGCTGGCCTCGTTTCACCCGGTAACGGTGCTCAAGGGGTCGGGCACGCGTACCTCGTGGCGCAAGGGCATCGGCTTGCGGCAGGGCCTGGTGGTGTTCCAGTTCGCCGCCTGCATCAGCCTGATCGTGGGCACGGTGGTGGTATACCGGCAGACCGAACACCTGCGCAACCAGGACCTGGGCATTGACGCCGAGCAGACGCTGGTGCTGAAAGGCCCCCGGCTCGCCGGAGACAGCATCACCCACGTAAACCGCTGGCTCCAGTTCCGCCGGGCGGTGCAGGAAGCAGGGCTGGCCCGGTCCGTAACCGCCTCCAACGCCCTGCCCTCCCGGGCGTTCAACACTTGGGCGTACCTGTCGCTGGCGGGCAATGCCGGGCAGGAAAGTACCAAGGAGGAAATCTACCCCGTGGCCGAAGTAGATGCGGATTTCTTCCAGGCTTTCGGCGTAAAACTGCTGGCCGGGCGCACATTCTCCACCCAACTGGCCACCGACACCCGCACCGTGGTGCTCAGTGCGGAAGCCGCCCGGAGTTTCGGGTTCGCCAACCCCCGGCAGGCCCTCGACCGCCAGATCTCTCCGGGCGGCGGCGACCGCTACACGGTCATCGGCGTGGTCGGCGATTTTCATCACCAGTTGCGGGACGGGTACTACCGCACCGTCTTTGTCTACAACCCGGTACCCGACCTGTACTTTTCCCTCAAGATCGGCACGGGCAGCCAGCCGGCGGCGAACATCGGGCAGACGCTGGCCCGGGTGGAAAAGCAGTGGAAACAGACCTATCCCGGCAACCCGTTCGAGTATTTCTTCCTTGACGAGTCGTTCGAAGTGCAGTACCGGGCCGACCAGAAATTCGGCCGGACGGTGGCCCTGTTCGCCTCCCTGACGATCCTGGTGGCCTGCCTGGGCCTGTTCGGCCTGGCTTCGTTCACCACCACGCAGCGCACCCGGGAGATCGGCATCCGCAAGGCGCTGGGCGCCACGATGGGCAGCGTACTGTTCCTGCTGTCGCGCGACTTCCTGCGGCTGGTGCTGCTGGCAAACCTGCTGGCCTGGCCGCTGGCCTACTGGGCCGCCCGCAAGTGGTTACAGGGCTACGCTTTCCCCATCACGCTGAGCCCGTGGCTGTTCATCCTGCCCGCCGTGGCCGTGCTGCTCATCGCCCTGCTCACCGTAAGCTACAAAACCTGGCAGGCCGCCCGGCAAAACCCGGTAAAGGCGCTGCGGCATGAGTAGTTCGATGTTTGATGTTCGATGTCCGAGGTTGGGAAGAAAGCACCCCCGGTCCCTCCTCCATCAAGGCTACGATGAGGACACTTTTGCATCCATCCTCCAAAGGCCATCCCGAGCCGTCAGTGTCCCACTGACGGCTCGGGATGGCCTTTGGAGGATGGATGCTGGCTGGAGACACGGCCTATTAAAATGTGTCCTAATCGTAGCCTTGATGGAGGAGGGGAGCCGTACCCATGCGCCCCGCTGATGGTTGGATGTGACGTGCATTTCTCCTTGACCCGCAGCCGCATCCGTAGAGTTCCCCTCCTCCATCAAGGAGGGGGCAAGGGTGGTTTCTCCCGAACATCAAACTTTGTCATTACTTTGCCCGCATGGAAAAGGATGCCAAAAATTTGCAATACCCGGTGGGCAAGGTGGTGTTGCCGGAGGGGCCGCTGACGGCCGCCGAAAGGGCCGCGTTGATTGAAGAAGTGGCGGCGCTGCCGGCCCGGCTTACGGGGGCGGCCCGCAAGGTGGGCGGCGAAGGGCTGCAACGTTCGTACCGGCCGGGAGGCTGGACGGGCCGGCAGGTAGTACACCACGTGGCCGACGTGCACCTGAACTTCTACCTGCGCTTTCACCTGGCCCTCACCGAAGACCACCCCACCGTGCCCCGCGTGAACCCGGATGCCTGGGCCGCCCTGCCCGACGTGGAAGCCACCCCGGTCACCGTGTCGCTGGCGCTGCTGGAGGCGCTGCACGCCCGCCTTACCGTGCTGCTGTGGGCCTTGTCGGAAGAACAGTGGCAGCGCACTTTTTTCCACCCCGCCTACGGGCGTACCTACACCCTCGACCAGGCCCTGGCCCAGTGCGCCTGGCACGGTCGCCACCACCTGGCGCACGTGGAGAGCATCGGGGATTGAGTGCTGGGTATGGGGGAGAGGCAGGATAGTCCAGGATGTGGCGGGGCAACAAAGTGCACAACTTCCCGGGAACCGGGTAACTACTACTGATCTTCCATGAATCTATTCAAGAAAGCACTGCTGGCCGCCGGGGTCGTGGCCCTGGGGTACGGCCCGGCCGCCGGGCAGGCGCAAACGCAACTGAGCAAGGGCGCCGGGGAGTACGAGGAGCTTTTTTCCGGCACGAAAAAATTGCTGCTGGAATCCGAACACGTAAAGTCGCAGCAACTGGGCGGCAAGGAACGGCGGGTGTTCGTGCCCTGGATCCGCGACCACG
>CADCTQ010000441.1 GCA_902805615.1 uncultured Cytophagales bacterium
TTGGCCCGCCAGTACGACGCTTTAACCAAGTCCCTATGAACCGCTTTACCCGCCTTTTCCTTTTCCTGATCCTCAGCCTTGCGGGTACGTTCCGGACGTCCGGGCAGGCGGCCGGGGAGCAGACGGTCAGCGGCAACTTTTCCGGCACGCCCTTCCCGGAGTTCGTGCGGGCCGTCGAATCGGCTACCCGCTACCGCTTTTTCTACGACGCCCGGCAAGCCGACACCCTCAAGGTAACCGTGCAGGCCGACGCCCGGCCCCTGCGCGACGTGCTTTTTGGAATCTTCAAAGGCACCAACTACTTCTTCGCCATTGACGACGCCGGGCGGGTGTTTGTCACCTACGACCGCGTAATCATGGCCGGGCTGCCGCCCCGGTACTTCGAGCGGACCGAAGGCGGCGAGGAGGAGGCGCCCGTGGCGGGCTACCTGGGCAAAAAGGAGGAAGCCAAGCTCAGCGTTACCGCCGAAAACCGGCTCATCCAGATCGGCACCAAGCCC
The DNA here is from genome assembly GCA_902805615.1 of uncultured Cytophagales bacterium. GTDB lineage: Bacteria > Bacteroidota > Bacteroidia > Cytophagales > 172606-1 > CADCTQ01. The sequence goes on from CADCTQ010000441.1 coordinate 501, forward strand.
GCCGGCGAACCCACGGGCAACGCCAACCTGGCCGGGCACGTGCGCAACGCGGCCTCCGGCGAGGCCGTGATCGGGGCGGTGATCTACATCGAAAACCCGCGCGTGGGCGTGTCCACCGACCAGTTCGGCTACTTCTCCCTCACCATTCCCAAGGGGCGGCACGAACTCAAGATCAAGAGCATCGGCATGAAAGACACCAAGCGGCAACTGGTGTTGTACGCCGACGGCAAGCTCACCATTGAAATGTACGACGACGTGATCCCGCTGCGGGAGGTGGTGATCGAGGCCGAAAAAGACGTGAACGTGTCGGGGATGCAGATGGGCCTGGAACGGCTCGACATCAAGGCCATGAAGCAGGTGCCGACCGCCCTGGGCGAATACGACATCTTTAAAGTGGTGCAAACCCTGCCCGGCGTAAAGACGGTGGGCGAAAGCAGCAACGGCCTCAACGTGCGGGGCGGCGCCACCGACCAGAACCTGATCCTCTACAACGACGCGGTGGTGTACAACCCCACGCACCTGTTCGGCTTCTTCTCGGCCTTCAACCCCGACGTGCTCAAGAACGTGGAACTCTACAAGAGCGGCATTCCCTCGCGGTACGGCGGGCGGCTCTCGTCGGTGATGGAAGTGACCACCCGCGACGGCAACAAAAAGAAATTCGAAGGCGCCGGCGGCCTCGGCCTCGTCACCGGCCGCCTCAGCCTGGAAGGCCCCATCATCAAGGACAAGACGTCGTTCCTGATCGCGGGCCGCTCCACCTACTCCAACTGGCTGCTCAAGCAACTCCGCGACCCGGCCTTCCGCAAGAGCAGCGCCTCGTTCTACGACGTGAACCTGCACGTGAGCCACCAGATGAACGAGAAAAACACCTTCTACCTGACCGGCTACCTGAGCCGCGACGCGTTCCAGCTCCGGAGCGATACGCTGTACGGCTACAAGAACCAGAACGCCGTGGCCAAGTGGAAACACATTTTCGGCAACAAGCTCTACGGCGTGTTCACGGGCAGCTACAGCCGCTACCAGTACACCATTGACAGCGACCTCAACCCGGTGAACGCCTACAAGCTGAACTTCGACATCAACCAAAGCAACCTCAAAGCCGATTTCAACTTCTTCCCCGTCCCCAAGCACACGGTGGACTTCGGCGTGAGTTCCATCTTCTACAAGCTGTTTCCCGGCAGCTTCCTGCCCAAGGGCGGCGAATCGGAGGTTACGCCCAACGTAGTGCCGGCCGAACAGGGCCTGGAAAGCGCCTTCTACATCGGCGACAAGTACGACATTTCGCCGCGGCTCTCGGTGAGCATGGGGCTGCGCTACTCGCTGTTCAACTACCTGGGCCCGCAGCAGGTGTACACCTACCCGCTGGGGCTGCCCCGCGAGGAGACCAACGTGCGCGACAGCGTCTCCTACGGCCGGGGCAAGAACATCAGAACGTACCACGGCCCCGAGTACCGGCTGTCGGCCCGCTACACCCTGACGGGCAACTCGTCGGTGAAAATGAGCTACAACCGCACCAGGCAGTACATCCACATGCTGTCCAACACCCAGGCCATTGCCCCCACCGACATCTGGAAGCTCAGCGACGTGCACATCCGGCCGCAGGTGGGCGACCAGTACGCCATCGGCTACTACCGCAACCTGAAAGACAACACCGTGGAAACGTCCGTGGAGGCGTACTACAAAACGATGGACAACGTGCTCGACTACAAGAGCGGGGCCGACCTGATCGTTAACCAGAACATCGAGCAGGAGATCATCAACGCCCAGGGCAAGGCGTACGGCGTGGAAATACTGGTGAAAAAGCTGACCGGCCGCGTCAACGGCTGGGTGAGCTACACGTACTCCCGGTCGCTGCTGCGGATGCAGGACCCGCTTTCGACCGAACTGGTGAACGGCGGCCGGTACTACCCCAGCAACTTCGACAAGCCCCACGACTTCACGTTCATCGGCAACTACCGGTTCAACAAGCGGGCCAGCTTCTCGCTGAACATGACCTACAGCACCGGCCGGCCCATCACGCTGCCGCTGGGCAAATTTGAGATCGGCAACGCCAAGCGGGTGTTCTACTCCGAACGCAACCAGTACCGCATCCGCGACTACTTCCGGACCGACTTCTCGCTCAACGTGGAGGGCAACCACCGCGTGCGGAAGCTGTCGCACAGTTCGTGGACTTTTGCCGTCTACAACCTGACCGGCCGCAAAAACCCCTTCTCGGTGTTCTTCCGGACGGAAAACGGCGCCATCAAGGGATACGAGCTTTCCATCTTCGGCCAACCCATCCCGACGATCACCTACAATTTCCGATTTTAGACAGGATCACGCAGACTTCCGTGTCAACCGCCGCCATGTTGTCCATTCTTCCATTCCTCCTCCGCCTGGCCCGGGCAGTGGCGCTTGCCGGGCCCGTCCTGCTGGTGAACGGTTGCCTGCAACCCTTTAACCCGCCCGAGATCAGCGGTGGGGCGGGCTTCCTGGTGGTGGAAGGCTTTCTGAACACGGGCGGCGACACCACCACCATCCGCCTCTCGCGCACCCAGAACCTGACCGACGCCGAAGCCCCGCCCGTTGAAACGCGGGCCCAGGTGCGCATTGAGGGCGACCGGGGCACCATTTACGCGTTGCAGGAGGAAACACCCGGGCAATACCGGTTGGCGGGCGGGCCTTCCGGGGATGGCCAGCAGTACCGCCTGCGCATCCGCACGGGCAGGGGACAGGAATACCTTTCGGACTACGTGCCCGTGAAGGCCACGCCGCCCATTGACAGCGTCACCTGGGCGTCAAGCGGTGAGGGCGTGCAGCTCTACGTCAACACGCACGACCCGGCGGGCAATACCCGTTACTACCGCTGGGAGTTCTCCGAAACCTGGGAGTTTACCACGCCGTTCCTGCACGTGTACACGTACCGGAAAGGCGAAGTAGAATACAACCTTGAAAACACCTTCCGCTGCTGGGCAAATACGGTGTCACGCAACATCCTGGTGGGCACTTCCAGCCGCCTGAACGAAGACATCATCTACCAGTACCCGCTCCAGTTCTTACCCTTCGATTCGGAAAAGCACCGCATCCGTTACAGCATCCTGGTGAAACAGTACGGCCTGACCCGCGAAGGATACGAATACTGGCTCAACGTAAAGAGAAACACCGAGAACCTGGGCACCCTGTTTGACCCCCAGCCTTCGCAGGTGAGCAGCAACATCCGCCCGGTCAACAACCCCGGCGAACCCGTACTGGGCTTTTTCAGCGCCTCTTCGGAGCAGGAAAAGCGCATTTTCATCTCCCCCAACGAGTTGCCCCGGGGATGGCGCCGCATTACCGGCTACGAAAGCTGCAAGGCGGAAACCCTGATGGTTGAAAATTACACGCCGACTGTGTTCGCGAACATGACCTTCCCGGTGATCGTGAATGTCAACTCGGGCTTCATCACTACGGAGGACTATTGCCTGGACTGCCGGTTTCGCGGCGTCAATAAACAGCCGCCATTCTGGTAGGGTGGTTTGCCGGCCGGTGCGCGTGGGCAAAGGCAGCTAAGCCCATTTACGAATCTGATTTTTGAATGCTGCGGACACGAACCCGCGATGGCGTATTTACCTGAAAGCAACTGACTCATCGTCAAACAAACACCTTCGGTTTTGCCCGTTAGATCAAGTTTATCATAGGATTACCCGTATGAAAAAGCGTCATTTCGCTATATGTTATCGCTCCGGGCAAATACTGCTGTGGTTGCTCCTGCCGCTGCTGAGCAGTTGCCTGCAACCCTTCAACCCGCCCGAAATCGGCGGCGGGCGGGGCTTCCTGGTGGTGGACGGCTACCTGGACACCGGCGGCGACACGACCACCATCCGCCTGACGCGCACCCAGAACCTGACCGACTCCGAAGTACCCCCCGCCGAAACAGGAGCCCAGGTCACCATCGAGGGCGAACGGGGCGTCTCCTTCCGGCTCACCGAGGCAAAAGCCGGGCACTACGTGCTGACCAATGCGTTGCCGCCGGCCGACGGGCAGTACCGCCTGCGCATCCGCACGAGCGGCGGGCAGGAATACGCGTCGGAATACGTGCCCGTGAAGGCCACGCCGCCCATTGACAGCGTAAACTGGCAGACCAGCGACGCCGGCGTGCAGCTCTACGTCAACACGCACGACCCGGCGGGCAACACCCGCTACTACCGCTGGGAATTTTCCGAAACCTGGGAATTCAATACGCCCTTCTCACTTTTGTTCATGTACCGGAGGGGCCGCGAGGAATTTCCGGGCGAAAACACCAGTACCTGCTGGACGAGCACCAGTTCGCGCAACATCGTGCTGGGCACCTCCGCGCTGCTCAGTGAAGACATCATTTACCAGTACCCGCTGCAACTCCTGCCGCCCAGTTCACCGAAGCACCAGATCCGCTACAGCATCCTGGTCAGGCAATTTGCCCTCACCCGCGAAGGCTACGACTACTGGCAGAACCTGAAAAGAAACACCGAGAACCTGGGAACGCTGTTTGATCCCCAGCCCTCACAGGTGAGCAGCAACATCCGTTCGGTCAACAATCCCGAAGAACCCGTGTTCGGCTTTTTCAGCGCCTACTCGGTGCAGGAAAAGCGCATCTTCATCAGGCGCAACGAACTGCCCCGCGGCTGGCGCCGCATCACCGGCTACGAAGGCTGCTTTCCGGCGGATACAATCAAATTCAGCGACATTTCACCCGAGCAGTTGCAGAACATGACCTTCCCGGTGGTTGGGCAACTTTTTATGCCCGATCCGGGCTACGTCACTGCTCCGTTGTACTGCGCGGATTGCCGGACGGCGGGCACCAATAAGCCGCCGGCGTTCTGGTAGCCGCATTGCCGCGTACCCTTTTTGACCCCCTTGCCATGCAAAGACCCCTCACCGATAAGCGCTGTTTTTCCGCAAAGCACCTGTTGTGGCTGCTCCTGCCGCTGCTGAGCAGTTGCCTGCAACCCTTCAACCCACCCGAGGTCAGCGGGGGGGCCGGCTTCCTGGTGGTGGATGGCTACCTGGACACCGGCGGCGACACGACCACCATCCGCCTGACGCGCAGCCAGAACCTGACCGACTCCGAACGGCCCCCCGCCGAAACGCGGGCCCAGGTCACCATCGAGGGCGACGGGGGAAGTGCTTATCCCCTGCGGGAGACGCAGGCCGGAAACTACCTGCTCACGGGCGTCTCCCTGACCGGCAACGGGCAGTACCGCCTCCGCATCCGCACGAGCGGCGGGCAGGAATACCTGTCGGACTACGTACCCCTGAAAGTGACGCCGCCCATTGACAGCGTAAACTGGCAAATCAGCGGCGAGGGCGTGCAGCTCTACGTCAACACGCACGACCCGGCGGGCAACACCCGTTACTACCGCTGGGAGTTTGCCGAAACCTGGGAATTCGACACGCCCTTCATCGTGGATTACTTGTACCAGCGCGGCGCCAAAACGCCCCTTACCGAGAACATTACCAAGTGCTGGACCAGCACCAGTTCACGCAACATCGTGCTGGGCACCTCCGCGCTGCTCAGTGAAGACATCATCTACCAGTACCCGCTGCAACTCCTGCCGCCCACCTCGGTAAAGCACCAGATCCGCTACAGCATCCTGGTCAGGCAGTTTGCCCTCACGCGGGAAGGTTACGACTACTGGCAGAACCTGAAGCGGAATACCGAGAACCTGGGAACGCTGTTTGATCCCCAGCCCTCGCAGGTGAGCAGCAACATCCGCTCGGTCAACAATCCCGAAGAACCCGTGCTTGGCTTTTTCAGCGCCTACTCGGTGCAGGAAAAGCGCATCTTCATCGGGCGCAACGAACTGCCCCTCGACTGGCGCAGCATCACCGGCTACGAAGGCTGCCGGCTAGATACCGTGCTGAACATTCCCGAAAACCGGGAATTCCTGAGCACGGCCAGCTTTCCCGTCGTCTCCGAAGTACTGGGCCCGGGCGGCGGGGTGGACGCATACGTCTATTCGGATACCTTCTGCGTGGATTGCCGCCTGAAGGGCGTCAACCGGCAGCCGTCATTCTGGTAGCCGGCCCGCATTCGCGCCGGCAATGATTTGCATACCCTATTCGCATTACCCTCATTTCATGCCCATGCAATACGCTATTAATCCCGCCGTGCGCGGCCTCTTTTTCCTCCTGTTGCTGGCCGGCGCGGGGCGGCCCGCCGCCGGCCAGACCGACACGCTGCACCCGGTGTACCGGCAGTTCAACACCTACCGCACGGGGGCGCTGCCCGAAAAACTCTTCGTGCACCTGGACCGCACCTATTACCTGACCGGCGAAAGCCTCTGGTTCAAGCTCTACTGCGTGGACGGCGTCGGGCACCGCCCGCTGCACCTGAGCCAGGTGGCCTACCTCGAACTGCTCGGCCCGGACCGCAAGCCGGTGCTGCAAACCAAAGTGTCGCTGGCCGACAACGAGCGGAGCGGGGCGTTTTTCCTGCCGGCCTCCCTCAGCTCGGGCCACTACCTGGTGCGGGCCTACACCAACTGGATGAAAAACGCCGGTCCCGACTTCTTCTTCGAACAGCCCGTTACCATCGTCAATCCCTTCAAGCGGCTGGGGCCGCCCGTTGCCGCCCCCGATTCGGCGGCCTACGACGTGCAGTTCTTCCCCGAAGGCGGCAACCTGGTGAGCGGCCTGCCGGCCAAGGTAGCCTTCCGGGGCGTTGACGGCCAGGGCAAGGGCATCGCCTTCAGCGGCGTGCTGCTGGGCGCGGCCAACGACACCGTGGCCCGGTTTGCGCCAACCCGCTACGGGATCGGCCATTTCACCTTTACCCCCACCGCCCAGGCGTACCGGGCCGTGGTGAAGGTGGCGGGCGGCCGTACGGTAACCGTGCCGTTGCCAGCCGCGTACGAACGGGGATACGCCATGCAGGTGACCGAGGCGGACGGCGGACGGCTGAAGGTTACCGTGCGCACCACCCGCGACACGCCCCGGTCGTCGCCGGCGCTGTACCTGCTGGCCCACACGCGCCACGCGGTAAAAGTGGCCGAAACGCGTTACCTGGAAGACAACGAGGTGACTTTCATGGTGGACAAAAATGCGCTCGGGGAAGGCATTTCGCACCTGACGGTTTTTGACGCCGACCGCAAGCCCCTGTGCGAACGCCTCTACTTCCGGCGGCCGGCCCGCCGGCTGACCGCGGCCGTGAAGCCCGACAAGGGCCAGTACGCGGCGCGGGAAAAGGTGAGCCTCGACGTAACGGCCGGGGACGGCGCCGGCGGGTCGCGGGCGGCCGACCTGTCGGTGTCCGTGTACCGGCTCGATTCGCTGGGCGGCCCGGGCGCCGACCCGCACAGTTACCTGTGGCTGACCTCCGACCTGCGCGGCAACGTGGAGTCGCCCGGGTACTATCTCGACGGGGACGACGCCGGGGTGCCCGAAGCCACCGACAACCTGATGCTTACGCACGGCTGGCGGCGGTTCCGCTGGGAAGACGTGCTGCGGCGCGACACGGCCGCCTTCTCGCTGGCCCACCTGCCCGAATACGGCGGCCACGTGGTGCGGGCCAAAGTGATTGACACCCGCACCGGCGCCCCGGCAACGGGCATCATGACCTACCTGGCCGCGCCGGGCAAGCTCATCCGGCTGTACGTAGCCCGCAGCAACGACCAGGGCCTGGTGCGGTTTGAGCTGAAAGACTTTTTCGGCCCCCGAGAAATCGTGGTCCAGACCAACCCCCTGCGCGACAGCACCTACCGCATCGAGATCAGCACGCCCTACGCGGAGGCTTTTTCGGAGCGGCGGCTGCCGGCATTCGACCTTTCGGAGAACGTGCAGCAGACCCTGAGCGAACGGAGCCTGTCCATGCAGACGCAGAACGTGTACTTCGGCGACCGGCAAAACCAGTTCCGCGCCCCCGTCCTTGACAGCCTCCCCTTCTACGGCACGCCCGACGAGCGGTATTTCCTCGATGAGTTTACCCGCTTTACGGTGATGGAAGACGTGCTGCGCGAATACGTGACGGGGGCTTACGCCCGTCGGCGGCGCGGCAGCTACTACCTGACCATGTACGACAAGGGCCACGACATGGAAGCGCTGCTCGACAACCCGGTGGTGCTGCTCGACGGCGTACCCGTGTTCGACGTGGACAAGATCATGGCCTTCGACCCGCTCAAGATCAAACGCCTCGACGTGATGGCCCGCAACTACCTGCTGGGGCCGCTGCTGCTGCCCGGCATTCTCAGCTACGCCACCTACAAGGGCGACCTGGCGGGCTTCCGCCTCGACCCCCGTTCGGTCATCATGGAATACGACGGGTTGCAGTTGCAGCGCGACTTTTACGCCCCCCGCTACGACGCGGCCAAGGCGCGCGAAAGCCGCCTGCCCGACCTGCGACACCTGCTCTACTGGTCGCCCCGCGTGCCCACCGACGCCCAGGGCAAGGCCCGCCTCGAATTCTACACCTCCGACCTGGAAGGCGTGTACCTGGGCGTGGTCAACGGCGTGTCGGCCGACGGGCTGGCCGGCAGCAGCACGTTTACCTTCGAAGTGCGGAACGTAGCCCGGTAGCTTTCTTCAAATGGAAGTGAGCATCCAGGGTGAGGTGAGTCCATTAACCGGGCTTTTTGCCAAAATCGCAGCCGACCATCCCAACCCTTTGCAATCACCGCAACGCATGGAAAAGCAAGCCATTCAACAAAAAATCGAAGCGTACGTCAGCGCCTACAACGCGTTTGACGTGGCCGGTATGCTGGCAACCCTGCATCCGTCGGTCCAGTTCAAAAACATCGCCAACGGCCAGGTCACCCTCACTACGCAGGGAATCGAGGCGTTCGAGGCGCAGGCCCGGCAGGCAACGCAGTTTTTCCGGCAGCGCACCCAAACGGTTACCGACCTGCGCATCACGGACGGGCAGGCGGAAGCCGCCATTGATTACCACGGCGTGCTGGCCGTTGACCTGCCCACTGGATTAAAAGCCGGTGACACCCTGGCCTTGCAGGGCAAGTCCATCTTCCGCTTCCAGGACAACCTGATCTGCTCGCTGGAGGACATCAGCTAGCCGGGGCGATGCAACGGGGGTTGCCCCTCGTGTTTGCGGCGGGTTGGGGCGCCCCGGCCCCGAACCAATCCCCGGGGGTTTTGCGTATACACAGCGCATTCCCCGGTTGCAGGGGTTTCATTGCCTCCGTTAACGCCCCCTCATGGCTGCATTGAACAGGAACGAAAGCTATACTTTCCGGGAAACGGTCCCCGGCGACCTCTCCGCGCTGCTGGCGCTGAGCAACCAGGCTTACGGCGAATACGCGGCCGTGCTCACGCCCGACAACTGGCAGAAAATGCACCAGGACCTCAACGACGTGGAACGGCTGGCCCAACTGATCCGCAAGTCGCGGGGGATCGCCTGCCTCGACGGGGCGCGGCTCGTGGGCATGGCTTTCCTGGTGCCGCACGGCCACCCCACCCACATCTATCCCGGCCACTGGGCGTACATCAGCCTGGTGGGCGTACACCCGGCCTACCGGGGCCAGGGCATTGCCGAACGGCTTGCCGAGGGCTGCATCGGGCAGGCCCGGGCCCTGGGCGAATCGGTGGTGGCCCTGCACTCCTCCGAAATCATGGGCACCGCCCGGAAGTTGTACGAACGGTTAGGCTTTGAGCAGGTACGCGAACTGGACACCATCTACGGGAAGCG
>CADCTQ010000442.1 GCA_902805615.1 uncultured Cytophagales bacterium
GAAGACTACCGCCTCCGCGACATCAACTTCGCCGTGAAGGCCGGCGAAACGGTGGCCCTGGTGGGCGCCACGGGGGCCGGCAAGTCGTCCATCATCAACCTGCTCAGCCGCTTCTACGACATCAACCAGGGGCGCATCCTGGTGGACGGCGTGGACCTGAAGGAGTACGAACTCGGGGCCCTGCGAAGCCAGATCGCGGTGGTGTTGCAGGACGTGTTTCTCTTTTCGGATACCATCTACAACAACATTACGCTCAACAACCCGTCCATCTCCCGCGAGAAAGTAATGGCGGCGGCCGAATTGGTGGGCGCCCACCGGTTCATCGAGCGGCTGCCCGGGGGCTACGACTACAACGTGATGGAACGCGGCGCCACCCTCTCGGTCGGCCAGCGGCAACTCATCTCGTTCGTGCGGGCCATGGTGTACGACCCCAAGATCATCGTGCTCGACGAAGCCACCTCGTCGGTGGACACCGAAACCGAGGAGATGATCCAGGAGGCCATCGGCAAGATGATGAAGGGCCGCACGGCCATCGTGATCGCCCACCGGCTTTCCACCATCCAGAAGGCCAACCAGATCATCGTGCTCGACCAGGGCGAGATCAAGGAACAGGGCACCCACGAGGCGCTGCTGGCCCACGAAGGCTACTACGCCCAACTCCACCGGATGCAGTACAAAGCCGCCGGGTGACGAAAAAATTTGCGCCGGAGGGCACGTAATATTTGCGTGATTTGGGAAAAAACTGCTATAATTGCAAACCCTTTGGGCCGAAGTGGCGGAACTGGTAGACGCACACGTTTCAGGGGCGTGCGGGGGTAACCCTGTACGAGTTCGACTCTCGTCTTCGGCACCACGAAAGCCGCTTGATCGCAAGATCAAGCGGCTTTTTGCTTTTGGCGGCAGATGGGAGAGTTGGCAACGGATGGGAGACACCGGACAATAGCCCGCCGCCCTCCCGGCCGTGGTTCAGAACGGTTTCGTGTCTGGCAATTTGAACCGTGGGGTCGTGGCCTGGCGTCTACTTGTACTGACAAGCAAGGATAGGCGGGAAAAAGGGTTAACCACGTAAGGCTTTCCCACAGGTGGTCACCCAGCCAGCCATGGCAGCACGTACCACGGCGCGAAACCACCCCGGTAACAAGCCGCACGCCGCCGTCAGTGGGATACTGAGTACGTGATGAGCGGGTTATATGAGATGCGTCATTGCGAGGAGCAGGGTTGCAAGGCGGGCAGGACGACGAAGCAATCTCACTCGGTAACTACGCCAAACGCCGTTACGGGTGGGGTTGATTTCTCAAACCTGATACGCCGGTAGGTAATTGCATCCCTGGCTTTGGCGGCTCTCCGGGAGAGATTGCTTCGTCATGCCAACCCCCAAAGCCAGCCCTGACTCCTCGCAATGACGCATCTCATACTACGCGCTAATCACGTACTCAGTATCCCACTGACGGCATCCAAATGCGTTTCGACAAATGCCTGATTTTGCCGACTTACTTGCCCGACAGGGTGGTAAGGATGCGGGTTGATCGTTCCCGCTGATGCAAACTCCGCTGCTTCAGGTGGGCGTGCACCTGGCGCAGGTACTCGTTGTGGGCTTGCAACTGGCGAAGGCGGGCTTCGATGGCTAAGTTGTGCTCTTCAAGGGTGAGGAGCAGTTGCGCGTGATTCATCCAAAAAAGTAGCTTAAAAGGGTAGCGATTTATACGTACGCCAGCCCAAAAAAGATGCCCTCAGAGCGTCCCTGGCGCGATGCCTTCCCGCTTGTGCCGCCGGTTCTCGCCCGGCCGCTGGCGGGGCGGAGGAACTGCCGGAGTACGGGCGGGTTCCGCACCAGGATTTGTTGGGAATGAGGGTCTTTCCCGGGCCGTTATCCGCACGCTTCCCCGGCTTTGCGTACCTTTGCGGGACAAAACAAACCAGCGACA
>CADCTQ010000443.1 GCA_902805615.1 uncultured Cytophagales bacterium
ATCCTGGCCCGGGTGTACACGCCCGAAGGCGAGGGCCCTTTCCCGGTGCTGGTGTACTTCCACGGGGGCGGCTGGGTGATTGCGAGTCTGGACGTGTACGAGCCTTCCTGCCGGGCCCTGTGCAATGCAGCCGGGTGCGTAGTGGTATCGGTAGCCTACCGGCAGGCGCCCGAGCATAAGTTTCCGGCCGCCGTGGAAGACGCCTACGCGGCTACCCAGTGGGTGATGCAAAACACGAGCCTGCTCAACGGCATTGCCGGGCTGGTCGCCGTGGGCGGCGAGAGTGCGGGCGGCAACCTAGCCACCGTAACGTGCCTGATCAGCAAGGAGCAGGGCGGGCAGATGCCGGTGTTCCAACTGCTGGTGTACCCGGTCATTAACCACGCCTTCGATACGCCGTCCTACCACGAGAACGCCGATGGCAAGCCCCTCAATGCGGCCATGATGCGCTGGTTCTGGAACCACTACCTGCCCAATGAGGCCTCCGGTCAGAACCCTCACGCTTCCCCAATCCGGGCCGACAGTTTAAGCGGCCTGCCGCCGGCGCTGGTGATTACGGCTCAGTACGACGTGCTCAGAGACGAAGGCGAGGCATACGCCCGCCAGTTACAACTGGCCGGCGTCCAGACCAAACAAGTCAGCTACGACGGCATGATCCACGAGTTCTTTGGCCTTGCCGGCGTGGTAGACACTGCCAAGGATGCCCTGCAAGAGGCTGCCGGCGGGCTCAAAGCCGCGTTTGACGAAAGAAGAAGCCGCCCGGCCGGCGCTCATTAGAAATGCATCCGGCTGCCTGCTTATTCGGCCAACTGCCCTTGCCCCCCATCATAGGGCAGCGGAAAAGACCAACTCCGGCTCGGCGCCCGGGGCTGGTCTTTTCCGCTGTTGAGAAACTTTGCGAAGTTTTTTTTGCGCCTTCGGTGCCATGAAAAGAATTGATGCAATTATTCGAAGAATTTTTAGTGAATAACTTTTTTAGAATTGTTGTAGAATCTGCGGGAGAACAGGAAAAAATGCAGCGTGTAAAAGCGATTGGTAAAGGCCGTAATCCTTCGCTTTCCTGCTTTTAATTATAATTATTCAAATAATCGCCTTCGGATGCTTTGTTCATTGAAATCCAACCGCGTGACACGTAGCGTAGGTACTATGTTTCTTTCCGGGCAGCCTCTCAAGATCGTAAATTCTTTGCCACCCATTTACCCTTACGATTATGCACAAACCTCTTCCCCAAGCGCAAAGTGAGGAGACGGCCCGAACGCCTGATCTTTCCAAGCGCCGGTCTTTCCTGCGTTCGGCGGGCCTGGTTACCGCTTCTACCGCCGTATTGCTATCCGGCTGCGACACTGCCCTGGATGAAATACTGGGCAAAGTTCCCAATGAGTCGGTGAACCAGATTATCCAGTTGACGGGCGATGACATCGGCGTACTCAACTATGCCTACACGCTGGAGCAACTGGAAGCCGCTTTTTACACGGAGGCAGTAGCCAACAGTGTCTTTATGGGCCGGCTCACCGAGAAGGACCGGCTGTTCTTCATGGACATTCAAAAGCACGAGGTGATTCACCGGGAGTTCTTTAAGGCCATTTTGGGCAAGAATGCCATCCCGGACCTGAAGTTCGACTTCAGGTCCATCAACTTCAATAACCGCAACCAGGTGCTCCAGACGGCCCGGACGTTCGAGGACCTGGGCGTTGCCGCTTACAACGGGGCCGGCGAACTGCTGACCAAAGCCGAAAACCTGATCCTGGCCGGCAAAATCGTATCGGTAGAAGCCCGGCACGCCTCTTACATCCGGGAGATCGTGGGCAACTACGATCCTGCCTTCACGGACCACACTTCTTTTGCCGGCGACGACGTGATCGACGCCAACGGGCTGGACCGCGCTTTTCCGCCGGCCCAGGTGCTTGCCGCCGCCGCTCCCTTTATCGCTTATAGTATCGACGCCAGCCGGTTGATGTAACCTCCTCCCTAACCCAGCCTTACCCATGAATATATTCAACCTTACCCAGTCCATTGCTGCGCAAGGCGCCGGGCCGGAACAACCGGCGGCCGGGATGAGCCGGCGCGACGTTTTTGAGAAACTGGGAGCCTTCGGCAAAAAACTGGCTACCGGGGCCGTGCCCCTGGGCGCCACTACGCTACTTACGGCGCAAAAGGCCGTAGCTGGTACGGATACGGTAGTAGACATTCTCAATTTTGCCCTGTTGCTGGAATACCTCGACAGCACTTTTTATACCCTGGGCCTGGAGTCGGGCGTGATTCCGCCCGGTTTCGAGCGGGACGTGTTCGGCCAGATCAGCAAGAACGAGAACCACCAGGTGCAGTTCCTGCAAAACACCATCCGTTCATTGGGGGGAGAGCCCATTGAAAAACCCGAATTCGATTATACGGCCAAGGGCAGGTTCGCGCCCTTCGAGCGGTACAGCCAGTTTCTGGCCATTGCGCAGGCGTTTGAAGATACCGGCGTTAGGGCCTACAAAGGGCAGGCGCCTAACCTGATGGGGCATAACACCATCCTGCGGGCCGCTCTGCAAATACATTCCGTGGAGGCGCGCCACGCGGCCCGGATCAGGAGGCTGCGGGGGCTGCAAGGCTGGATTCTGCTCGACGAAAGAGGAGAAGGGATGCCGGCGGAAACCCAGCCGGTCTACCAGGGCGAGGCCCAGGTTACGCAGGGCGGCGTTAACCTGACTACGGTTACTGCGTACGACCGGTTCGACGTCTCCGAATCTTTCGATGAACCGTTGACCCGCCAGGAAGTAACGGCCATTGCTTCGCTTTTCCTGGCCTGATTGGGGATGCTTGCCTGATCTGCTGCCCTACTATCCATAAACCACTTACAACTCATGAAAAAAGACCTATTCTCAGCCATCACCGGCAGGTGGAAGCAAAACCTGCCTAAAGTCAAATCAAACTTTCACCCGGCGGTTCCGGCATTTTCATTGGTAACCTTTTTGGGCATTGCCGTGGCGATTTCGGGTTGCGAAGCCATTGATGATTTTTTGGATCGCCTGCCCGATGACGTGAAGGATTACCCGCTGGTGCAGGTGCAGCAAGGCTACAAGATTGAAAAAGTAGTGGGCAACCTGAGCTTTCCCACGTCCCTGGCCTGGGATGCCGATGGAAAGATGTACGTGGTGGAAGCGGGCGGCGGCTTTTTGCCCGAGCCCTCCCCGGCCCGCATCCTGCGCGTAGAGTCGGGTAAGACTACGGAAGTGGTGAATCTGACGGCAAAAGGGGTGGTAGCCCCGGTCGTAGGATTTACCCATCACAAGGGCTCGTTCTACATCACGCACCGGGCCGAAGATTTGACGGGTTCGGTTTCACGCGTGGCGCACGACGGCGGCAGTGTCACGCAAATTCTGGGCGGCTTCATTGACTCCCAGGCGGAACACCCCCTCAACGACATCAAGGCGGGACCCGACGGGAAGATGTACCTGGCCACCGGACCAGCCGGCAATTCGGGCGTAGTGGGCCCGGACCTGGCTCCCTTCGTCACGCGCAGCCCGAATGTGCATACCACTGCCGCCCAGGACATCGTGCTGCTGGGCAAAAACTTCAAAGACGCTGATTTTCGCACCAAAGACAACATGAGCGATTCGGTACTCACCGGCGCTTACGTCCCGTTCGGCACGTCTACCAAGCCCGGCCAAGTGATCAAAGGCACCAACAAACCGGGCGGGGCCATTCTTTCCTTCGACCCGGGTAACGCCGAAGGCACGCTGGAGACGGTGGCCTGGGGCCTGCGCAACGTGATTGGTCTGGCCTGGAACCCCGTTACGGGGGATATGTACACGGCCGTAAACGGCTACGACATCCGCGGCTCGCGGCCGGTGCGCGACCAGTTGGACCCTACTTACAAGGTGGTAAAGGGCACCTGGTACGGCTTCCCTGACTACTCCTCAGGCCTCGAACCGCTCACCATGGGTAAGTTTGAGGTGGAAGACAACCTGCAGGCGCCCGTGTACATAGACGGCAAATTCCAGGGCAAGGACCTGGGCTTTGTCATTGACCACGCCGCCAGCGGCCTCAAGGCGCCCGATCCCGCGCTGGTCGTAGGCAAGCACCCGTTCCATTCGTCTCCCTCCCTGCTCGATGTCGCGCCGGCATCCTGGAAGGACTTTGCCGGGCAGCTCTTCATCGCCGAATGGGGCGACCTGACGCCGCCCACCGATCCTACGGACCTGCGCCCGGTTGGCTACCGCATCGTGCGGGTTGATCCGCAAACCAAGCAACTGGCGGCCTTTGTCAGCAACCGCCAGCCGGGACCGGCCTCCATGCAGGGCAAGGTCGGGGAAGGCCTGGAGCGTCCCTTCGACGTGAAGTTTGGTCCCGACGGGGCCATGTACATTGTGGATTACGGCGTGGTGAAGATCAATCCCCTGCGCCAGGGACGCGAACCCTACGAATACGTACCCAACACGGGCGTAATCTGGAAGGTGAGCAAATCGGCCGTCAGCAGTAAATAAGCCTTAAGCAAATTGCTGCCGCCCGGTAGCCTGAACGAAAGCAGGGGAGTTCTCCCGCTTATTTCGTTCAGGCTATTTTTTTTCAGCCCCTCAGTCGTACTTGTTGAGGTCAAAAAAACGGATGTCGGGCAGGTGGGTGTTGAAGTAGCCGTAGCCGTTCACGACGTTGGTGGGGTAGTCAACCGGTTCGCCGGAAATGCGGGTGATGACGTTGCCGGCCCGTTTGTAGAGGCTCAGGAACGCGTAATACCCCTGGCTGATGTTGGAGACGGAAACGGCAATGGTGTCGCTCACGTTTACCTCTTCCAGCTTCCGGACCGCCGCATAGTCCGGGTCTTTCAGGTTTTCGTCGCTGACCAGGTCAAACTCAACCAGTTGGTTGCTGCCCCGCCCGTAGTAATTGCTCAGGTCCGGCTGGCCTCGGCTGAGGCTTACTTTTTTGTAATAGCTTACCAGGTACCAGTTTTTTACCGCCGGATCGTCCCGGAACGCGTAACTGACGTCTACCCTTACCTGGCCGTCCGCGTACACAATGTCGGGCTCCACCCGGTCAAACCGGACCGGCGGCGGCAGCACCGAAGTCGCCGTAATTGTTTCTCCCGTGCGGAAGTCACGGGCATCCAGCGTATAACTGCCGTTTTCGCTTTGCCGCAGGTTGGCGCCGGCGAAAATCCCGGGCGAAAGCATTTGCAGCGTATCCACTTGATCCTGGTGGCGCACCGTTACCAGGGCGCTGTCTACCAGGATTTTTTCCAGGAAGGCATCCGTCAGCGAGTCCCGCTGCGCGGCCCCTTCCAGCGTGCCGAAAGTACGGGTAAGGCTTACCAGCACGATCCGGTCGGGAATCAGCTGCGAAGCCACGACCAGTTTAACGGGCGGGGCTGCCAGGGTGATGGGAATCGGCTGGGGCTCACAGGAAAGCAGCAGCGCCGCCGTACCCAACGCAACTGCTGGAAGGATCGTTTTCATCGCTAAAATTTGAAGTTGTACGCCACTGAAGGAATAAAGCCAAACAGTCCCCGGGCTTCGAACCGGTAGTTGCCGCCGGCATCCCGGCCCACCTCAACCCGGTAGGGTTGGGCGCGGTTATACACGTTGTACCCGCCCAGGTGCCATTCCCCCGACCACTTCCGGCCGGGCTTCCGTTTGATCACCAGGTTTACGTCCAGCCGGTGCGAAGCGGGCAGTTGCACGCTGTTGCGGGAGGGATACACGGGCAGTATTTCCACCCCGTACAGCCCGGGGTTGGGCACCAGAAACTGCCCCGACGGCGGGGTGAACCGGGCCCCGGAAAGAAACACCCAGGTAGCCGAAAAGGTGAGCCTGCGGCTGATTTCAAAAGCGCCTGCCAGGGCCACGTTGTGCCGCCGGTCGTAGCGGGCGAAGAAAGGGTTGCCCTGGTTGATTTCGGCAAACTGCCGCCTCGACCAGGATAAGGTGTAGGCGATCCAGCCGCTGAGCCGGCCCGTGTTTCGCTGCAGGAGTAACTCCAGGCCGTAGGATTGTCCCCGGCCGGCGATCAGTTCGCGGGCGTAGTTGTTGTTGAGCAGGAGTTGGGCGCCCGGGCGGTACTCGATCACGTTCCGCAGGTGCTTGTAATACACTTCGGCGGTAAAGGCCGTTTGCATTTTTTCGAAACGCTTGTGGTACCCGAGTGAAAACTGGTCGGCAGCCTGGGGCCGGATGCTGTCGGTGACCGGGTACCACAGGTCAGTGGGCAGCGAGAAAGCGGAACTGGACACCAGGTGCATGTACTGCTTCATGCGCGAAAATCCCAGCTTCAGGGCCTGATTCCCCGCCAGCCGGTAGCTGATTGCCAGCCGCGGCTCGGCGCCGAAGTAATTTTTACGCGCCACGTTAGCCATCGACAGCCGCAGACCGTAGTTTACCCGGAACGGCGCGTTAAATTGCCGTTCCTGCAACAGGTACAGGGCCGACTCAAAGGTAGCCAGCAACCGGCCGCCGTGCGACACAACGAATTCGGTGAGGTTGCCGCTGGTGTTTACCAGGTTGGGCCGGAAGGCGTGGCGAACCACCGATCCGCCGAAGCTTACCTGGTTGGCCGTATTTTTATAGTAGGTATAGTCGGCTTTCACGCCGATGTCACTGATGCTGGATTGGGCCAGCAAGGCACTGCCGGCGAACTGCCCCTCCACGTTATAGCGGAAGTGCGTTTGAATGAGCGAAATATTAGCGAACAGCTTCTGGCTGTGGATGTGATTCCACCGCAGCGTGTTGGTGTAGTTGCCGGAGGTAAAGCCAAAGTCCAGCACATTGTCTTCGGCGTTGGCCGAATCCCGGCGGGTAGTGGACAGGTCCAGCACGTCATTGCCGAAGTAGGTGCTGTAGTAGAGCCGGTCGCGGTCGGAGATCCGGAAGTTGGCCTTGGCATTGAGGTCGTAGAAGTAGTACGGCACGCGCCGGCCGGCGGCTTTGGCTACCTGGTCCGCGTAGGTCCTCCGGCCGGCTACCATGAATGAAACCTTGTCCTTGAGGATGGGTCCCTCCAGGGTTACCCGGGAGCTTAGCAGGCCGATGCCGCCTTCCGCGCTGAATCGTTGGTTATTGCCCTCCTTCATGCGGATGTCCAGCACCGAGGAGAGCCGCCCGCCGTAATTGGCCGGGAAGCCGCCTTTCAACAACGTGACGTTTCTAAGGGTTTCGGGATTGAATACCGAGAAAAAACCAAACAGGTGCGAGGCGTTGTAGACCACCGCTTCGTCGAGCAGAATCAGGTTCTGATCCGCATCGCCCCCCCGTACGAACATACCGGTGGTGCCTTCTACCCCTTGGATGACGCCGGGCATGAGTTGCACCAGTTTCACCACGTCGGCCTCCCCCCCAATGGCCGGCACCGAAGCCAGCAGCCGGAGGGGAATGCGGGCTACGCCTATCCGGGGAGAGGCCGCGTCTTCCCCGGCGTCATCGTTTTGCGCCTCTACCACTACTTCCCGGAGCTGTACCGCCACGGGGGTGAGCTTGAAATCCCGCACCAGGTTGCCCTGCAACCGCACGGTGTCGGTCAGGGTCTGGTAGCCCAGTGATTGCACCGTGAAGATGTACGCCCCGGCGGGCAGGGTCAGGGAATAGAAGCCGTAGGTGTTGGTGGCCGTGCCCTTGCCCGAAGGCTGGTCATTGAGCGTAGCGCCAATGATCATTTCCCCGCTCAGAGCATCCGCGATGTTGCCGCTCAGGGTAAATTGCTGGGCGTGCACGCGGCTGCTCCAGGCTGCCCAAAGCAGGAGGCACAAGCCGGTACGCAAAAAAAGCCGAGAGCGGTACCTCATGACGGATTCCAACGCGTGGACGCGGGTGACAAAGACGGGCAGGGGCGAAGGTGGATGTAATGCGAACGCGTGATGGTTATAGACGGAAAAAGCGTCAATTGGTTGTGGGCGGCGCTGGTAAACCAGCAAGGCAGGCACGAAAAAGCGCAACCTTTCGGGTTACGCTTTTTCTTACACTCGACGGCGGAGGCACCTGGTGTCAAAGTCAGGCCCATTCCGCTGCTGCGCCGGTAAAGGGCGTCATTTTACCGCCGCAAAGGCTTTCTTCAATTCGTCCGCTGCCAGGCTCTGGGCTTTGCGGGCCTGGTCCAGCACGGCGGCCATCCCGAAAAACTCGTGGGTGACGCCCTGGTACACTTCCCGCTTCACCTGTACCCCCGCCGCCGCCATGCGTTCGGCCAGCACGCCGCCTTCGTGGAGCAGGGGGTCAATTTGGGCATTGATGACCGTAGTGGCCGGCAGCCCATCCAAATCCGCCTCAATGAGGGAAATAAGCGGATCTTCCGCATCGGCGGCGTTGCGCAGGTACTTGTCAAAAAACCACTGCATCAGCGGCCGGTTCAGGGGAAGCGCACTGGCATACTGATCGTAGGAAGGCGACTGCACATCGCCGTCAGCGATTGGATACACCGACAGCATGTGAACGGGCAATTTCACCCCGCGTTCCCGGGCCATCAGGGCCACGGCAACGGCTAGGTTGCCCCCGGCACTTTCCCCGGCCGTGGCTACCTTTTTGGGATCCCCGTTGATGGAAGCGGCATTGTCAAGGGCCCACCGGAAGGCGGCAAAAGCGTCTTCGTGTGCGGCGGGAAATTTGTGCTCGGGCGCCTGTCGGTAGGCTACCGATACCACAATGGCGCCGGATTTATCGGCCAGGGCGCTGGCCGAAGGCTCGTAAGTGTCCAGACCGGCAATCACCCAGCCGCCGCCGTGGTAGTAGACAATCACCGGAAATGGTCCCGCGCTATTTTTGGGCGTATAGATCCGCACCAGAATGCCTTCAGGAGCCGGGCCGGGAATCACTTTGTGACTAATGTCAACGTTGGGCGGTGCGGGGGTAATATTATTCTTCTGCAGCAGTTTTTCCACGGCATCCGTGGGGGTAGGGGCCTTGCGGGCCTGCTGGGCAGAAAGGGTAGTTAGCGGCGGAGTGTTGAAACTTTGCAACTGCTCGATTACGGCCAGCATTTGGGGATCAATGTCCGGCGCCCAGGCGGGTTTGGGACCAGTGGGCTTTACGAGTTCATCCACAATCGGCTCGGGAATCTCGGTACACGCCGATACCACAAGCACGGCGGCCAGCAGTTGATAGCGGAGGGAACGGCGGCTGTGCCAGGCCTGGTGCAGGCTTTTTTTCGCCCGCAGCAGGGTGTTTTGCAGGATAGACATGTGCATAGGAATAAGGGGTTGAAGGATGAATGTTTGCCGTAAGGAAAAGTTTTTCTGCTCGCCTTGCTCGTACTGCTTGCCGTGCTTCCTGCTCCGGCTCCTCTCCAAAAGTCACTTGCAGTAGATGGACCGGCAATCCGGGACCCACTTGCCAATGGACCAGGAGGAAGGCCGTGCTAACTCGCCTGGCCGCCGGGCGTACCTGCCTCAAATACCCGCTTGAGGTCGGTCGGCAGTTCGGCAATCACGTCCGCCAGTTGTCCTTCGTCCACGTAGCGGCGCAGCGACTGGAGCACGACGGTAACCAGGTAGCCGGTGTGCTCGGGCCAGTCGAACTGGGTTTCGCCGTGGAAGAGCTGGTTGACTTTTACCGCATCGGCAAACTGCTCCAGGGTGTCGCCCTGGAGCGGACTTTCGCGGTACTTCCAGCCCTCGATGTAGAGGATTTTGAGGAACACCGGCAGTTGCGCCAGCAGGTGCAGTGACTGGGGCAACTGGATGCGGTCGCGCAGGGCCTGTAATACCGACCGGACAATCATCAGGGTACGGCCCTCCTCGCCGGGATGGCCCAGTTGCCGGGCCAGGTCCTTCAGGTACGCCCGGCCTTCGTTTTCGTACTGCTCAAAGTGGAATGACATAGGGGAAAGGTTAAGGGTCACACAATCGCCACAAGGGGCCGCCCAACGTTCCAGACCAACCCTGCAGACCAACCCTGTAGTGCTCCTTCCGGTTTCGTGCATGGACGTAGCGGCAAAGCAAGAGGTTATCCAAATCCGTAGTTTTCGCGCAAAATCCGTACTTGTGCGGTGATTACCGGCAGCAAGCCTAAGCAAGGCCGCCGGAGCAATGATTAATCAATCAGCAGACTGTCGGGCCACAGAAACAACACCAGCAGGCCGCCGGCCAGGGCTATTGCAAACAGCAGGGCAACTTTTCGAAACAGCTTTTTATCGCCCATCACCGCCA
>CADCTQ010000444.1 GCA_902805615.1 uncultured Cytophagales bacterium
GGGATTACCGGCAACTCGCAAGGTAAATGGTCACTTTTAGGGATGACGTTTCGGAAAAAAGCCCTTCCGGGTGATAAAGACCTTCCGGGTTTCAGAAACCCGAAAGGTCTCTAAAAAGCAAAAAACCACTTCCGGCGGGGAAATGGTTTTTTGCGGAACCGCGATGCGGGGACTACTTCTTGGCCTCGGCCGCTTTGAGCGTAATCTCGGTCTGCGGCTGGCTCTTGATTTTGGTTTCCGTGTCGGGGGCTTCGGCCGGCCCCTCGCTGATGTAGGGGGCAATCACCAGCGAAACGATGGACATCAGCTTGATGAGGATGTTCATGGACGGGCCGGAGGTATCCTTGAAGGGGTCGCCCACGGTGTCGCCGGTCACGGAGGCCTTGTGCGGCTCGGAACCCTTGTAGTAGGTCTGGCCGTGGATCACCACGCCTTTTTCGAACGACTTCTTGGCGTTGTCCCAGGCGCCGCCGGCGTTGGACTGGAACATGCCCATCAGCACGCCGCTCACCGTCACGCCGGCCAGCAGGCCGCCCAGCACTTCGGGACCGAACAGGAAGCCGATGATGATCGGCACGATGAGGGCAATGGCGCCCGGCAGCATCATCTCGCGGATGGAAGCCTGGGTGGAAATGGCCACGCACTTGTCGTACTCGGGCTTGCCGGTGCCTTCCATGATGCCCGGGATTTCGCGGAACTGGCGGCGCACTTCCTGCACCATCGACATGGCGGCGCGGCCCACGGCGGCAATCGCCAGCGAGGAGAAGATGAACGGGATCATGGCGCCGATGAAGAGGCCGGCCAGCACGTCGGCCTTGTAGATGTTGATCTGCTCGATGCCGGCAATGCCCACGAACGCGGCAAACAGGGCCAGCGAGGTGAGGGCCGCCGAAGCAATGGCAAAGCCTTTGCCGGTGGCGGCAGTCGTGTTGCCCACGGCGTCGAGAATGTCGGTCTTTACGCGCACGTCCTTGGGCAATTCGCTCATTTCGGCAATCCCGCCGGCGTTGTCGGCAATGGGACCGAAGGCGTCAATGGCGAGCTGCATGGCGGTGGTGGCCATCATGCCCGCGGCGGCAATGGCCACCCCGTAGAGGCCGGCCAGTTCGTAGGAGCCGTAGATGCCGGCGGCCAGCACCAGGATCGGCAGCACGGTGGATTCCATGCCCACGGCCAGGCCGCCGATGATGTTGGTGGCGTGGCCGGTGGAAGAACGTTCGATGATGGAAAGCACGGGCCGCTTGCCCATGGCCGTGTAGTATTCGGTAATGATGCTCATGAGCGTACCCACCACGAGGCCGAGGATGATGGCCCCGAACACACCCATGCGGGTGAATTCGATGCTGCGCAGGGTCAGCGTTTCGGGCATCAGCCACATCACCAGGAAGTAGGAGGCAATGGCCGTGAGGATGATCGAACCCCAGTTGCCCCGGTTGAGGGCCGATTGCACCACGCCCGTATCCGCGACGGCGTTTTCGGGGATGCGCACGAAGAAGGTACCGATGATGGAGAAGATGATGCCCAGGCCGGCGATCAGCATCGGCAGCAGGATGGGGGAAAGTCCGCCGAATTCGTCGCGGGCGATGGTCTCGCGGCCCAGCACCATCGTTGCCAGCACCGTTGCCACGTACGAGCCGAAAAGGTCGGCGCCCATGCCGGCCACGTCACCCACATTGTCGCCCACGTTGTCGGCAATGGTGGCCGGGTTGCGGGGGTCGTCTTCGGGAATGCCGGCTTCTACTTTCCCCACGAGGTCGGCGCCTACGTCGGCCGCCTTGGTGTAAATACCGCCGCCCACGCGGGCAAAGAGGGCAATGCTTTCGGCGCCCAGCGAGAAGCCGGTGAGCACTTCCAGGGCCCGCTCCATTTCGAGGCCGTTGGGGTCGGTGGCGCCCAGCCGGTCAAAGAAGTAATATTTGAAAATGATGAACAGCGTACCGAGTCCGAGCACGGCGAGGCCGGCCACGCCCATGCCCATCACCGAACCACCCGAAAAGGAGACGTTGAGGGCTTTGGCCAGGGAAGTCCGGGCGGCCTGGGCGGTGCGGACGTTGGCCTTGGTGGCAATGCGCATGCCGATGAAGCCGGCCACGGCCGAAAACACGGCGCCGATCACGAAGGCCGCCACGATGATGGGCGATGACCGTTCGTTGGTCATGGACAATATTCCCAGCAGGATGCCGGCAATGACCACAAAGTAGGTCAACACCTTATATTCGGCTTTGAGAAAGGCCATGGCGCCCTCGGCGATGTACCCGGCGATGGTGGTCATCTTGGCGTCGCCGGCGGGTTGCCGGGTCACCCACGCGGACCGGATAAAGGTGTAAATCAACGCCACTACTCCGAATAGGGGCACTAGGTAGAGAATATTAGACATACGAAAAAGGTTGGTACAATAAGGGGTTGTTTTTTTAAAGCCCCGCAAAGATAAAATTTGAACCAGGAATATAAAATTAAATCGAAGAAAGTCAGATTCCTGTGAAAAATATCCAAAACGGGACAAACGGAGACGGGAGGAGGCGTGCCCGTGCAAAGCGAAACAGGATGGGGCAGTGCAGGGATGTGGGGCAAAGGCGCACAGAACAGGCAAAGAAACAGAAGGATCGCGTCGCGGGAAGGCATCGTATCGCGGTAAAGAGTCGCGTCGCGACAACTACCCGCGGTGCGCACCTTCTGTTTCTTTGCCTGTTCTGTGCGCCTTTGCCCCACATCCCCGCACTGCCCCATCCTGTTTCGCTTTGCACGGGCACGCCTCCTCCCGTCTCCCGTCTCCGTTCGTTCCGGTCTCCTTTACCGAAGGATTCGTTCCACGTCGTGCTTGTAGTGGCGGCCGATGGGGAGTTCTTTGCCGGCGACCTCTACGTGGTTGGGGGAAAAGGAGTCAATCCTGGTGCGGGCCACCACGAAGGAGCGGTGAATGCGCAGGAAGGCGTCTTCGGGCAGCATTTCTTCGAGGGAAGTGATGGTTTGCTTGGCGACGATCTGCCGGGTGGGGGTCACGATGCGGACGTAGTCTTTGAGGCTTTCCACGTAGAGGATTTCGCCCACCATCACCTTCACCATCTTGCGGTCGGCGCGGAAGTAGAGGAAGCGGTCGGCCTCGGCGTGGGGGGTCGTTTCGCGGGGCGGGGCGGGCATGGTGACCCCGCCGTTGCTTTCGGGGCGGTACACTTTCTGAACGGCCCGCAGGAAACGGTCGAGGGAAATGGGCTTGAGCAGGTAGTCCACGATGTCGAGGTCGTAGCCGTCGAGGGCGTATTCGCGGTACGCCGTGGTGAGAATGACCTTGGGCGGGTTGCGCAGCGAACGCAGAAAGTCCGTGCCCGTCAGCTGGGGCATTTTTACGTCGAGGAACATCAGGTCCACGGGCTGCTTTTGCAGCACCTCGAAGGCGGCAATGGCGTTGTGGCACCCGGCCACTACTTCCAGCATGGGCACGGCGGCAATGTGCGACCGGAGTACGGCCAGGGCCGGCGGCTCGTCATCCACCAGCAGGCAGCGGATTTTCATTGGGTTTCGATGTTAGATGTTCGATGTTCGATTTATCGCGTCTTTTTGGAGAAAAAAGTTTCACGCAAAGGCGCCAAGGGCAGACGCCAAGGGCACACACGGGTCGTCTCCTCCTTTTTCCCTTTTATCCCCTCATCCTGCTGACCTCTGCCGGCGTGTCGGCAACGTTCGTCCCCGATCCCTCCTCCGGTCTCCATTTCTCCGGTCTGCGGTCTCCTTTCCTCCAGTCTTCGTTCTCCACCTGCAGGGTCAGGGTGACGATAAAAGTTTCGGCTTCGCGGAGGATTTTGAGTTCGTGGCGGCCGGGGTAGAGCAGTTCCAGCCGTTTGCGCACGTTTTGCAGGCCGATGCCGTGGCAGTCGGCGTCCGGGACGGGCAGCGGGGCCTCCTCGCTTACGCTGTTGATGAGTTTCATTTTCAGCAGGTCGCCTTTCACCGTCAGGTCCAGGGCGATCCAGGCCTGGTCGAGCTGTTCGCTGACGCCGTGCTTAAAGGCATTTTCCAGGAAGGGCAGCAGCAGCAGCGGGGCCACGCCCTTGCCGGCCAGGTCGCCCCGCACGTTCACGGCCAGGTCGAGGCGGTCGCCGTAGCGGAACCTTTCCAGTTCCACGTAGTCCTGCATCATGCGGACCTCCTTGTCGAGGGGCACCTGCGGGGCGTTGCATTCGTAGAGCATGTACCGCAGCAGCGCCGACAGCTTGAGCACCACTTCCGGCGCGTGGTCCGACTTGAGCAGGGTCAGCGAGTAGAGGTTGTTGAGCGTGTTGAAGAGGAAATGCGGGTGCACCTGCGCCTTCAGCAACTGGAGTTCGGCCGTGAGCTTTTCCCGCACCAGTTGCTGGGTGGCCTGGTCTTTCCGGTAAAAGTGCTTGGCCAGCGTGATCATGGCCGCAAAGCCGCCCGTCTGCAAACCACCCCGCAGCCCCGACATCAGGCCGTAGTAAAAGTTGTCGTGGGGCGTGGGGATGAGCAGGTGCACGCGGATGGGGTTGACCAGCCAGGTGGTGAGCTGGTGCGCAAACAGGGCGTTGGCCGGGATCAGGATCAGCAGGCCCACGAAGAACCAGACGTACTTTCCCCGCAGCAGGAACCACGGGATGAGCACGTACGTGATCACGTAGCTGAACATCATGTGGCCCGGCAGAAACAACAGCGCCTCCAGGGCCGCGAAAGCGTACGCCCTCTGGTAGTCCAGCAGGAACGGCGCCCCGGGGCCGATCGGCCGGCTGCCGTAAATGACGGTGAAAAACAGCCACCACACCACCCAGAAAGCCAGGTGCCGGCCCAGCCGGTGTTTGGGGGCGTCGGAAAAAACAAACTGTTTCGCTAACAATGACATGCCAGTGCCGCGGGACGATGGTCAACCCGAAGGTACGAAAGAACGCGCGCGAAATCCACCTTTCCGGCCCTTTGTAGACAAACGGCCGGAAAACGGGGCCGAACGACGGGCAGCGCCGCCGAACGCACCCGGGCGGCGGCCGGCGGTCGTGTGGCGGCGTTGGGCCGGCGCCCGGCGAATACCCGGGCGGCGTGTGTTGGGGCGGCTTATTTTGGCGTCGTAAAGCATTATTTCTCACACCCACACCCACCAGTATCCACATGAAAACGAACCTGTTGTCCGCCCTCTTCCTGACCGCCGCCCTGCTGACCGGCCGCATTGAGCAAAGCGTTGCGCAAACGACCCACCCCGCCGGTTACTGGGTGGTGGAAACCAACGAACGCACCCGCGACCACACGGTGGTGAAGTTCTACGACCTGTCCGACCAACTGGTGTACGAAGAACGCCTCGAAGGCGTGCAACTGGACGTGTCGCGGCGCAAACACGTACGGCTGCTCAACCAGACGCTGCGCCGCGTGACCGAACGCACCCTGCTGGCCGGGCGGCTCGGCCGGGGCGAGGCCACGCTTTCGGCGGGCATCACCGGGAAACGCAACGGTGATCATTGAGGGATGACCTATACTCCACTCCGAACCATTTTCCGGGTTGCCACTTTGCCACCAAGACACGGAGGCACAAAGGTTCACCATGGCTGTTCCTTTGTGTTTTCCTGGTGTCTTGGTGACTTTGTGGCAATCCTTGCACCGGAGCACAGGGATGGCCCTCATCGGACAGGCGCAGTCAGCTGTACTTGGAAACGCTTCCTTCCCGATCCCCTTACGACTTACGACTGGCGACTTACGACTCTCCCCCACTTTGGCCGAATGTTTGCGGCGGCGGGGGCAGGTTCTAGTTTCTTGTTAACTTCGCGCCGTGATTTTCCAGAAATTTACATATACCGGGGTCCTGCTGCTGTTTTCGCTCCTGGTTCAGGCCCAAATCCTGGATGACTCCACCAAGCAGGTGTACGGCCCCACCACCACCCGTTTCCTGTTCGAAAAAGACCTGCTGGCCGACCGCGAGGAGTATCACTTCGTGGATACCACCGTTGACCGCTTCCACAGCTACGACTTCATAGGCGGCAACAACTACCGCTACGTGGACCTGGGCAACCTGGGCACGGCCACCCGGCCGGTCTTCTACACGCCGCCCACCGAGATCGGGGTGTACTCGGGGTTCAACGCCTACAACCCGTACTTCATGTACCCGTCCGACATCCGGTACTACGATACCAAGTCGCCCTACTCCAGCCTGTACTACGTGCAGGGCGGGCTGGCCCAGCAACTGCTCAAGGTAGACTTCAGCCGCAACATCACGCCCCGCTGGAACGTCGGTTTCAACTACCTGCGCCCCACCTCGTCCCTGCAGTTTGCCTTCAACAACCGGGAACAGGACCGGGCCATTGACAGCCACTCCTTCGCGTTCTACTCCCGCTACGAGTCGCCCGACAGTTCGTACCACGTGCTGGCCCACGTCTCGCACCTCAACCACACGTCCAACGACCTGGGCGGGCTGCTCCCCCTGGGGGCGTTGGACACCCTGGGCCGCCCGAACTACGAGGTCCTGCTGGAAGATTTCCCGACCTCCGGCCAGGCCCAGATCAACCGCACGGCCCGCTCCATTGACCTGCGGCTCAACTACCACGTATACCACCAGTACAAGTTTGCCGAAGGCTTCCAGGTGTACCACGTGCTCGACCGGCAGGTGCAGCAGTACCGCTTCCTCGACACCAACCCCCGCAACCCGGAAACGGAGGCTGGCCTGGGCCGGCCCTTCTACCCCAACTACTACCTCAACGATTCGCTCACCAGGGAAAGCACCCGGTTTGCGGTGTTTGAGAACAAGGCAGGACTCAAGGGTACCCTGTCGGGATGGAACTACCGGGCGTACGTCCGCCGCCGCGACTGGATCGGCACCTACGAGGCCGCCACCAGCACCCCGGACGCCGCCAATCCCCTGCCCCCGGTCACCGCCCGGCGCCGGGCCGGCGAAACGTTCCTGGGCCTCTGGACGCAGTACCGGTTCAGCCCGAAGCTGCGCCTCCAGGCCGAGGGGGAACTGATGCTCTTCCGGGACTACCGGCTCAACGGCACCATCGAAACGCCCTGGTTCCGGGGCGGCTACAACAGCGTGGTGTACTCGCCCAGCCTCATCCAGCAGCGGGCCTTTGGCAACCACGCGCGGTGGAACAATTCCACCCGTGCCGGCGGCGGTTTCCGCAACACCCGCGCCGACCAGTTGTTCGGCACGGTCATCCTCAAGTCGGGCACGCTGACCTTCATGCCCTCCCTCACCATCACCAACCTCGACAACTACATCTACTTCGACGAACAGGCCATTCCGCGGCAGGAGTCCACGCCCATCCAGCTGGTGTACGCCGGGGTGAGCCTCGATTACCGGTGGAAGTTGCTCCGCACGCAGCACGAAGCCATCTACACCCTGCGCAGCGGCCCTCAGGCCGACGTGATCCGCATCCCCGCGTTTTTCGTCACCTCTCGCCTGTTTGCCGAAGGACCCCTGTTTAAAAAAGCCCTTTACATGCAACTGGGCGTGGAAATGCATTACAAGTCCAACTACAAGGGCGACGCCTACATGCCGGCCACCGGGCAGTTCCACCTCCAGCACAACTTCACCATTCCGGCGTACCCCCTGTTCGAGGTGTTTGCCAATGCCCGCATCAACCGGGTGCGGCTGTTTGCCAAGTTCGCCCACGTCAACCAGGGCCTCGTGTACGCAACGGGCTACTTCACTTCCCCGTACTTCCCCGGCCAGCCCCGCACCATCGCCCTGGGGGCCAACTGGCTGCTGTTTGATTAGAAAGAGTGGTCAATAGGCAATCGGCAGTAAGCAGTAGGCAATACGCGTACGTTGCCGATTGCCAACTGCCTACTGCCGATTGCCTATTGACTGCTATTCCGCACCATTCCAAAACCTACCGGCCCCGGCGTTCGTAGAAGTCTCCATTGAAGTACATCATTGAACAACAACTTTTGGAAAGCACTATGAAAAAGGTAACGTATATGATCGCCTGCGCGGCGTTCTCCCTGTGGATGAGTGCCTGTAGCGGCCCCCGCAACACCACCGGCAATGCCAACGGCAACGATGGCATCGAGGTGATTGATGAAGATGAGGTCAAAGACGAGGCCAAAGAAGCCAAGCAGGAGGCCAAAGAGGCCGGCAAGGAAGCGAAGGAAGAGGTTAAAGACGCCGCTGACGACGTGGAAGACAAAGCCGAAGACGCTGGCAATGCCGCCGAAGACGCGGCCGATGAGGCCGGTGACGAAGTGAAGGAAGAGCGGAGTCAGTTTGCTTCCGCCACCCGCGAAAAGGCCCAGACCCTCGACCAGAAAATCAACCAACTGAGCGAAAAAATCGAACAGGCCGGCGACAAGTCCAAGCTCAACATGAAAGAGGACATGGTCGAACTGAAAGCCAAGCGCGACAAACTGACCCAGCAACTGAGCCGCCTCGACAAGCCCGCCGACAACGCCTGGCAGGAGATCAAGGACGGCGTTTCCTCCGCCTTCAGCGACCTGGAAACCGCCTACGACCGCGTTGAGAAGAAGCTTACCGACAACTAAGTCAATTGTAAATGGAAAATTGACAATTGAAAATAGTGGCACGTCACCGGCCGGTTCCGTTTCGGGAATGCCGGCCCACGATGCAGAAGGGCAGCCCGCAACGGCTGCCTTTTTTAATGCCATTCAGGGTCAGCCGGTTACCAGCCCGCAACGCCTTTCGTGCAGCCCCCTTTTCCCGGTTTGTCCCCCCTTACCATTCAAATTCACCCACGCCAACCCCATTTTCCATTTCCCATTTTTCATTTTCAATTTTTCAGCATGGACCGTCTTTACATTGGCACGTCGGGGTGGAGTTACCGGTGGCAGGGCATTTTTTACCCGCCCGAACTCAAGTCGGCCGACTACCTCCCCTACTACGCCACGCAGTTCAACGTCACGGAGATCAACAGCAGCTTTTACCATTTCACCATGAGCAAGACCATCGGGAAGTGGCTTGACATCACGCCGGCCAGTTTCAAATTCGCCCCCAAGCTGAACCAGGAAATCACCCACAACCGCAAGTTCAGGGACGTGGATGAGCCGCTGGACAAGTTCATGTCCCGTTTCCTGCTGATGGGCGAACGGCTCGGCCCGGTGCTGGTGCAGATTGCCGCCAGCTTCCAGTTCGACCGCTACGCCGCCGAAGACTTTTTCCGGACGCTGCGCGACAAGTACCCGGCCCAGACCTTCGCCCTGGAGGCCCGCCACAAGTCGTGGTTCGGCGAGGAAGCCCTCGACCTGCTGCGCGACTACGACATTACCTTCGTGATTGCCAGCGCCGGCAAGCGGTTCCCGGGCCTGGAAGTGACCACCACCGACACCGTGTACCTGCGCCTGCACGGCGACGAAAAACTGTATTCGTCGGCCTACCCCGACGAGCGGCTGGAGCGGTACGCCTTCATGGTCAAAGACTGGCTGCTCGACGGCAAGGAGGTGTGGGTATTTTTCAACAACACCATCGTGGGCAACGCCGTGCACGACGCCCGCAAGTTGCGGCAACTCGTGGCGGAGTTGTAAGCCAACGCGACCAACCGGCAGGCGCGCAACTCCGGCTTATTGCCAACGTGCGGCTACGGATGGGACCACGGTAGCCTGCCTGAGCGCGGCTTGGTTCGCGGTGAACCCGGCAATGCGCAGCTTCTTACCGCTTTGGTGTTTCACCGGGGCAGTTGGGCCCGTAATTGCATCTCTGTCAATTGACATGGGTGATGAAAAGCCGAAAAAGGGGCACCCATTCATTGACAGGAACCTCGGTAAGAAGAATACCGGGCACCTGCGTGGTGAAGGGGGCCTCGAACAATCGTTTACGGGTTTGTCCTGGTTGGTAGGGGATGCGTGAAGCGATGAATTGGGTTAAACCGGTAAATAGTGCTTTATTCGCGTATTGAAACAGGTTGCCTTCGTTTGAGAATAGTGCTTTATTCGCGTATTGAAACAGGTTGCCTTCGTTTGAGGCAGCGGGTTGGAAGCTACCAATCCGGTTGCAACATCCGGTTTAAGGTCAACGGGCTGCCACGCACTTCCTGTAGATCGTACACACTATTGCGGGTATTTCGGTATAGGCACGGTATGCGGCAACAATGCAATTGGTTGCAATGCAACGGGAGTTTTGTGAGTTGCGAGTATATACTTGTTACTGGCAAGCAT
>CADCTQ010000445.1 GCA_902805615.1 uncultured Cytophagales bacterium
CGGAACAGGTACGACTGGTAGGTAAACACGCCGGCCTCGTCGGTGTTGGACTGGCCCACCGGGTTGCCCAGGCGCAGGTACTGGACGTCGCGGCTGTAGCCGGGTACGTCGAACCGCGTGCCGCCCAGCGATTCGGAGAAGTTCTGCTGGGCCGTATAGCCCACCAGAGCCGTCACGTTGTGGATGTTGCTAATCGTACGGGTGTAGGTAAGCGTATTTTCCCAGAGCCAGTTGGCCGTGGTGCGCTGCGTTTTGTCGAAGCGGCTGCGGCGGTTGTTCTGCGAAGCCGACACCTGGTACACGGGCGTGTACACGTTGGTTCGCGACAGGCTCAGGTCGGTGCCGTAGCTCGACCGCAGGGCAAAGCCTTTCAGGAAAGAAAGTTCGCCGAAGATGTTGCCCACGATCCGGCCGCCCTGTACCCGGTCGTTGTTGTAGGCCAGTTGCGCCACGGGGTTGCCCACGTTGGAGATGCGGGAGAACCCGTAATTCCCGTTCTCGTCGTACACGGGCACGGTCGGGTCCATCATGTAAGCCGTCTGGATGACGCCGCCCGGCACGTTGGCCGTCCGGTCGTAGGTAAGGGCTACGTTATTGCCCAGCTTGAGGAAGTCCGTCGCCTGGTAGGTATTGTTGAAGCGGAGCGTAAAGCGGTCGTACTTGGAGGTTTTGACGATGCCTTCCTGGGAAAAGTAGTTGCCGCTGATGTTGTAGGTCATCTTTTCGCTGCCGCCCGACGCGGTAAGCTGGTGGCTGTGGATCAGGCCGCGCTGAAAAATCTGGTCAAACCAATCCGTGTCTCCTCTTCCAAATTCGCCAGGCAAATCACCCGGCCTGGTGTTGGCAACCGCTTCCGTAATCAGCGTGGTGTATTCGCTCGCGTTGGCCATGTCGATGCGGTTGAGCACCTGGGTAAAGCCGGCGTAGCCGTCGTAGGAGAAACTGGTTTTGCCCGGCTGGCCGCCTTTGGTGGTAATGATCACCACCCCGTTGGCGCCCCTCACGCCGTAGATGGCCAGCGAAGAAGCATCCTTCAGCACGTTGATGGCCGCAATGTCGCCGGGGTTGAGGAAGCGGATGTCATCCACGAACATGCCATCCACGATGTAGAGCGGGTTGCTGTTGCCCGTCGTGCCGGTGCCCCGGATCTGCACGTTGGGGGCGGCCCCGGGCGTGCCCTGGTTGGTGGTGACGAGCACGCCGGCGGCTTTCCCCTGCAGGGCCTGTTCGGCATTGGCCACGGGCCGGTTGGCAATGTCCTCGGATTTTATCGAAGAGATGGCGCCGGTCACGTCCGCCTTCCGCTGGGTGCCGTACCCGACCACTACCACTTCGCTCAGGGCCCGCACGTCGGGAGCCATCACCGGGCTGATGGTGGTTTGGTTGTTAACGGGCACTTCCAGGGGGGTAAAGCCGATGTAACTGAACACCAGCGTTGCGTTACCCGGGGCGTTCAACCCGTAGTTGCCCTCGGCGTCCGTCTGGGTCCCGGTCGTGGACCCTTTGACCACTACGTTGACGCCTACCAGGGGGCTGTTGTCTTCCTGGCTGGTTACTCTGCCGGTAATGGTGAGTTGCTCCTGCCCTGCTACGTACCGGGTGACGGACAGGAATAGCAGCAATAGAATGGTTTGTTTCATTGTACATGCAGTGAGTTAGGTGGTAAGGATGCAACAGCAATGGTGAAAATTCGCCCGGGCGGTACGGCCGGCGTCAATGCCGGGCCAGCCGGTAATCACCCGAAAGGCCATGAGGGAACGGTGGAGGTCGGCACCAGAACACGCACGTAAGGAATTGCGGGTGGTAACAACTCAGAATCGGTAAGCGCAGTGGATTTTTAAGCACAAGCCTGTTGCAAGCACTTGCAAATGGTTATTACGACCACGTACCCCGGTTAGTTCTACAAATTTTTATAATTATTACCCAGGTTGTGCAATCTTGGTGCTGGCGACTCCCCCAAGCACTTGTCTCCCAACGAAAAAGGCTTCCCGCGGGGGAAGCCTTCCTGGGTACGTTGGGGTCCGTGCTTCAGCCGGGCGACCAAACGGGGGTGGAAAAGTAAGTCGAAGGAAGCAAAGGCACGATGTTTCTACGCCACGAACGTGAACGCATCCCCGTCAAAGAGCCCCTTATCGCTGAGCTTCAGGGAAGGAATCACCAGCAGGGCCATGAACGAAAGCGTCATGAACGGCGACTTGAGGCGGCTGCCCATCTTTTTCGCCAGCTTGTCGAGGGCTTCGTAACGGCGGGCCACCTCGTAACCGTCTTCCCCGCTCATCAGCCCGGCAATCGGCAGGGGCAGGATTTTCTCCTCCGAACCCGTCACCGCCGCCAGCCCGCCCCTGGCCTCCACCAGCAGGTTCACGGCCCGGCAGATGGACGCGTCATCCGTACCCACGGCAATGAGGTTGTGCGAATCGTGGGCCACCGACGAGGCAATGGCGCCCTCCTTCAGCCCGAAGTTCTTGATGAAAGCCACCGCCGGCGGCGCCTCCCGGTAGCGGTTCACCACCGTGATCTTGAGAATGTCGTTCTCCACGTCGGCCACCACCTGCCCGTCGGTTACCTTCGCCGGCACCATCAGCTTGCGCGTCACCAGTTGCCCGTCAATCGCCTCGATCACCGGGATGTCGGCGCGGCCCGCCGGCACGGCAAACGCCTGCGGGGTTTGGGGAGAAGCGTGGAACCGGTTGGGCGTTTCGCTGGCGACCGGGGCAATGCGCGTGCGCCCCGAGTCGGCCACCAGTTCCCCGTTGATGTAGGTTTGCAGCACTTTAAACAGTTTCAGGTCCTGCACCACCACCAGGTCGGCCGGGTCGCCGGGTTGCAGCAGGCCCACGTCCAGGCCGTAGTGCCGCACCGGGTTCACGCAGGCGGCCCGCAGCACCCTGAACACGTCAATGCCCTTGCCCACCGCCCGGCGCACCAGCTGGTCCATGTGGCCGAGCACCAGGCTGTCGGGGTGCTTGTCGTCGGAGCAGAACATGATCTGCTCGGGGAAGTCGCGGAGCAGCGGTACCAGCGCCTCAAAGTTTTTGGCGGCGCTGCCCTCCCGGATGAGCACGTGCATCCCGAGTTGGAGCTTGTCGAGGGCTTCTTCCCGCGTAAAGCATTCGTGGTCCGTGGTGATGCCCGCCGCCGCGTACTGCCGGGCCTGTTCGCCGCGCAGGCCGGGGGCGTGGCCGTCCACGGGCTTCTGGTAACGCCGGGCCAGGGCGATCTTTTCCAGCACGCCGGCGTCGCCGCCCAGCACGCCGGGCCAGTTCATCATCTCGGCCAGGTAGCGGATTTCGGGCATTTGCAGGAGGCTTTCCACGTCGCGGGCCGTGATTTCGGCCCCGGCCGTCTCGAACGGCGTGGCCGGCACGCAGGAAGGCGCCCCGAAGTAAAACTTAAAGGGCACTTGCCGCCCGTTTTCGAGCATGTACCTTACCCCTTCCACGCCCAGCACGTTGCCGATCTCGTGCGGGTCCGACACGGTAGCCACCGTGCCGTGCACCACCGCCAGGCGGGCAAACTGGGCCGGCGTGAGCAGCGAACTCTCGATGTGCACGTGCGCATCCACGAAGCCGGGCAGGATGAACGGGCCGGTCGGGTTGGTGGCGGGGGAGACGGCCGGGGTGACCTCGGCGATTCGGCCCCCGGCAATGCGGACGACGCCGCCCGTGATCCGGCCGCGGACCACGTCCACCACCTGGCCGCGCAGGGTGAAATCACCGGGGGATGCATTATTTGGTGTAATCATACATGCTGTGGTTAGAAGGAGCCTTTACATTGTCAACGGGAGCCTTTGGCCTTAATTTTAAACCTCTTCAAGCCTCTGCCCCCGGCAAAGCCTACGAGGCGGAAGAACAAGAAGTTTTCACGTAACGTCCATACAAGATACATTTACCCATGAAAAAAGCAGCTATCCTGGCCGCCACCCTGCTTCTGCTGGTCGCCTTCCTTGGATCATGCGTCCGGTACAGTCCGATGAAACAGGCGTGGACGCCCAAGAGTTACAAGAAGCAGCCCAACCGGACGCCTTCCGCCTACCGGAAATAACGGAACCCCCGGCCCGGCCGTAGCCTTGCCCGCCCTTGCAGTCGGGCAAGGCTTTTTTGTGTTTTTCCAATTCTCCCCCCGCCGGGCCGTACGGCTCCCCCGGGCTTTGCTATATTTGCGCAATCATTCGCGCATTCTGCCCGTATACTGCTTACATGCAAAAAATCATCGTTGCCATTGATGGGTACTCGGCCTGTGGCAAGAGTACAACGGCCAAAGCGGTGGCCGCCCGCCTGGGGTATTCGTACATTGACACGGGAGCCATGTACCGGGCCGTAACCCTCTATTTCTGTGAGCATTACGTGAGTCTCACCAACGTCCGCGAGGTGGAAGCCGCCCTGCGCAGCATCAAGATTCACTTCTCCTACAACCCCGCCCTGGGCAAGAGCGAAACGTACCTCAACGGCCTCAACGTGGAGCACGAAATCCGGAAAATGTACATTTCGGCCAAAGTCAGCGACGTAAGCGCCCTGCCCCAGGTGCGCCGCGAAATGGTGCAGCAGCAGCAACGCATGGGACAAAAGAAAGGCATCGTGATGGACGGCCGCGACATCGGCACGTTCGTGTTCCCGGCCGCCGAACTGAAGATTTTCATGACGGCCGACCTGATGGTGCGGGCCCGGCGCCGCCAGCTCGAACTCTCCGAACGGGAAGAATACGTGGAACTGGACGAAATCCTCGACAACCTCAAAACCCGCGACCGCATTGACACCACCCGCGCCGAAAACCCGCTCACGCAGGCCGCCGACGCGTACGTACTCGACACCACCCACATCACCACCGAAGAGCAGGTGGATTTTGTGGTGAACCTGGCCCAAAGCCGCATGATTGATGTGAATCCGGCGAACGGGAACCAGTCGGCAAACGTTTAACCAGTAGCCGGAACGTGCGTCGCCCCGCCCGGGACGCCGCATCACCCGGAGCATTCAGGACCAGGAGAATTCAGGATATTACGCGAAAGAGATGGAAGTAACAATTGATAAGAACTCGGGGTATTGCTTCGGCGTGGAGTACGCCATCCAGATGGCGGAAGAAGAAATGGAACACGACCGGGTACTCTACTGCCTCGGCGACATTGTGCACAACAGCATGGAAGTGCAGCGCCTCTACGACAAGGGGCTGCGCGTGATTGACCGCGAGCAGATGCAGGAACTGCGGGATTGCAAACTGCTCATCCGGGCCCACGGCGAGCCGCCTTCCACCTACCAGCTGGCCCTGCGCAACAACATCGAACTCATTGACGCCTCCTGCCCGGTGGTGCTCAAACTCCAGAACCGCGTCAAGCACGCCTTCGACCAGATGGAAACGCAGCGCGGCCAGATCGTCATCTACGGGCAGCGCGGCCACGCCGAAGTGATCGGGCTGGCCGGCCAGACCGCCGACAAGGCCATTGTGGTGACCACCGAAGAAGACCTCGACAAGATTGACTTTACCCGCCCGGTCACGCTGTTCAGCCAGACCACCAAGAGCACCAAGGGCTTCTACCGCATGAAGGAACTCATCGAGGCCCGCATCAAGGCCGCCAACCCCGAAGGCAAGACCGTTGAATTCGACGCCAACGACAGCATCTGCCGCCAGGTGTCCAACCGGGAGCCGCAGTTGCAGAAATTCGCCCAGGAGCACGACGTGGTCATCTTCGTGAGCGGCAAGAAAAGCTCCAACGGCAAGGCCCTCTTCAGCGTGTGCAAGGCCGAGAACGAACGGAGCTACTTCGTGGAAAACGAAAGCGAAATCGAAGCCGACTGGTTCGGCGCGGGCGACAAGGTGGGCATCTGCGGGGCTACTTCCACGCCCATGTGGCTCATGCAGCGGGTGGCCGCCCACATTGAGGGGTTGCCGCTGCTCGAAACCACCTGAGGGAACCCAAATTCGTGAAATTTGTTGTTTCGGAGGACGCACTTTTTTTGTAATTTAGCGTTCCTCCCAATCCTAGTACAGTTATGCAGATGTTTCCCGGTACCGACGTTGAAGTCCTTGAAGAAGAAGACGTCCTGACAGACGAGCTCCGCGATTTGATCGTATTCAATGACGAAGTGAATACGTTTGACCACGTGATCCAGACGCTCATCAAAGTGTGCAAGCATACCCCCGAGCAGGCCGAGCAGTGCACCTGGATCATCCATTACAAGGGCAAGTGCACCGTAAAAGTGGGCGCCTTCGACGAACTGGCCCCCATGCGCAACGCCATCTGCCAGCGCGGCATCTCCGCCGAAGTGCTGTAGAAAAATCCAAAATTGACAATGGAAAATGGACAATTAGGCCCCGGAAATTGTTCTACTTTCTACGGACCCGGGCTGTTTTTCACTGTGCGTCAGGCCAGGTTCCGTCAAAATTTTCAATTGTCCATTTTCCATTATCAATTGGTTAAATGAATTTTCCCTCGAAGCTGATCGAAAATGCGGTAGTAGAGATGGCCAAGCTGCCGGGCATCGGGAAGAAGACCGCCCTGCGGCTCGTGCTGCACCTGCTCAAACGCGAAGAGGAAGCCACGCTTTCGCTGGCCGAAGCCCTCACCAACATGCGTACGCTCATCCAGTACTGCCGCCACTGCCACAACATCTCCGATACCGACACCTGCGCCATCTGCGCCAGCCCCACCCGCGACCGTTCGCTGGTGTGCGTGGTGGAAGACACCCGCGACGTGCTGGCCATTGAAAACACGGCCCAGTACCGCGGCCTGTACCACGTGCTGGGCGGCATCATCTCCCCCCTCGAAGGCGTCGGCCCCTCCGACCTGCACATTGACTCGCTGCTCAACCGCCTGCGCGAAACGGGCATCAGCGAGATCATCCTGGCCCTCAGCCCCACGATGGAAGGCGACACCACGGCCTTTTACCTCACCAAGAAACTCAAGCCGTACAACCTCAAGGTAAGCACCATTGCCCGCGGCATTCCCGTGGGCGGCGAACTCGAATACGCCGACGAAATCACCCTCGGCCGCAGCATCCTCAGCCGCACCGCCTACGACGTGTAGACATTAGCTGTAAGACGTCAGACGGGAGATCAGCCGGGATAAGATGGTACGGTGAACGACGTGTAACACAAACCTCCTTTGTATGCAATCGCCCGGGCCACGAACCCGGGCGGTTGCGTTTGGCTATTCCGCGAGTGAAGTAGTGTGCAAATGGCCGCTGGCGTGTGGTCAGGGCCATGCCAGGTGAGTAGCGAAGAAGTAAGCCCCAAAGTCATCCCCCTGCCCCCTTCCCTTACCCGCCAACCATCCGCACAAGGGGGACCGCGTATTCGGCGGTGCCGTAGCAAGGGTATTACGCGTGCGATGGGTACGCAGCACTACGTTGGGTACGTTCGGCTCACGCCTCCCAACTACGTTGGGTACGTTCGGCTCACGCCTCCCAACTACGTTGGGTACGTTCGGCTCACGCCTCCCAACTACGTTGGGTACGTTCGGCTCACGCCTCCGTACCCTTGTGGGTAAGCTTGTGCGGAAGGGAACCCCAAAGGGGTCGACGCAGTCAAGGGGGCCGGGGGATGGCTACTATTTCGTCTTGGTGATTTTAACCGCTGCTTCCGTCAGGCCGGCCGGGGCGGTAAGAACTTTTTCGCCGCCCGCGTGGTGGAAGGAAGACGGCGTTTTGTGGCCCGTAGCCGGGTGCAGCCATTCGGCCGCGTAATCCCCCGCCGGCAGGTCGAGCACCAGCGCAAAGCCCTTCACCCCTTCCGCGTACAAGGCGTACTGCCCCTTGCCGTTGCCGAGCCCCTGCGCAAACGCCCCCCGGGCGGATTTGAGCGGCAGATGCTGCGGACGCATGCCCGCCAGGTCGAGGCTGTGCAGGAAGTTTTTGAGCAGGCCGAACTGCTTGCGCAGGGCCGGGCTGCCCCCGCCGGGGGCCGCGTAGGACGTATCCCGGCCGTTTTCCGAACCCACCGAAAACGAGTAGTCCAGGTGGTTGAACAGGGCGCCGCCGGCCAGCATGAACCGCCACGCCTGCCGCCGGTACGTCTCGTCGCGTTTGCCCGCAAAGCCCGTTTCGTTGAACCCGATCACCTTGTTGAAGTGGTAATTCTGGCCCACCGCTGCCGGCGCGGCGTAGTGGAAGTTGACCACCGCCACGTTGGGGTCCACTTCGGCCAGCGGGAACTGGAAGTTGCCCACGTTCTGCGAAACCAGGTGCTTTTTGGGCAGGCGGCCCTCCTCGGCCCGGATCACGCCGGCCAGGTGTTTCTGCCAGTCGTTGGCGGCCCTGGCGACTACCTGCAACGTATTTTTCCAGTAGTTACCGGGCTCTTTCAGGTCATTCCGGCTCACGTACTCGTTGTGCACCAGCACCGTATCACTCAGGTCGGCCCAGGGTTCGTTCTGGATTTCGAAGTACAAGTTGTCGAAGCCGTTCAGTTCCTGCACCAGCTTGCGCACGTACGCCTCCTGGTGGCGCAGCAGGCCGCCGTTGTCCAGCGTGTTGGCCTTCAAGGGTTCGATGGCGGGGAGCTTGTTCACGTTGTTGGCCGCGTTGAACGGGCTGTGCGGCCAGCCGGCGCCGTAGTACGACGAAAACAGGCACACCTCCACGACCACGCCCTGCCGGTTGGCTTCGGTCATGAAGTCCTTGAGCCGGTCGAAGTACGCCCCGTTCCAGGCCGAGAGGTCAAACTTGTTGCCGCCCAGCGCGTAACCGGGTTCCTTGCTGCGGGCCCACGGCAGGATCAGCCGGTCGGGCTTGGGGGCCAGCGTATTGTTGGCAATGCCGAAAGCGCCGGGCACTTCGAAGTAGGCGCCGGTAAACAGGCGCGTCGTGTTGAGGCCGTCCTGGGCGAGGGTGCGCAGGTACGTCCGGTAGTCGAACTCCCCGTTGAGGACCGCGCCGTAGTGCTCCGTGGAGCCGACCAGCACGGTGGGCTTGCCGCCGTACACGAAGTAGTGCGGGTTCTGCGGGTGCACGGCCAGGGGTTGGGCGGCCAACGGGCTGACGGCCAGGAGCAGCAGGGCCAGGGCAAAGGAGGGGAGGAGCGGGGAATGAGGGTACGACGCTTTTTTGGGCATGGTTGCAGGGAGAAAAGTTGCCGGAAATGTATGGAATAGCACCGAGGTTCAAAATACGCAATCTCCTGCTTAGTGGGGGAGTGACGTCGTAATCGGAACGAAGGCTGTATTCACCGCGTTGATGATTTTTTTACGCCTGGCTGGTGCGATGGCCGAAGGGGGCAGGGGGATGACTTACACTTTCCCCGCCACCCTGCACGATAAAACCACCCCAAACCGCCTCAATTGCCGGCGGCTTTCTATCTTTGGAGCCGCCATTCACCTTTTTGCCCCGCCAACCGTATGCTTTTGACCCGAACCAAATCCTGGTGCCTGCACGGCTTTTTGCTGGTCCTGACGGCCCTGTCCCTGCATGCCCAAACCAGTCCGCCCGCCATCCAGGCCACCGACCTGACCCGCATCAAACAACTCGGCTCGGTGTACGTGGCCCCCGACGGGAAAAAGGCCGTGTACGCCGTCACCAGCATCGAGCCCGACGCCGAAAACCCGAACGAGTACAAATACATTTCGCAGCTCCACCTCACCGACTTTACGCCCGGCGCCTCCCGGGTGCTCACCCGGGGCCCGGAAAGTGCCCGCCAGCCGGCGTGGTCGCCCGACAGCCGCTCGGTGGCGTTCGTGCGCAACGTGAAAGGCAAGCCGCAGGTGTTCGTGCTCAGCCTGGACGGCGGCGAGGCATGGCAACTCACCAGCCTCAAGTACGGCGCCGCCAGCCCCAAGTGGTCGCCCGACGGCAAACGCCTCCTGTTCGCGGCCACGATGTCCTTTTCCGAACTGCGCGGGGATTCCCTGCTCAACCCCGGCCGCGGGGTGCCCGCCTGGTCACTCGAAAAGCCGGGCTTCCGGCAGAACGAGCAGGCAAAGATTGACGACAAAAACGCCCCCAAGGCCAACCCCGACGGTACGCTGGAAGAGGTGCGGGCCTATTTGCAAAAGAACGTGGACGACAAAAAGGCCCGCGTCGTCAACCGCCTCAACCTCCAGGGCGAGGCCACCGTGGAGCCCGA
>CADCTQ010000446.1 GCA_902805615.1 uncultured Cytophagales bacterium
TGCAAAACGCCTTCCGGGCCGCCCGGCAGTACCTCGGGGCGCATCCCCGCTTCGAGACGTTCGACCGCATGGCGTTCATCACCCGGTACGCCAACCCGGTTTCGGCCGGACTGCTGGCCTACCAGCGAGCCCTGGGCCACGAACCGTTCCGCGAACGGCGGGCCCTGCGCGGCGACGCGGCCACGCTCTTCGACAAAGACGCCTTTGACCCCGACTTTTTCGCCCCCGACCCGGCGTCCTACGCCACGCCCCAAAAGGTAGCCCTGGGTGCCCGGCTGTTCTACGACCCGCTGCTGTCGTCGGACAACTCGCGTTCCTGCGCCACCTGCCACCAGCCCCAGAAGGGCTTTACCGACGGCCTGCCCCGCAGCGCTTCGTTTGCCCGGGGCCGGTTCATCAAACGCAACGCCCCGACGCTGCTCAATGCGGGCTTGCAGCACGGCCAGTTTTACGATTCCCGCTCCACCACGCTGGAACACCAGGCGGTTGAGGTGGTTGAAAATGAGGAGGAAATGCACGGTTCGCTGGCCGAGGCCGTCCGGCAGCTCCACCGGCAGCCCGCCTACGTGGCGCAGTTCAAGGAGGCTTTCGGCGAAATGACCGACAGCATCCGGCCGATGTTCATTCAGAACGCCATTGCCAGCTACGTCCGGTCGCTGACCTCGCTGGATGCGCCGTTTGACCGGTACGTGCGCGGCGACCGGTCGGCGATGACGGCCGAAGCCGTGCAGGGCTTCAACCTGTTCATGGGCAAGGCCAAGTGCGGCACCTGCCACTTCATGCCCCTGTTCAACGGCACCGTGCCGCCCGCCTTCCGCCACACCGAGTCGGAAGTGCTGGGCGTGCCGGCCACGGCCGACGGCAAGGGGCTCGACGGCGACCCCGGCCGCTTCGCCATTGACGCGTTTCCGCAGTTCAAAAATGCCTTTAAGACGCCCACCGTCCGCAACGTGGCCCTGACGGCACCCTACATGCACAACGGCGTGTACCGGACGCTGGAAGAGGTGGTGGAGTTTTACAACGACGGCGGCGGCGCCGGCCTGGGCCTCGACGTGCCCAACCAGACATTGCCCGGCGAGGAGCTGAACCTCGACGACCGGGAAAAGAAAGCCCTGGTGGCCTTCATGAAAACGCTGACCGACCTTTCGGCCGCCGCGAAGGCGGTTCCGGGCGGCGTTGGGGTGCCGGTGCAGAGGGTCGTTCAGCCCCGGTAGGCGCGGCCGTGCCAGGAAGGAGGGATCGGCCGCGGCCCGGGGCACCACGGCAACGGGATGGGGCTGGGTTGCAAATTGTTACGAAATGCCCCGATCCCCCGGGCGAGTAAGATAAAGCCGCAGTTCACGCGCACGGGCAGGGTAAGCCGCAGTATGTTTACGGACTATTCCCGTTTTATATGCTCGAACTGATTGGCAGCCTCATCAAAGTAATGGTTTTGGTCTGCGTAGTAGTGGTCGTGATCAACCCGCTGGTGTTCCTGGTGTTTCTGTTCCGGTTTGTCAGCCGGGCCCGCCTGCTGAAAGGACTCATCAGGCAGGTAGATGCACAAGGAGAAATCACGGACGTGCACCACAAAGCCACTTCGCTGTACGCCCGCAGTTACCTGGACGAAACCTACCAGGGCTATCCCGTGATTGAGCACGTGCATGAGGAGGTGAAGGGCAACCGGAACTTCCTCTTGGTGAGCATCATCGTGGAGATCGTTTGCATCTGGGTGCTCAACCACACTGTGTTCCAGTAACCACGCCACGCACAAAAAAGCCGGCCGGTGCAGCATTGGGGAGCTGCACCGGCCGGCTTTTTTTACGGAGCTTACCCAACGCCGCCAACGTATTTTGCCGCGTTTCGCCGGGCAACAACTCCTTGATGAATAATATTTTAGTGTTTTCCCGCGCTTAGTTTCTGCTCGATGGCCGCCGCGGATTGTACCAGGGAAGGGTTGCCGTCCTGCCGGGCTTCCTGCAAGTAGTGGTATAGCTTCGGCGAACCGATTTTGAACAGGGCCTCCAGCACCGCCACCCGCTGGGCGGATGGGTCCGGACCGGGGCGCTGCCAGGCCGCCACGCAGCAGGGTTCCGTGTGGCCCGAGCCGATTTCGGCCAGCGTTTGCAGCGTGCGCCGCCTGACGTATTCGTCCGGGTCGTTGACGAACCGGAGCAACAGGCTTTCGGCCAGCGCCTGGTCGCCGAGCTCCGGCAACCGGACGGCCAGTTGCCACTTGCTGCCCGGGCAGCCGGCATCGGCAGCGCGCTGGGCCAGGTACGCCAGCTTGTCGGGGTGCGCCGCCACCAGGTCGGCGAAGATTTCGGAGGCGTGGTCCCGGGCAATGATGTACAGCAATGCCCCGGCTGTTTCCGGCGTCCAGTCGGCCGGGGAGGATTTATTGATGAAGTCAATGAAGGCGGCGTCCACCTCGTTCCACTGCGCGTAGGTGCCCTCCCATTTCCCGGTGCGTTGTTCTTCCGGCGTGCCGTCCAGTTGCCCGGACCAGGTTTTAAACTTCTCGATTTCCTCGAATAAACGGTGTTCCATTGCCATGCACGGGTGTAAACGTTGCCAGTTGCCTGGGTACGATAGTACAATATTAATTGTTATTGCCATGACGCCGCCCCGCGGGCCTTTTCCGGCCGCCACTTATAACTTCCTTTCCAGCCACAAATACCCCACACTCAGCAGGAACAGCCCGTAAAACCACGCCGGGGGCACCGCTTCCCGCCGGGTAGGCAGGGTCGCCGGTGCATCGGCCAGGGAGGCCCGGTTCCCGGCCGCCAGGTAGGCCAGCGTGGCCTCGTAGCGTTGCCTTGCCCGCAGGTCCGGCCAGTCGTCCGGGCCGAACACGTACCAGGAAAAAGGGGCTCCATTGGTCGTCCCGGCCGCGTGCCACCCGGCGCGCCGGGGCCAGAACGTGCTTTCCCAGGTGCCCAGGCCGGCCGTCTCCTGCTGCGGGTACACGGCAACGCTGTCCACCGACAACGCGGGCAGTGCGGCACCGGTGCTGACCAGTTGCAGCGTGGCCGGGGCGTCGGGCGCGGGCAGCGGCGTGGCGAC
Source organism: uncultured Cytophagales bacterium (assembly GCA_902805615.1). Taxonomy (GTDB): domain Bacteria; phylum Bacteroidota; class Bacteroidia; order Cytophagales; family 172606-1; genus CADCTQ01. The sequence continues at coordinate 3,046 of CADCTQ010000446.1, forward strand.
CCGCCACCGTTCGGGGGCTTCCCGGCGCCGGGCCGTGGCCGTGAGCAGGTGGCTCCAGTAGGCGGCGTGCAGCGGCGCCCGGCCCGCCAGCACCCACTCAAACGCGTTGCCGGCCACAGCCACCGTGACCCCGCCCCGGCCGTAGGGGGCAAAGGCAGCCAGGGTTTCGTCTCTGCCCGCCGCCACCAGCGGCCGGACCGCCCGGCTATTTTCCACGGCGAGGGCCGGGAACGCAACCGGCGGGGCATCGGCGGGGCTGCCCGTCCAGCGGGGGGCCAGACGTCGTTCTTCCGGGCCGGCGGTGGTTGAAAGGCGGAAGGCGGCAAAGGGTGCCTGTGCGGGCAGCGCTTTCCCCGAAGCCCACACCAGCACCCCCAGCCCGTCGCGGACGGCATTCCGCAGGAGGGTGCTTTCGGCCCCGCCCAAGCTCCGCAGCGAGGCGTCGTCGAGGAGTACGAGGTCGAAGCCGGCCAGCAGGGCAGGGGTGAGGCGGCCCAGGGCGGCGGGCTGCGCGTTGAGGAATTCCGTGCGAAACTTGCCCTTGCTGATGGCCGCCCGGGCCGAGACCCGGTGACCGGCTTCGGACAAAAAGGCTTTCAGGAACTTGCCCCCAAAAGTGGGAAACGATTCGAAGAAGATTACGTTCAGCAGGTGCTTGGGCGTGACGCCGAAGGGAATTTTTTCGGCCCCCAGCCGCCGGGTGCCGGCGCGGCTTTCCAGGTGGAACACGAACGACCCGGTTTCTTTGGGGGTGGTGCTGAGGGTGAAGCGTTCCGTGGCGCCGGGGGCCACGGTCACCGAATCGAGTCCCTTGCCGAAGCCGGCCAGCCGCAGCTGCACCGCCGCGTCGGAAGCGTTCCGGTATTCCCCCTGCACCACCAGGGCTTCGCCCAGGACCACTTCTTCCGTCCAGTGGGCCGCCGACCAGCCGGCGCCGGGGGCCGTGAGGTGCGGCACGGTCCGCACCGAATCGAGCAACGACAGTTGGTACCCAAGCAAGCCGTGGCCGAGCAGGTGCACGGTGCGCAGGCCGGGCTGCCGGCGCCGCAACTCAGCCGGTCCGGACACCCATTGCACGGGCGTACCGGCGAGGTTCCCGGCCAGGCTGCTGTCGGTGGTCCACACCGCGGGTTCTCCCGGCAGGGCGGCCCGCACGGCCCGGAGCGAATCGGCCGGGGCGCCGGGGGTGAGCAGGACGGCCACCTGGGGGTTGACGGCGACGCGGTAGGAGGGCCGGGCGGCCAGCAGTGCCAGGGCGGCCACGGCCAGCAGCACCGCCGCCAGCCGTCCGGCCAGCCGCCGGCGGTCGGGACGCCGCAACTCCTGCCAGGCGAGCAGCACGGCCAGCAGGCCGAGCACGATGTAAAGCAATAGGCTCATGCGTAAGGGTTTTGAAGAGGCACTGCCCGGCAACGTTTCGCAAACCTGCGATAACCTTACGCCCCGGCGGAAGCGCCCCGTTTTACTTTTTAATTGTTCGCCTCAACCTGCTCCTTTGCAGATCAATTGGCAATGAAAAATTGACAATTGAAAATGACTCGGCCCCCTGCCTCGCAATGATTTTTGTACGCCCCCGTTATTTTCCATTGTCAATTTTCGATTTATCCAGCTGCTGAATGCCGATGAAAACCCGCCTGTACTTTCTGCTGCTGACCGGTCTGCTGGCCGCCTGCCGCCCCGACGAAACGGCCGTACGCGAAAAGACGCCCGTGACCGGCCATTGGCGGAGCACCGGCACCACCCGTTCGTTCTACACCGACGGCGTCCTCACCGACCGGGAAGCAGCCGGCCCGTCCACCCCCGAAACGTACCGGTTCGCCGACGACGGCACTTGCGTACTTCGCCAGGGCGACGATTCGTTCGCCATCCGGGGCCGCTGGCAGTACGACGCCGGCCGCCGCCAACTCACCCTCCGGACGCCGGGCGGCGAAACCCTCCACTGGACGGTAACCGCCGTCAGCGCCAACCGCCTCGTCCTGCTGCAAGTCCAGCAAATGCCCTTCCCCGGACACACTGCGCGCCTCGAAGCCGTTACCGCGCTGGTGGCTCAATGATCCGGTGGTGCTGTCGTGAATGGACGGATGCGCCACCAAAGCACACAGACCCCGAGTGGCTTAAAGATATTCTCCGGAGCCGTCCTAAGTATCCCTGTCTGTCCTGCTGTCTTTCGGGGGGAATTGTTGAATTGCAGGGTGGTCATCAACACGCGATCGGAAAGTCATCCCCCTGCCCCCTTCCCTTGAAGCGCGGAATCACTGCTTAATGCAGCCTCCCCATCAGGTAATCATTCAATCACTGATTTCATCAAGGTACAGTTCGCCCAGGCTGCTACCCGAACGGGTCAGGGGTTGCGGCGTGGCTGGCGCCGGGGGCAACACCGACCAGAAGGCCGCCTGCACGACCGCCACGCAGCCGGTACATCCCCCGGTCTTTTTCGCCTTTGCCTCGCCGATCAGTTGGCGCAACGCCCGGAGGGCCGGCAGGTAGCGGCCCGGCTGCCGGATGGCTTCCGCCCCCAACTCGACCCCCGCCTTTTCGAGCCGGCCCACGTCGGCCCCCGACAACGGGTTGCCGCTTTGCAGGGTTGCCAGCACCGGCACGGCTTCCCGCACGGCCGGGAAAGAACGGTCCGGTTCGTATTCCCGCTGGTTCCGGGGCTGCCCCACCTTGTCGAGTTCACCCGTCAGGCGTTTTTCCCCCGGCTTGAGGGGCGGCGGCTCGAAGCCCGTCTTGGCGACGTACGCCCGGGAGCTTTGCTGCACTTCCTTGAGGAGCTTGAGGGCTTTGTATTCGTAGGGCAGGGCTTCCCGCGGCCGGTAGGTACGCAGGCGCAGTTCGGCTTCCCACATCTGGGCGAGGCACGCTTTGAGCTTCGTTTTCACGGCCGGCTCCAGGAACGTGGCTTCTTCCGACTCGTCGTGGGCGTGCACGAAGGCTTCCAGGCCCTGCATCGCGTCGGCGTGGTCGTGGCCGTCGCCGTCGAAGTGGCCGCTCTCCACCATTTTCTCCTGCCCGGCAATCTCCCCGATCATGTCTTCAAACTCTTCGCCCAGAAACTTGCCGTACCGTAGGCGCAGCACTTTCTGGTCAATGCCGGTGGCGTTGCTCCGCGCCTTGAACGCCTCTTCGGTGAGCCGGGGCCGTTCCTTGAGGAGCTTTTCGGTGTCAATGATGATCTGCCGCTGGCTGCGGAAGTATTCGGGCACCGGGTTGATGCCCATCGTCATGGCATCCGCCAGCGTCACTTGGGCCGTGTCGGTGAGGGCAGCGATGAACATGTCCGACCGGGTGGCCTGGGCGTGGTTGTCGAGGGCTTCCACGTAGAAGTACAACTCGTCGCCCGGCGCCATGTCCATTGCCGCCAGTTGCAACTCTTTCACCAGGCCCGCTTCCCGCTGGAACTTGCCGAAGGCGGCGCCCAGCCCGATTTTCTCCTCGCGGAACTTGACGGCCTCGCCCGAACCCTTGGCGACGGTCGCCACCAGCCAGGCGCTTTGCAGGCCGTAATCGTCGCGGAGTTGCACCCGCACGGGCACGTGCAGGGGTCGCCCGTAATCAATGGACACGTAGGGCTCCGGCGCGGTGACCGTCACCACCGGCGGGGCGTCCGGCACGGCTTCCAGGCGGTAGTAGTCCGACCGTTCATCGTTTAGTTTGATCTGGTAGATGCCGTTTTCAGTGATAGTCCGGCCGGCCGTCCAGGCGTCCCCGGTCCGTTGCAGGGGCAGCACGTCCCGGTCGTTGAAGACCAGGGCCACCCGTTCGGCGGGAACGTCCGTCCGGATCTGCCACTGCACGCGGCTGCCGGCTTCGGCCGTAATGTCGGGCGTGGATTGCGTGCGGCCGGGACGCCCGGTGTAGCCCGGCGGGGCAATCGCAACGGCCAGGGTGCGAATCCGGGGTTTGGCCGGCAAAGAGGCGTTGCGGAAAGGGGCCGGCAACGACGCCGAAGCGGCAAAAAGGGCATCCTCCGGGGGCGGGGCGGGCCACCCCAGCATCGCCGCGGCGACCAGCCCGCCGCCCAGCAACGCCAGCAGGTGAGGCCGGTGCGGTACCCGGGTCGCCGGGCGGACGTCCGTTTCGCGCAGGGCGGCCAGGAGGCGGCCGGTTTGCATCCGTTCGAGCAGCGAAAGTTCATCACCCGGCTTGAGCAACAGGTGCGTGCTTTCTTCGAGGGACGGGAAAAGGGCATTGAGGTGCCTTGCCACGCCGGGGGTACTCACCCGGTAGGGTTTGGCCCAGAGCACCGCCAACGCCCACGCGGCCACGAACGCCGGGAGGGCGGCTCCCCACGCCCCGTCCAGCCACCGGTAGGCGGCGGCGCCCACGAGGAGGGCCACGCCGAGGGCGGGCAACGCCAGCACCAGCGTGCCGCGCCACTGCCGCCGCCGCCGGATCGTATCCAATAATGCAATGCCTTCCGTTGGGGTCATGCCGTTGCTTTTTTAAGGGGTTGCGTCCGCCGGCGGTGCGAAAGCAGGCGTTCGAGGCCGAACAGCAGCGCGGCGGCCAGCAGGAGCGGCTCCCGGAGGTCCACGCCATGCTGCCTTTCGGGCCGCGCCGCCTCCCGTTCGGCGTAGCGCGGCAGCAGTTGCCGGGCATCCACCAACCGCCGGTCGGAGGGTTGGCTTTGGGGAATACGCCCCGCCGGGGAAAAGGGTTCGTCCAGCAAAGCCAGCAGGGCTTCGGGAAACGCTTCGCTCCAGGCCAGGTCGTTCCACTGCGGGTCGAAGCGGCCGGAGAAATGGTATACGGTGCCCGCCTCGCCCTGCTCAGCCGTCAGCACGGGTTGGCCGTAGCCGTCGCGCCATACCGGTACGCCCGGGGTGGCGGCGGTAAAGCGGCGGTACACGCGCAAGGGCCGGGCGGTTGCGGGTGGCCACCGGAGCGGGGTACTCACGTCGCGGGCCGGGTCGGCGCGGGGGTAGCGGAACGTCGTGCGGGACCGAGGTTGCCCGCCCGGCAGCGGTTCGTGGGAAAGCCAGAACACCCAGTCCGCGGCGGCGGGTACCCCATCGGGCTGCATGACGGTTTGTACAGTCATTTTCCGGCCGGTGAAGCGGGCCACGGCCCCGGCGGCGGCCCGTACGTACCGGGCGTCGGTGCGGTAGGCGGGTGCGTGGTAGATGACGAGGCGGGTGGTCGCCGTGTCGGCTTGTACGGGCGGGCCGTCGGCCCACTGCACGGCGGGCAGCCCGTTGGTGCGGCTCACCCGCCAAGTGCTGCCGCCCGGACCGGGATAGGCGCCGGTCGCAACGGGCAGGGAGGTAGTCCGCATCGCGTTGCCTTCCGGGCGGCTCTCGCGCCAAACCACGCGCAGGCTGTCGGCCGGGGTCAGGAAGACGGCCCGCACGGCGCGGCCCACCGAATCACCCGGTGGGAAGGTCAGCCATTTGAGGTCGAGGGCCACGGCGGGCCGTTCACCCCGCAGGGCCGCCAGCCGTTCCCCCGTGAGCAGGTACACCGACGTGCCGCCGGGCAGTTGGGCATCGGCCGCCCGGAGGAGGTCCCAGTAGTCGCCGGCCGGTGCCGCCGGCGCCTCCCCAATGCCGGCGCCCGGCGAAACGGGCGGGAACCCTTCGGCGAACCACCGCAGTTCCCGGGCCGGCCCCGCCAGGCTGTCGAGGGTGCGGCGGACGAGGCCCGTCGTGTCGCGCAAGGGTTCGCGCAGTTCGGGGCTTACCAGCACCCAGGCCCGTTGGGTTTCGGGCCGTAACGCGTTCCACCGCGGACCGGCGAGGCCCAGGCCCAGCAGCGCCAGCACCAGGCAACGGAGCAGCAGCAGGCCGGCCTCCGTCAGCCGCAGGTTGCTCATGCGCCGGCTCTGCGTCTCGCGCAGCAACGCAATGCTGCCCACCTTGATGCGCCGGCCCTTTTTCCGGTTCCACAGGTGAATGGCAACCGGCACGGCCAGGCCCAGCAGCGAAAGGAGCCAGAAGGGTTGCAGGAAAAACATGGCGGGGAAGGAGAGTATTAAGTTGTTGGTTGTTCGTTGTTGGTTGTTCGTCGCATGCGCGACCGGGCATCTGTTCATCGGTGTACCCGTGATCCTGGTCATCCTTTCATCCTGAGAATCCTGATCCGGATGTTCGCTCCCGCAGGAAGGCCCGCAGGGCGTCGTCGAGGGGTTGGTCGGTGGATTGGAGGCGGTAGGCCACGTCGTTTTCGAGCATGCGGCGGCGGGTGGCTTCCAGGTGGGTGTGCAGGGCTTGTACGTACGCGGGCCGCAACTGGTCGGCGGCTACTTCCACGGCCTGGCCGGTTTCCCAGTCTTCCAGCGTGACGTGGCCGCCGTAGTCCAGGTTCATTTCGTTGGGAGCCATCAGGTGGAACAGGATCACTTCGTTGCGGTGCGCCTTCATCTGGGCGGCCAGGCGCGTGATTTCGTTTTCGCTTTCGTGGAGGTCGGTGAGCAAGACCGTCAGTTCCCGCCCCGACCCGGCCATGAGCAGCCGGCCGGCCTCTTCTTTGCCGGGAAAGGTGCCCCCGGGCCGCAGGTTTTCCAGTTGGTAGAACAGCCGTTGCAGGTGCTGGGCATCGCGCCGGGGCGTGAGGGAAACCACGTCGCCTTTGCGGAGGGCAAACAGGCCCACGGCATCGCCCTGGCGGTGGGCCAGGTAGGCCAGGGCCGCCGACAGCCACCGGGCGTACTGGATTTTGCTGATGCCGTTGTCTTCGTGGTTCATGGAGGCGCTGGCGTCGAGCACGAAGCGGACGGTAATGCTGTTCTCGGTTTCGGCTTCGCGGATGTAGTAGCGGTCGGAACGGGCGAAGAGTTTCCAGTCGAGTTGGCGCAGGTCGTCGCCGGGCTGGTAACTCCGGTACTGGCTGAACTCCATGCCGGACCCTTTTTGCACGCTTTTCTGCACGCCCATCATAAAGCCGTCCACGACGGTGCGGGCCAGCAGGTCGAGGTTTTTGAGGGAGGCCAGGGTTTTGGGGGAGAGCACGGGGGAATTTGAAAATGGAAAATGGACAGTGGACAATGGGGCGGCTGCGGGTGGGCTACGGCGCCGGAACGGGCAGGAGGAGCGTTTTCCACCTGTCGGTTTCGGCGGCCTGCTTGATGACGTAATTGCGTTCGAGCAGGAGTTTTTTCAGGTATCCGGTCAGGACGAAGTCGTTGGCGAACCGGCCGAGCCGCCCGAAGGGAGATTCGAATTCGAACAGGTCGGTCATGACGGTGATGCTGCTCTGGTGCCGGAAGTGGTGTTCGTGCCGCATCCGCCGGAAGGCGCCCTTGACCATCTCGTCGCAGAAGTACGTCGGGTAGGTGTAGCCGGTGATTTTGGAGGTGAGCTTTTGCCGGACGCCGAAGTGGCGGGCCTGCCAGGTTACGGTTTCGCCCAGCCCGATGAGGCCGGTGGTCTTCCCGGCAATGGCCTTTTCTCCGGTTTTGGCCGTGGACAGCGTGTGCAGCTCGATGCTCCGGGAAAGGTCGAAGCACCGCTCGATGGGCGCCTTGATGAGGGTTTCGAGGTGAATGTGGGGCATAAGCGTAAGTGGGTTGGTGAATGGGTGATGGACCGGAACGGGTCTGATCCGATAGATGCCGCTTTGTATCCAAAGGATGCATCCGACCTTCAAGTTTGGCACTCCTCGCCATTTATTCAAGCGGGGAAGTTGGAATCAATGCACTTGGAGCAACTAACCTTGTCGCGGCCCCGCCCGTCACGGCTGGTTCAAGCGTCCACGCTTGAACCTTCGTACGACCCTGTATGACCAAACCGCACACGTTTCGTTCCACCCTTCAAGCGTCCACGCTTGCGTTTTTATTTACCTGCTCATTCATGCGTGGATGATTAAATGAGTTACAAAACTGTTTCACTGACTGCTTACTCATTGATTCAAGCGTGGACGCTTGAGTGGGCCGAAAGGAAACGTTTGCGATTTGGTCATAGCGCGTCGTGTAAAGGTTCAAGCGTGGACGCTTGAACCAGGGGTGCCCAGCGGGGCCGGGTTAAGTTACTTCAAGTGCATTCATTCGTGCGTCCAAGCTGGATAATAACATTCAACTCTCATCAAGCGTAATGGGACTCATTGGGTTTGCGCTGCTGTAGACGTAGTGATGTGGTTCATCCACAAAGCCAGCCCGTACCGGGTTCTGATGCACGTAATCTACCTTTTGCCCGAAAATAACCGGGTTGGCAAGCGCCACGGGATAATTTTCGTTTTGCCAGAATTGAAAGTGTTTATTCAACGGGTTATGCTTTGCGTGCTTTTGGAAAAGGGCCAGCATCCAGTCCTTGCGGCTTTCCTGCGGGTTGTCTTTGATTAGTTTGATCAGTTCCTTTGCACTGTATGTTTTCAGGTCCCTGAGTACGTCGCTCAGCGAACCAGTAATTGCCCTGACCACCAGGTGCAGGTGATTGGGCATCAGGACGTAGGCGAAAATCTGGAGTCCTTTCTTCTGCTGGCAATGCATCAGGCAGTTGATCAGAAAGTCATTGTACATCCTGCGGGTAAACACGTCTACCCATTCTATCACGGTGAGGGTTAGAAAATGGGCTTCTTCCTGAATGATCGTTCTGCGCATTTGCAGGGGAAATTGAATTATACATAATTAATCAAGCGTGGACGCTTGAAGGGGCGGGAACGAAACGTGAGCGGTTTGGTCATACAGGGTCGTACGAAAGTTCAAGCGAGGACGCTTGAACCAGTGTGGCATGCAAGTATGAATGAAGGTTCAAGCGAGGACGCTTGAACCAGCCGTGACAGGCGGGGCCGCGACAAGGCCACATTACAATTAGACGAGTCCTCATCTGTTCCGGGCGCATCTGCTTCATCTGGTTTAAGCGTTTTTCTGCCAGTCCCCACCTTGGTTCAAGCCTCCACACTGGTTCAAGCGACCACCACACTGGTTCAAGCGTCCTCGCTTGAACCTTCATTCATACTTGGGTAACTAATCCGCAAAAGCTTCCTTCCCGCCTTTCAAGCGTCCACGCTTGGGTTAGCTTGGCTACTGCCCCGGGCATTGCAATCACGTTCGTTATCATAAATCATTAAAAAACAGCTAATAACTCCCAAACCCTCCAACTCTCCAACTCCCTACCTGAGCGGGCTTTTCGGCCGTTCCACCAGCTTGAGCATTTCGCGCACCACGTCATCGGGCGTGATGGCTTCGGCTTCGGCCTTGAAGTTGACCAGCACCCGGTGGCGCAGCACGGGCAGGGCCATCTCCTGCAAGTCCTCCATCGTGGCGGCAAAGCGGCCCTTGACCAACGCCCGGGCCTTGGCCGTGAGGATGAGGGCCTGCCCGGCCCGCGGACCGGCGCCCCAGCGTACCCATTCCTTCACGTAGTCCAGCGGCGTTTCGGCCGGGCGGGTGGCCCGCACCAGCCGGGTCACGTAGCGGATCAGGTCGTCGCTGAGGGTCACTTCGCGCACCAGTCCCTGCAAGGCCAGCAGGTCGGCGGCGCCGATGACTGGCTGCACGTTGGCCCGGCGGGTGCCGGTGGTCTGGGAAAGCACTTCGAATTCCTCCTGTTCGGAAGGGTAGAAAATCTTGATGTACAACAGGAACCGGTCGAGCTGGGCCTCCGGCAGCGGGTACGTGCCGGCCTGCTCAATCGGGTTTTGCGTGGCCAGGATGAAAAACGGCCGGTCCAGCGGGTACGTCTGCCCGCCGTAGGTGACGGAAAATTCCTGCATGGCCTCCAGCAGGGCGGCCTGCGTTTTGGGCGGCGTCCGGTTGATCTCGTCGGCCAGCACGATGTTGGCAAACAGCGGCCCCCGGTTGAACTTGAAAAACCGTTTGCCCGTGGCGTGGTCCTCTTCCAGGATTTCGGTGCCGATGATGTCGGTGGGCATGAGGTCGGGCGTGAACTGGATGCGCTGGAACGACAGGTCCACGGCCTGCGAGAGGGTACGGACCATCAGCGTTTTGGCCAGCCCGGGCACGCCTTCCAGCAGGCAGTGGCCGCCGGCCAGGAACGCCACCAGCATCTCTTCCACGGTGTCGCTTTGCCCGACGATCACTTTCGCAATTTCGGCTTGCAGGCGGGGCAGTTTGGCGAGCAGTTCCCGGACGGAATGTTCAGTAAGGGCTACGGGTGGCATGAATGGGATTTAAACCCAAAACTTACCCAATTTTACCCGGAGTCGCCCCGGCAATCGGCTAAATGTCCCATTATCGGGATGAACGGCGGGGAGGACAGCAGGCAATACGAAGTAGGCAACAGGCAGTCGGCAGTAAGCAACAGGCAATAGGCAATGTACGCGCATCGCTTATTGCCGACTGCCGACTGCCTGTTGCTTACTGCCTCAAATCTGCGTTCCTTGCGGGAGACCCTCACCAACCGCTACCGGACATGCCGCTCGATTGCCAGAAACACCTGTTCTCGCTGGAAGAAAACGTACACTACCTCAATTGCTCTTACATGGGGCCGCTGCTTAAGTCCGTGGAGGCGGCCGGCGTGGAAGGCGTGCTGCAAAAGCGCAACCCGTTCCGGATTCCGCCGGGGGGCTTTTTCAGCGGCGCGGCCGAACTCAAGCCGCTCTTTGCCCAACTCGTGGGGGGCGCTGCCGACCGGGTTGCCATCATCCCCTCGGTGGCCTACGGCATGGGCATCGTGGCCCGCAACCTGAAGGGCAAGCCCGGCGGCCAGATCGTGACCGTGCACGAAGACTTCCCGAGCAACGTGTATCCCTGGCAGCGGGTGGCGCAGGAAAAAGACCTCGCCATCCGGGTGGTGGCGCCGCCCGACACCCTCCGGCAGCGGGGGCAGCAGTGGAACGAAAAGATCCTCGACGCCCTCACGCCCGGTACGGTGCTGGTGGCCGTGCCCCACGTGCACTGGGCCGACGGCACCCGCTTCGACCTGGAAGCCATCGGGCACCGGGCCAAAGAAGTAGGCGCCCTCCTGGTGGTGGACGGCACGCAGTCGGTGGGGGCGCTGCCCCTTGACGTGCGGCGGTTCCGCATTGACGCCCTGGTGTGCGGCGGCTACAAGTGGCTCATGGGCCCGTACTCGCTGGGCGTGGCCTACCTGAGCGACTTCTTCGACGACGGCGTGCCGCTGGAGGAGAGCTGGATGAACCGCCGGGGCAGCGACGACTTCCAGCGGCTGGTGGCCTACGAACCGCAGTACCGTCCCGGCGCGGCCCGCTACGACGTGGGCGAACACAGCAACTTCATTCTGCTGCCCATGCTCACGGCCGCCCTCCGGCAAATCCTGGCCTGGGAGCCGGCGCAAATCCAGGTGTACTGCCGCCAACTGACGGCGCCGCTGGTGGCGTACCTCGGGGCGCACGGGTACTGGACCGAAGACGCCGCCTGGCGGGGCGAACACCTGCTGGGCGTGCGGCTGCCCGCCGGCGTGGACATGGCGACGCTCCAGGAAAGGCTGGCCGCCCGCCGGGTGCTGGTGTCGGTCCGCGGCGATTCCATCCGGGTGTCGCCGCACCTCTACAACGAGCCGCGCGACGTGGCGGCCCTGCTGGACGTGCTGGCGTCGGTGGCGCGTTGACCACACATTTTTTTTCGGAGGCTTGCAGCTTTTATAACCTTTTGAGGGTCATTGCTGTGTATCTTTATTGAGGAGTTCAATGCAGGCTATGAAACGTTTTGTCAGAACGGTGCTGCTCTTCGCCGGGGCGCTGTTCCCGGTGGTGGGTTGCGGAAAAGAGGAAATCGCCCCCGGTTGCGTCCAGGGCGTGGTGCTTACCAACCAGGGGTGCCCCGAAGCGGTACTGATCCAGGTGCTCAACCAGCCCGGCATCGGCCGGACGGTGACCTTCGGCAACGCCTACAGCGCGGTGGCCGAGTACGACAACGTGGTCAAAACCACGTTTCCCTTCGAGGAGGACATTGCGGAGCTGCGCGGAAAAACCATCTACTTCCGCTACGCGCAGCCCCACCCCGAAACGATCAAGGACCTCGACGCCCCGGCGCCCTGCCAGGCCGTGTACGTCAACTACAACGTGCCCTACGTCGAACTGACGGGGTACTCCCTCACGGACTGTATGGGCAATTAAAACCTAACCGCAAGGATCGCAAAGACAAACCGCAAGGGGCGCAAAGTGGTACGCGTTGCCCTTGCGGCCTTTGCGTCTCCCTTTGCGCCCCTTGCGGTTAAGTTACTTTCTTTTCAATAACACCCCAACGATCATCCTCCCAAACTCCGCAGGCTTTCCTCCAATGCCCTGATCTTGGCTTCGGCGTCGGCCAGCTTCTGGCGTTCGGCGGCAATCACGGGTTCCTTGGCGTTGCTCACGAACTTTTCGTTGTTGAGCTTTTTGAGGATGGATTCGCGGAAGCCCTGCTGGTATTCGAGGTCTTTGCGGACCTTCTCCCGTTCCTGTTCCAACTTACCGGCATCCTGCGTGACGGGCATCTGCACGTAGAACTCGTCGGCCTTGATGAGGAAGGAAGGCGCTTCGCCCGTTTTGTCGCGCACCAGTTCCAGGTCCGACACGTTGGCCAGCTTGCGGATCACGCCGCCGAACTGCCGGTAGCGGCCGGGGTTTTCGGTGCGGACCGTGAGGGGCAGGGCCATTTTGGGCGAAAGGCCCTTGCCGTTGCGCAGGTTGCGGATCTGCGTGATCGCTTCGAGGGCCACCGCGCCGTCGGCCAGCACGGACGGGGCGCCGCCCGTAATCACTTTCGGGTAGGGCGCCACGCAGATGCTTTCGCCGGGCTTGCGCTCCTGCAACTGCTGCCAGATTTCCTCGGTGATGAAGGGCATAAACGGGTGGAGCACCTTGAGGATGTTCTCGAAGAGGCGCACGGTGGCTTCGTAGGTCTCCCCGTCAATGGGCCGGCCTTGTTCGGGCTTCACCATTTCGAGGTACCACGCGCAGAAATCGTCCCACGCCAGCTTGTATACCAGTTGGAGGGCGTCCGACATGCGGAACTTCTGGTAGTGGTCTTCCAGTTCGGCCAGGGCCTGGTTGAAGCGGGCCTCGAACCACGAGATGGCCGCGCCGGTGTCGGCGCTTTCCCCGTCGGTCTGCACGGTCCAGCCCTTGACCAGCCGGAAGGCGTTCCATATCTTGTTGTTGAACCTGCCCCCCTGCTCGCAGAGCTTTTCGTCGAAGAGCAGGTCGTTGCCGGCCGGCGAGGAGAAGAGCATCCCCGTGCGCACGCCGTCGGCGCCGTACTTGGCGATCAGGTCGAGCGGGTCGGGGGAGTTGCCCAGCGACTTGCTCATCTTGCGGCCCTGCTTGTCGCGCACGATGCCGGTGAAATACACGTTGCTGAACGGCTTTTCGCCCCGGAAGGCGTAGCCGGCCATGATCATGCGGGCCACCCAGAAGAAGATGATCTCGGGGGCCGTCACCAGGTCGTTGGTCGGGTAGAAGTACTTGATGTCGGGGTTGTCGGGGTTTTTGAAACCGTCGAACACCGAGATGGGCCACAGCCACGACGAAAACCAGGTGTCGAGCACGTCTTCGTCCTGGGTTAAATCATTGGTTGTCAGTTGTTCGTTGTTGGTCTTTCGTTTGGCAAGTTCTAAAGCTTTTTCGGCGGTTTCGGCCACCACGATCCCGCCGTCGGGCAGGTAGTAGGCCGGGATGCGGTGGCCCCACCAGAGTTGCCGCGAGATGGTCCAGTTGTGGATGTTTTCCATCCAGGTCCGGTACAGGTTCTTGAACTTGGGCGGGTGGAACTGGATGTTGTCGTTGAGCACGTTTTCGAGGGCCGGCCGGGCCAGTTCTTCCATTTTGAGGAACCACTGCATCGACAGGCGGGGCTCGATGACGGCGCTGGTCCGCTCGGAGTACCCCACGTTGCTCTTGTAATCTTCGGTCTTTTCGAGGTGGCCGGCCGCTTCCAGGTCCAGGACGATCTGCTTGCGCACGGCGAATCGGTCCATGCCCACGTACAGCTGGGCGTGGCCGTTGAGCGTGCCGTCGTCGTTGAGGATGTCAATGACGGGCAGCTTGTGCTTGATGCCCAGTTCGTAGTCGTTGAGGTCGTGGGCCGGGGTCACCTTCAGGCAACCCGTACCGAAGTCCATCGTCACGTACTCGTCCTGGATCACCGGGATGGCCCGGTTGATGAGCGGAATGCGGACCTTTTTGCCGTGCAGGGGGCGGTACCGTTCGTCGTTGGGGTTCACGCACACGGCCGTGTCCGCCATGATGGTCTCGGGGCGGGTGGTGGCGATGACGATGTGGTTGTCCGTTGACCGTCCTTCGTTGTCCGGGTTTTGGTCGTCAGCGATTTCGTACTTGATGTAGTAGAGTTTGGCGTTGACTTCCTTGTAGAGCACTTCCTCGTCGGAGAGAGCGGTGCGGCCCTGGGGGTCCCAGTTGACCATGCGGACGCCCCGGTAGATGAGTCCCTGGTTGTAAAGCTTCACGAACACCTCGATCACGGCGTCGGAGAGGGATTCTTCCATCGTGAACCGGGTGCGGTCCCAGTCGCAGGAGGCGCCCAGCTTCTTGAGTTGTTCGAGGATGATGCCGCCGTACTTTTCGGTCCACTCCCAGGCGTGCTTGAGGAAGTCTTCCCGCGACAGACTCCGCTTTTCGATGCCTTTTTCCCGGAGCATGGCCACCACCTTGGCTTCGGTGGCAATGGAAGCGTGGTCGGTGCCGGGCACCCAGCAGGCTTCCTTGCCCTCCATGCGGGCCTTCCGCGTGAGCACGTCCTGGATGGTATTGTTGAGCATGTGTCCCATGTGCAGCACCCCCGTCACGTTGGGCGGCGGGATCACGATGCAGAATGGTTCTTTGTCGGGGTTGGGCCGGGCGGCGAAGAACTTGTTTTCCAGCCAGTACTGGTACCACTTGTCTTCAATCGCTTTGGGATCGTAGGTCTTGGCTAGTTCCATACAAAAGTCAGGATCAGGATTGATTGTCTGAACCATGATTTACGGGATGAAAGGATGACCAGGATTACGACGCCGCCATCCTGCTAATCCACTAATCCCCAGAATCCTGATTCAAAGGGCTGCGAAATTAGACAATTTGGGTAAATCTTTTTGGCCGGCCCCTTCGTTTTTGTAACTGAACGCGGTTTGCGCTACTTTTACGCTCTTTGGCTATTCGGAACGAAAACCGTGTTGCATCCCGTTCTTTCGGATCAAATAGCCATGCACCCCTTTTAACCACGATTAAGTACCGTAATACTTAACATGAAACTCTCCGAATTCAAGTTCGACCTGCCGCAAAACCTGATCGCCAACTACCCGGCCGAGAACCGCGACGACGCCCGGCTGATGATCGTCAACCGCAAAACCAAAACGTACGAACACCGCATTTTCAAGGACATCATCGAGTACTTCGATGAGGGCGACGTGATGGTGGTCAACAACACGAAGGTGTTTCCGGCCCGGTTGTACGGCAACAAGGAGAAGACGGGAGCCAAAATCGAAGTGTTCCTGCTCCGCGAACTGAACAAGGAGGCGCACCTGTGGGACGTGCTCGTGGACCCGGCCCGCAAGATCCGGGTGGGCAACAAGCTCTACTTCGGCGACGGCGACCTGGTGGCCGAGGTCATTGACAACACCACCTCGCGCGGCCGGACCATCCGCTTCCTCTACGACGGCCCCGACGCCGAATTCTACCAGATCGTGGATTCGCTGGGCGAAACGCCGCTGCCCAAGAACATCAAACGCAAGGTCGAAAACGAGGACCGGGAACGGTACCAGACAATCTTTGCCGAACACAAGGGCGCCGTGGCCGCCCCCACGGCCGGCCTGCACTTTACCCGCCAGGTGGTCAAGCGCCTCGAAATCCGCGGCGTCTCCATCGTGCCCATCACGCTGCACGTGGGCCTGGGTACGTTCCGGCCGGTGGACGTGGAAGACCTCACCAAGCACAAGATGGATTCGGAAAACTTCATCGTGCCCGAACCCACGGCCAACCGCGTCAACGAAGCCCTGGACGGCAAAAAGCGGGTGTGCGCCGTGGGCACCACCAGCATGCGGGCCCTCGAATCGTCGGTGTCGGCCAACAACCGCCTCAAGCCCAACCAGGGCTGGACCGACCGGTTCATCTTCCCGCCGTACGAATTCCGCATTCCGTCGGCGCTGATCACCAACTTCCACCTGCCCGAGTCTACGCTGTACATGATGGCCTGCGCCTTCGGCGGCTTTGAACTCGTGCGGGAAGCCTACCAGGTCGCCATGCGCGAAAAGTACCGCTTCTTTACCTACGGCGACGCCATGTTGATTCTGTAGAAGCAGTAGGCAGTAGTGACGCGGCAGTCCCGTAGGGACGATATATTGGTAGAACACGCGTACCTCCCCTTTCATTAGTCCCGTAGGGACGAAATATGCGAAAGGTAATCACTTGTTTGGCATTGGTCTCACCAGCACTTATGTCGACTGGTTTCGTCCCTACGGGACTGTAAAAAGAAGGTATCTTTTTTCTGCCAATATAGCGTCCCTACGGGACTGCTTCCTCGCCGACTGCTGCCTACTGCCAATGAACCACACTTCCCTGCCCCAGTTTGCGGTGATCGTCGCCGGCGGGAGCGGCGTACGGATGGGTGGTGACGTGCCCAAGCAGTTCCTGCCGGTGGCCGGGCTGCCCGTATTGATGCACACGCTGCGGCGTTTTCACGACTATTCCCCCGCGCTTTCAATCATCCTGGTGCTGCCCGCCAAGGACGTACCGTACTGGGAGGAACTTTGCCGGCAGTACGCATTTACGTTGCCCGTCACGGTGGTGACGGGCGGCAATACGCGGTTCCAGTCGGTAAAGAACGGGCTGGCGGCCATTGCGGCCGGCGACGGGCTCGTGGCGATTCACGACGGGGTGCGGCCCCTGGTGCCCCGGGCGACCATCGAAGCCAGTTTCCGGGTAGCTTACGAGAAAGGCTGCGCCGTGGCGGCCGTGGCCCTCAAGGATTCCATCCGTTCGGTACGCCCCGATGGCGGGAGCCAGGCCCTCGACCGGTCGGCGTTCCGGCTGGTGCAGACGCCGCAGACGTTCCGCCTCCCCGTCATCCGGAAGGGCTTTGACCAGCCCGAGCAGCCCGGCTTCACCGACGATGCCAGCGTGGCCGAAAGCGCCGGCTTTCCCATTACCCTCATCGAAGGGGCCTACGCGAACATCAAGATCACCACGCCCGATGACCTGCTTTGGGCCGCAACGCAGTTAAGTCAATCAGACACTGACCAAACTGTAAACTAAATCAATGGTTATTTGGAGTTAGCTCCCTCTCGCTGTCATTCCCGGAGGGAATGACAGCGAGAGGATACTTGCCCGAAATGCCCATTCATTCAGCATAAACTGTTGGCTGAAGTGTTCATGGATTTCTCCCCCTTTTCCTTCTCCCCGGCGTCACCTGAAAGAAGCGAAGCTCGGCGAAGCCAGACTTCGCAATGAAAAGCCATGATTCACTTACACTGCGGACCGACGGCGGATACGATACGCGTTGCTTCTCACTACGAAGGTTGGCTTCGCCGAGCTTCGCTTCTTTCAAGATGACGGCGGGGAGATTTGTTAGCAATTTCCATTGATTGACTTGTCCATTTACTGACCAGACCCTTCGCCGCGGCGGGAATCGGGTACGCCCTTTTTCACAAGCACCCGGCGGGTAAAATGCAGAAAGCCTCCCGGTGGGGGAGGCTTTCTGGTATGAAGTGCACGGTTTCCCGGCGCGCACCGGCTGGTTAAGACCGGCGGGCCGGGTGCCGCTAGTACCCGGGATTCTGGTCGTCGGGGCTGATGGCGGCGTTGGCGTCAATCTCCTTCTGCGGAATGGGCAGCAGTTCGTGTACCCCGTCGCGGTACTGCTTGCCCTGGGCCCGCAGGATGGGACCGGCAATGCCCCAGCGCCGGATGTCCTTGGCGCGGATTTGTTCCAGCGGAAACTCCAGGGCCCGTTCCCGCACGATGGCGTTGAACATTTCCGCTTTGCTCAGCCCAACCGGCAGGTCGCCTACCTTCACGCTGGGGCGGTTGCGCACCCGGTTCACGGCCGCGTATACTTCCGGCGTAGGACCATTCACCTGGTTCATGGCTTCGGCGTACATCAGCAGGACATCGGCAAAACGCATCACCCGGAAGTTGATGCCGCTGTCGCCGTTCTCGTCGAACTCACTGGCCCGGAAATCCAGCATGTTGTACTTGCGGGTCGCGTATCCGTTGACCGCTTGTTTTTTCCCGTTGGCATCCAGGAGCAGGTTCCCCTTGTCATCCCGCTTGAAATCCTGGTAAGGCGTATCCACGAGGCTGCCACCCACACTGGTTTTGATGGTGGTGCCATACTGGTAAAACGTATACTTGGAGCGGGGGTCGTCGCCCATCAGGTCAATAAACTGCTGGCTTCCCTTTACGTTGTTAAAGCCGGTCAGGCCGTATTCTACGGTACGGAAGCTGCCCTCGCCGTTCGGACTGCCCGCGCTTTCATTGCCCCAGGAGTTGCCCCCAAAAATGCCGGTCTGCATCTGCACCTCAAAGAGGGATTCCTTGTTGTTTTCGTTGGTATGCGTGCCGTTGTCCCGGTAGTTGTCCACCAGGTCGTACTCACCGGAGTCAATGATTTCCTTCAGAATGGCCGCGGATTCGGCGTACCGCTTCTTGTAGAGGTAGAATTTACCCAGCATGCCTTTTACCGTCCCCTGGGTTACCCGTCCCAGGTCGCTGGAGGGGTATTCCGCTTTTTTGGGCAGCCGGTTGTCGAGGGCAAACTTAAAGTCCTCCTCGATGAGTTGGTCAATCTCGGCAACGGGGGTGCGGGGAAATGAATACGCATCAACGATGGGCTTGGTGATGAGCGGAGCCGCCCCGTACAGCGTGGTCAGTTCGAAGTAGTAAAAACCCCGCAGAAACCGGCACTCGGCCAGCAGGCGTTCCTTCAGCTTCTCGTCCATCTGGATGGCCGGAATGTTTTCAATCGCCAGGTTGGCCCGGTTGATGCCCATGTAAAGCCCGCTCCACAGGGAAGTGATCAGGTCATTGTTGGGGGTCATCGTGTAGTTGCCAACCTGCTGCCGCCGGGGCTCCAGGTTGGCCGTGCCCTCGATTTCATCCGACATCAGGTCCAGCACGTACCAGTATTCGCGCATGTACATGTTGTAGATGTTCAGCGCCGAATAGACGGAGTTGGTGGCCTGGATGGCATCCTGGGTCGTTTTGTAGAACTTGTCCGTCGTCAGTTTATTGGGGTCGGTGCTTTCAAGGAGGTCCTTTTTACAACTTGAGTAGGTTGTAAGCACCAGGATGAGCAGTAAGGTGATCTTATTTTTCATAATCGTTGTGACGCGTTGAGTAAATGAACCGGAGGAAAGACTTCACTGTGATTAAAAGCCGAGTTGTAAGCCCACCAGGATTACCCGTGCCTGCGGAAAAGTACCTCCGTCAATGCCCCGCTGGGTGTTGGCCACGCTGGGCTCGCCGTTGGCACCTTTTTCCGGGTCAAAACCGCTATAATTGGTGAAGGTGAGCAGGTTCTGCGCGGTGGCGTACAGCCGCACGCTGGACAAGGCCCCTTTGGACCACGATTCAAGGCCGGCCGTGGGCACGCTGTAGCCCAGGGTCAGGTTTTTCACCCGCAGAAAATCTCCCTTTTCCACGAAACGGTCCGAAATGCGGGCGTTGTTGTTGGGGTCGCCCGAAACGGCCCGCGGCATGTCGTTGGTCGGATTGCCTTCGTTCCAGCGCTCAAGGGCGCGACTGCTGGCATTGTAGGGCCGGTAAATCCCCGTCAGGAACACGCCCATGCCGTTGTAGATGTCCACGCCGGCAATGCCCTGGAGCATCACCGATAAGTCGAAGTTGGCGAACCCGGCATTGGCCGTGAAGCCGTAGGTATACTTGGGGAAAGGGCTGCCGATGCGCGTGCGGTCCCGGTCGGTGATTACGCCGTCGCCGTCCACGTCCCTGAAGATCACGTCGCCGGGCTGCGCGCCGGCCTGGTAAGGCTCAAACACGGGTGCACCGTTGGCATCCACCTTCTGCTGCCCGGTGAGCGGGTCCAGGACCGGTTTGGTGTTTCTGGCAGTCACATCTTCGGGCGTCTGGAAAATGCCCTCCTTTTGCCAGCCGTAGAAGTACCCGATGGGCTGGCCCGGTTCGGTCCGGGTAACGCCGTTGATGCGGGGCTGTCCTTCGCCCAGCGAAATCAGCTTGTTCTCGATCGTGGTAAAGTTTCCGCTGAAGCTGTAGGTGAAGCGGCCGGTATTCTTGCGGTACGTCAGGGCCACTTCCAGTCCCCGGTTGTCTACCGTCCCGTTGTTGACGAACGGACCGATGGCCGTGCTGTTGTCGAAGGGGCCGCCCAATCCGAAGGATACCGAGTTGGGCAGGGGAACCTGCACCAGCATGCCCGTCGTGCGCTTGATGAAATAATCCGTGGTGAGCACCAACCGGTTGTCGAACAGGCCCAGGTCCAGGCCAATGTCCGTCTGCGCCGTCTGTTCCCACTTGATGTTGGGGTTAAAGGCATCTTTCGACGTCACCCCGGTGACCACCTGGCCCCCGAAAACGTAGTTGGCCACGTTGGTAAGCGTGGGGATGAACTGGTAGTTGGGAAATTCCTGGTTGCCGGTGATGCCGTAGCTGGCCCTGACTTTCAGGTCGCTGATTGCGCGAATTCCTTTCATGAAGGCTTCTTCGCTCACGCGCCAGCCCACGGAAGCCGACGGGAAAGTACCCCAGCGGTTGGAAGGGTTGAAGCGGGAAGACCCGTCGCGGCGGATGGTTGCCGTAACCAGGTACTTGCCGGCAAAGTCGTAGTTGACCCGGCCGATGAGGGACTGAAGCGTGTTGCTGAAGGCGCCGCCGCCCACTTTGCTGTCGCTGCTCACGGCGCCCAGCACGGTGATGCCGCCCTGCTCGGGAACGTTGCGGCCCGATCCGGAGATGAAACGGCTGTCGAACTGCTGCTGGGTGTAACCCGCCAGCGCGGTCAGGTTGTGCCGGCCGAAAGTCCGCTGGAAGGTGAGGGTGTTCTCAATGAGCGGGGAAAAATCAACGTTGGACGTTTCAGAAATCTCGCTCCGGGTGCTCTGGTCCAGGTCGCCGGCGAAATACTTGGGAAAGAAGTTGAACTGCTGGCCCAGAATGGCGTCCGCGCCCAGGTTCAGGCGGTAGGTAAGGCCGTCAATGATTTCGTACTCCCCGTAGACGGTTCCCAGGATGCGGTACCGGGTGTTGTCGTTTCTCCGCAAGCTGGCTTCCGCCACCGGGTTACGGGCGTCCTGGGTATCTTCCTTGTTGGGGCCGGCAAAGCCACCCAGGTTGTCGGAATTGCGCACCGGCACGGTGGGCAGGGCCGCAACGATCATCGCCACCGAACCGCCGGTGCCCGTGGTCGTCTGGGCGCGTCCCACGTTCAGGCTCTGCCCGAACTTGATTTTTTTGGAGATCTTGTATTCCGAATTGATCTGGAGCGAATAGCGCTTGAAACCGGTTCCCAGCAAGATGCCATCCTGGTTGAAGTACCCCAGTGAAACATTGTACGTGGAATTCGGACTTCCCCCGGAAACGCCCAGGGTGTAGTTCTGGATGGGAGCCGTGCGGAACATCTCATCCTGCCAGTCGGTGTCGGCCCGCAGGTTGTTGGGGTCTACCAGCGCCGGAATGGGATTGTAGGCATTGTTGGCGGGAAACTGGGCCTTGGCCCGGGCTTGCATCTCGTTGGCAAAGTCGGCGTACTCGCGGGCATTGAGCAGGTCCAGCTTCCGCCACACCGACTGCACGCCGTAGTAAGCATCCAGCGTTACTTTGGGTTTGCCGCTCTGGCCGCGCCGGGTGGTGATGATGATGACGCCGTTGGCGCCCCGGGCACCGTAGATGGCCGTGGCCGAGGCATCCTTGAGTACTTCCATCGAAGCAATGTCGTTGGGGTTCAGGGTTGCCAGCGGGTTGTTGTTGGGGCCACCGCTCAGGGCGTTCACCGGGAACCCGTCAATGACGTAGAGGGGCTGGGAACTGTTGATGGTGCCGATTCCCCGGATGTCAACGGTCTGGGCCGAACCCGGCGCGCCGGTGTTGGCCGTTACCCGTACCCCGGCGGCTCTGCCCTGCAGGGCCTGGTCCACGCTGGTGATAGGCACACTCTTGAGTTCCTGGGCCGATACGGACGAAATGGCCCCCGTCAGGTCTTTCCGCTGCTGCGAACCGTAGCCGACCACCACCACTTCGCTCAACGATTTGATGTCGGCCACCAGGGTGACGTCAATGGTAGTCCGGTTGCCGATGGGGATTTCCTCCGTTACGTAGCCGATGGACGAGATCACCAGCGTGCCGCTGCCGTCGGGGACGGTCAGGGAAAACTTGCCGTCCACGTCCGTGGCCGTGCCCAGGGTCGTTCCCTTCAGCGATACGCTGGCGCCGGGCACGCCGGTACCATCCTGGGCAGTGACCCGGCCATCGAGGGTAAGGGCCAACGGGTCTTCCGGCAGGGGCGCGTTGGTGGTTTCCGGACCGGCCGGGAGTGGGTTGGTCTGACCCGCTGCCGTTTGCGGGGTAGCCGAAAAGAGTACGCCGGTTCTTTTCTCGCGCCGGGGCGCCAGGATCAGGTACACGTCCTTTTTCGTTTTCTTGAACCGCAGGCCGTTGGTGTTGAGCAGCCGGGAAAGCTTTTCTTCCAGGTCCAGTTCACTGCCTACGACGCCGGCGTCCACCGCGTACCGGGTGACGAGCTTGTCGTCAAACACAATGTCCACCTGGTGAAGCTCCCGCAACCGGAGCAAGGCTTCCCGCAGGGACTGTTTCTGCCCGGGGGACCTTTCCTGGGTAGCCGGCCGGCCCTGCAATGCCAGGATCTGGGCCTGCATCGGCTGGGGGGCCGCAGCCAGGGCCAGGCTGAACGCGACCGCCAAAAACGGATTGGGTAGTTTTACGTGCATAAGGGTTAGAGGTAATTGTTAGGAATTGAGTGAGTCAGGTTGGGATGTCGAAAAGTGCCCCGGGCGGCCGGTACGCGGCGTTTCCGCCCGCAATCCGGCCAGGGCACTGGTTACTTTTTCATTCTTTCGTCCGGGCAAGCACCCATGCCACGTAAAGCATCAGTTCCTTCGGACGCAACTTATTGTAAATCAATTATTCGTATGTAAATCTTTAATTCCGCTCATCTGTTCGTTACTCTTCCGCAGCGGGTTGCAGCAGGTAGCCCTGCCCGGACCGGATGACTTCCAGGCCCGATACGTCAGCCACCATGTCGAGCATTTCCCGGGCATTCTTGGCCCGGAAGGTTCCGGAGATGCTTTGCTGGGCCAGCGTGGTGTCGGGAATCCGGACCAGGGTGCCGAAGTTTTCGGCAATCAGCTGGGCCACTTCGCGGAGGGAGGTACGGTCAAACACGAAGCGGTTTTCTTTCCAGGCCGAGTAGTTCTGGACGGGCTGCCGGGACTTTTTCTGAAAAACCCCCTTTTTGTCGAGCGTCACCACGTCGCCCGGGGAGACCGAGATCACCCGGTTGGCCGCGTTGCGGAGCTGCACGCTGCCCTTCTGCAGAATGACCCGGCTGCCGCGTTTGCGGGAGTACACCACAAACTCGGTTCCCAGTACCTCCACGGCCATCCGGTCGGGCGTACGGACGATGAATTTCTGGTCGGTAGGCGTGTGCTTCACCAGGAACTGGGCTTCGCCGGCCAGCACGACTTCCCGGGTGGCCTGGCCGAACCCGAAACGGGGCACCCGCAGGGTGGAGTTGGCGTTGAGCACCACGCGGCTCCCGTCGGGCAGCGTCAGCGTGCGAATCTCCCCGAAGGCCGTGGCGTAATGGCGGTAGCGGATGGCGTCCCGGCCGGTCCACAGCGAGGCGAGGAGGACCAGCGCCACGGCCGCGGCAATGGTACGGGCGGTAAATCCCCACCAGGGCAGCCGCCGCGCAACGGGGGGGCGCTCCCGGGTATCCACCCCCCGGCGTTTGGCCTGGAATTTCCGGAAGCCCGCCTCCGGGTCGGCCACGAACTGCGGGTGTTCGTCTTCCCACTCTTTGAGCCATTCGAAGAACAGTTCCCGGTGGGCTTCCTCTTCCAGCCACTCCTCGATCACCTTTTTCTGCAAGGGCGTGGCGTGGCCGGCGAAGAAGTTAAACAGCGTATTTTTAGAAAATTGCGGTTCCATACGGTCAGACATTCGGAAGAGAAAGGTGAAGAGTCGCCCGGTTCCCGGGAGGCATCAGGCAAGTAACACCAAGGTGAATTATACCGGGATTTACCTGATCAAGCGAAGGATATTGAATTGATAATCAATGGGTTGATTTTGGCCGAATACGCAACCTCCGTTTCATGTCCGCATTAGTACAAGGTCCCGATCAGGGCCAGCACCGTCAGCAGCGACTGGTCGTGCAGCGTCTTGCGCAACAGGTGCAGGGACTTGGTAATGTGCGCTTCCACGGTTTTGACCGAAATCTGCAACTCTTCGGCAATGGAAGTATTTTTTTTGCCCTCGAACCGGCTCATGAGAAACACCCGGCGCACGGGGGCCGACAGCGACTGGATGGTCTTTTCGACTTCGAAATACAATTCGTCGTACTGCAACAGCTGGTGCGGGCTGGGCGACAGGGAAGCCAGGTCCAGTTCGTCAATGCCCGCCGGACGCTTTTTGCTGAACTCCGCCCGCAGGTGCTGAAAGGCCTGGTGCCGGACGGCCGTGAACAGGTAGGCCTGGAACGAGGTGGACACCTGGGCGTACAGTTGCCGCTGCCAGAAGCGTTCAAACACTTCCCCCACCAGGTCTTCGGCCAGTTCTTTCGAATACACGTAACGGGCCGC
Organism: uncultured Cytophagales bacterium; assembly: GCA_902805615.1. GTDB lineage: Bacteria > Bacteroidota > Bacteroidia > Cytophagales > 172606-1 > CADCTQ01. The sequence goes on from CADCTQ010000446.1 coordinate 27,672, forward strand.
GTGGCTGCAAAGCGGACGGTAGTAGAACTTGAACAGCAGTTCTACTCCCTTTTCCGGGTTATCCTCGAATGTTTTACGGATGAACAACTCTTTGTCTTGCGCCACACGGTCTTTGTTTTCGCGTTCCGGCCGTTCGGGCAGGAACACTTTTGATTGCTCGGTAAATCCGTAGTTGTCTGAACGCATCGGTTGCTGTAGTAGGGCAGTTCATTGACATAGATGCAATCCGGACGTTCTACCCTAAGGGAAAAGGTAAAATTTTTTCTGAAAATAGTGATACATTATCAGAAGCCCCGCCAAATTATTCCGGCCGGCAGGAGGTTGCCCGGAAAAGCGCCCCTGTTTGCCCGCCAAGCCCGTTTTGGGGCACGCGTTGCGGGTGATTGGGGGGACGGAAACGGCCCCGACCGGGCGGCACTCAAAAAATGAGTCGGGGGATGGTCGTAAATGGAAAAGGCATTATGAAGAGCGGTGGTGGCTTAAAGTGGCACTTGATCACTTTTCTCGTTTCAGCCCTTCCTCATTTGCGGCCACCCCTCAAAGGTGCGTTACCCGGCCTGGAGGGAATCCAGGTACCGCCTGGCTTCTTCGCGGAAAGGCTTTACGCTGGCCCCGGCGATGAACGTGCGCAGCCGTTGGGCATTTTCCGCTTTTGACACCTCGCCGGCGCTGGCAAACAGCAGGGTGAGGGCTTTGCCTTCCCCTTTGGCCGTGGCGGCCAGCGTGGCAATGGCCGCCCTAAGATCGGTGCCGGCCGGTTGCACCTCCAGCGCGGTGCACACCCACCCGAACAGCGGGCCGGCCACCGCCGGCAGTCCGGCCTGCGGGTCGGCCACGCCGACGTACTGGTCCAGCAGGTAGAGGGCCTGGAGGGGATTGCGCTGCGGCTGGTGCAGGGCGTGTTCGATCAGCAACGCGGCTTCCGGCTGCTTGTCGAGCCGCCCCAGCACCGAAGCCGCTTTTTGCACCACCAGCATGTACGCGTCGTCCGGCGACGCCTTTTCGCGCAGCACGTCGCGGTACACGGCCGACGCGCCGGCCAGGTCGCCCTGCCGCTCCAGCAGGTCGCCGGCCAGCAGCAAGCACCGGTGTTTGAGTTGGTTGTCGGCGTCCTGCGCCCGGTGCGCCTCGTAAAAGTGCTGTATTTTGTCGAGTGCTTCCCTGCCCCCGGTGCGGTACACGTCCAGCACCAGTTGGTTGAAGCCCTCCCCGAAGGGTGAAGCGGTATGCATGCGTGAAGGATTGGTTGCAATGAAATTAGCAATTTTCACCGAGCCGTTTTCAATTCGGGACGGGTTCGCCATCTTTACGGAAGCAAGGGGGACGTACGGAGCTGCCCGTTCCCCATTTTCCTGCTTTTTTTTATGAAAATTGGCCTGATCCGGGAGGGAAAAACGCCCCCCGACCGCCGCGTGGCCCTGGTGCCGGCGCAGTGCGTGCAAGTAAAAACGATGTACCCCGAAGTGGAAATTCTCGTGCAGCCCAGCCCGCACCGGTGCCTGCCCGATGCGGCCTACGCCGAGGCCGGCTGCGTGGTCACCGAAGACCTGACGGGCTGCGACCTGCTGTTCGGCATCAAGGAGGTGCCCATCGCCGCCCTCATTCCC
>CADCTQ010000447.1 GCA_902805615.1 uncultured Cytophagales bacterium
GTCAGGGCCGTCATCTCCGCGTCGTTGCGGAGTTCGGCCAGCCGCAGCACCTTCAGGTAGTACCGGACCGATTGGGCGTGATCGCCCTTGTTCTGGTGAATGTTGCCGATGTTGTACAGGCAGTTGATGATTTTTACCGTGTCGCGTTCCGCTTCCACCATCGCCAGCGTCCTGGAGTGAAAGGCCAGCGCCTTGTTGAAATCACCCTGCTTGCTGTACGTAAAGGCCAGCGCGGCGTAGCTGGCGGCAATTCCCTCCTCGTACTTGATTTTCCGGGCAAATGCCAGGGAAGCTTCCGCGTAGCGGAGGGAGGTCGGGTAATCGCTTAGCCGGCCGTAGGCGTAGCCCAGCACGCGCAGGTTGCGGTGAATGGCTTTGTCCTGCTTCAGCTTGCGGGCCAGCCCCAGGGCCCGGTTGCTGTACCGGATGGCAGCCGCGGGGTCGTTGATGACGCTTTCCCAGGCCAGGCGCTGCAAAATGAGCATCTGGTTGGTGTCGGGCCTGGACGTTTCCAGCCGTTGCAGCAGGCTGTCCAGCTTGGGGGACTGCTGGGCGTGGCCTTTCCCGGGGAACAGCAACAGCACGAGCAACAGGCCGGTCAGGCAAATGGATTGATTCATGGGGTAAGCATCTGGTTCGTACCAACGTAATTTACCCCTTTAACGGGCCGCTCCCCCAATGGATGGGTTCGGGGACCTCGTTCCCCCGGTGACGGCCGGGCCCGGTGCTCCATTTTACAAATCCAGGCCCAGGCGGACCATGTCGCGGAGCTGCATCCCGTGCTCGTAGAGGGGTTCCGGGTAGTGGCGCACGAAGAAATCCCGGTCTACCCCCGTGATGCGGAACCCGCACTTCTGGTAGAGCAGCAACTGGCCGACCCCGGTACTGCCCGTGCCGATCTCCAGCGTCCGGACCCCCATGTCGCGGGCCCGGGCCACCGCGTGCCCGATCAGTGTTTTGCCCACGCCTTTGCCCTGGTAGGGCTCCCCCACGGCCAGGTTCACGATTTCCATCGTTTCGGGCCGGGTGCGGATCAGGACGAGTACGCCCACCACCTGCGGCCCGCATTCGGCCAGGTAACAAAAGCCCCGGGGCAGGTACTCTGCCACCAGGTGCCGGGAAGGATCGGCCAGCAGCAACAATTCGTAAGGGATGGGGTCTTCGGCCGTGAGGGACCGGATGGTAGCTTCCATGGGATGGTGATGCGCCGTGGGTACAGCTTTTTTCAAATTCATTCTCGTTATATTGCAACAACCGGTGGGGCGGCGGGCAATGCCGCAATCGCAGGGTTGCGGGCAACGGATTGCCCCGGTAGAAAAGCCCCCGGTAGAAAAGCATTGTGAAAGCCTTTTATACTCACCCACCGCTTACTAACCATCCACGCAAAGACTTACGCCTATGAACCGGTTGCGTTTGCTCATCTCCTTCCTGGCGGCCGTGCTCCTGTCCGCCCCCGCCTCCCTGGCCCAGCCGGCCAAAACCGAGTCCGGGCCGGACGCCGCCACGTTTGACCGCGACTACGCCCTGGAAGCGACCATGCTGGGCTATTTCAGCAAGGACGGGGCCCGCAATCCTACCCTGAAGGCCAACAAGGGCGACCGGGTCCGCATCACCATCACCAACGGCGAAGTGATGACCCACGACATTGCCCTCGAAAAGCTGGGCATCAAGAGCAAAACGCTGCAAGAAAAGGGCAGCACCACCAGCATCTCGTTCACGGCCGACCAGAGCGACACCTACTTCTGTTCCGTGCCCGGCCACCGGGCCGCGGGCATGGTCGGCAAGTTCCAGGTGGTGGAAGGCGACGTGGCCGGGGCCACCGTGGCCGGGCAGGCGCCCAAAAAGAACGGCAAACCCGTAAACCTGGGCTTCGAGACGGGCACCCTGCAAGACTGGACGGCCACCGGCGACGCTTTTGCCAGCCCGCTGGTCAACAAGGACCCCTCCCCGGTGCACGAGAAAGACCTGACCATCGGCTTTGCCGGCAAGTACTTCCTCAGCAGCGGCGGCACCACGCACTACAAACGGACGGGCACCCTGACTTCCGTGCCGTTCCCCGTCACCCAGCCGTTCGCCGCCTTCCGGGTGTCGGGCGGCGCCTTGCAGGATACGCGGGTCGAAATCGTGGAGGCGGCCACCGGAAAGGTCATTTTCCAGATCACCGGGCAGGGCCGGGCCACCCTCCAGCCGGTGGTGGTGGAACTGCAACCGTACCTGGGCCGGGAGATTTTCATCCGCCTCGTGGACAACGAAAACGGCATTTCGCAGATTCCTTACATTCCCGACGACAAGTGGGCGCACCTCAATTTTGACGAATTCCTCTTTTACCCCACCCGGCCCGAGTTTGCCAACGAACTGCTGCCCAAGGACATCATCATCCTGCCGCCGCTCGACCCGGTGCTCAACGCGGGGCTTTCGGGTCCCGAAGCGGCCAAAGCCATGACCCCGCCCCCGGGCTTCACCGTGACGCTGGGCGCCGCCGAACCGGACGTGGTGCGCCCGATCTGCTTTACGACCGATGCCCGCGGCCGGCTCTGGGTGGTGGAAGGCCACACCTATCCCGTGCCGGCGCCCGAAGGCCAGGGCCGCGACCGCATCCTCATCCTCGAAGACACGAACGGCGACGGCACCCTCGACCGGCGCAAAGTGTTCGCCGAGGGGCTCAACCTGGTGAGCGGCATGGAGGTGGGCCTGGGCGGCGTGTGGCTCGGGGCGGCCCCGTACCTGCTGTTCATTCCCATTGATCCCAAAACCGACCTGCCGGCCGGGCCGCCCCAGAAAATGCTCGACGGCTGGGGCACGCAGGACACCCACGAAACCCTCAACAGCCTGCGCTGGGGACCCGACGGCTGGCTCTACGGCACCCACGGGGTATTCACCGAATCGAAGGTGGGCAAGCCGGGGGCGCCCGATGCCGAACGCACCCGGGTCAACGCCGGCGTGTGGCGGTTCCACCCCACCACCCGGCAGTTCGAACTGTTCGCCGAAGGCACCAGCAACCCGTGGGGCCTCGACTTCAACGACTACGGGCACGCCTTCATCACCGCCTGCGTGATTCCGCACATGTACCACATGATCCAGGGCGGGCGGTACCAGCGGCAGGCCGGGGAGCACTTCAACCCCTACACCTACGACGACATCAAGACCCACGCCGACCACGTGCACTGGGTGGGCGACCGGGGTCCGCACGCCGGCAATTTCCGGTCGGCCTCGGCCGGCGGGGGACACGCCCACTCGGGCGCCATGATCTACCTGGGCGGAAGCTGGCCCGAGGCGTACCGCAACGACATTTTCATGAACAACATCAACGGCGCCCGGCTCAACAACGATCACCCCACGCGGGACGGTTCGGGTTACAAGGTCACCCACAAGCCCGACTTCATGGCGATGAACGACGCGTGGTCGCAGTGGCTCAACCTCAAGTACGACCCGAGCGGTTCGGTGTGGGCCATTGACTGGTACGACAAGAACCAGTGCCACAGCCCCAACCCCGACGTGCACAACAAGACGATGGGCCGCATCTTCAGGATCAGCCACCAGAACGACAAGTGGGTGCAGGTGGATCTGGCCAAAGCCACGGACGCCGAACTGGTGAATTACCAGTTGCACCCCAACGAATGGTACGTGCGGCAGGCCCGGCTGATCCTCCAGGAACGGGGCGCGAACAAGAAAGTCCACAAAGCCCTGAAGAAGATGCTGGCCGACCACCCCGACGCCACGCGCAAGCTCCGGGCCCTCTGGGCGCTGCACGCCACGAAGGGGCTGGACGACAAGAAACTGACCGACCTTCTGGCCCACGAAAACGAGTACGTCCGGAGTTGGGCGGTGCAGTTGCTGGCGGAAGACAAAACGGTGTCGCCGGAAACCTTGCAGCGCTTTGCGGCCCTGGCCCGGGGCGACAATTCGGCGCTGGTGCGGCTCTACCTGGCGTCGGCTACCCTCCGGCTGGAGCCCGGCCAGCGCTGGGACGTGCTGGAGGCCCTCGTGCAGCGGGCCGAAGACGCCGGTGACCACAACCTGCCGCTGCTGCTCTGGTACGCCGCCGAGCCGCTGGCGACGGTGGACGTGAAGCGGGCCCTGGAACTGGCCGAAAAATCAAAAATGCCCAAGCACCTGCCCTACGCCATCCAGCGGGTGGCCGCCATCGGCACGGAAGAGTCGAAAAAGCTGCTCAAGGAACTCAACGACCGGCTGGGCAAGCTGGAACATTCGCCCGAAAACCACGAAAGCCGGGCGCTGATCGGCAAACTGCTCAATGAGTAGGGGAGGGACTTACTTAGTGGTGTACCTGCGGACCTTAAACAAACCAAGGAAACATCGGCCTTATTTATGTTTATAAACAGCAGGTTATCAAAAAGAACCACCCCGGCCCCTCCTTGATGGAGGCTACGATTAGGACACATTTGATAGAACATACTTAAAAGGCCGTCCGGAGCCGTCAGTGAGACACTGACGGCGGCGGACACTGACGGCGGCGTGCGGAAACCATGAGGGTGGCCTGCACCTGCCTGGTTGGGGTAATTGGGGACCGCGGCCCGTACCAACTTCGCCGCCGTCAGTGTCTCACTGACGGCTTTTCACCTAATTTCAAAATGTGTCCTAATCGTAGCCTCCATCAAGGAGGGGAGCCGTACCGGCCGGCCCCGCTGACCGGGAAAGGTGTCTGTAACGTGTATTTCTCCTTGTCACGCAGCCGGTGGTTACAGTTCCCCTCCTCCATCAAGGAGGGGACAGGGGTGGTTTTCCGCCGGCACGACACATATTATTGAAAGCCAAAAGCAAACAGGTCTATGAACTACAGAATCAGTACCAAGGGTTGCCGCCTGCTGGGCGGAATGTTCGTCTTCTGGGGTTGCCTGGGTGCCGCCTTCGGACAACCCAAACCGGGGGCCGCGGCCAATGGCTTCGTCAAAACGAAGATCACCGGCGACTTCCTTTCTGAAGGAGTAGCCGTTGCCGACGTCAACAAGGATGGACGTCCCGACATCGTGGCCGGGTACTACTGGTTCGAGGCGCCCGCCTGGAAGCGTCACCAGGTGGCCCCGTCCCGGGTGTATGACCCGCGCAAGGAGTACAGCAGCTCGTTCCTCAACCTGGGCATGGACGTGAACCTGGACGGCTGGGACGACGTGGTGGTCATTGACTACCCCGGCACGCCGGGCTACTGGTTCGAAAATCCCAAAAACAAGCCGGGCGACTGGAAAAAGCACATCCTGGCCGATTCGGTGGGCATCGCCAACGAGTCGCCGGCCTTCGTGGACGTGGACGGCGACGGGCGGCCCGACATTCTCTGCGGCGACAAAGCCAAAAAACAGATCGTCTGGCTCAAATCCCCCGGCAAGCCGGGCGAAACCGCGTGGGGACGCTTCCCGCTCAGCGGGGAAAACGTGCCCGGCACGGAGCCATTTTCGCACGGCATCGGCTACGGGGACGTCAACGGGGACGGCATCCGGGACGTGGTGATCCGCGAAGGGTGGTTCGAGGGCACGGCTGACCTGAAGGGCGGCAACTGGACTTTCCACCCGGCCAACCTGGGCGAACCCTGCTCCCACATGCAGGTGCTCGACGTGAACGGGGACGGCAAAAACGACGTGGTCAGCGCCTCGGCGCACGCCCTGGGCGTGTGGTGGCACGAACAGATCACCGACGAACAGGGCCGCCTCAACTTCCGCACGCACCTGATGAGCAACACCACTTCCCAGACCCATGCTTCGCTGATGGCGGACCTGAACGGGGACGGCCGCGCCGACTACATCACCGGCAAACGCTTCCTGGCCCACAATGGCAACGACCCGGGCGATGCCGATGCACCGATCCTGCTGTGGTTTGAGTTCACGCCCGGCAAGGCGCCTTTCTACCGGGAACACCTGATTGACCGTGATTCGGGGGCCGGGCTCAACATCGTGGCCCGGGACATGAACGGCGACGGGAAGCCCGACATCGTGGTTGCCAACAAAAACGGCGTGTACCTGCTGGAGAACAAGCTTAAAAAGTAGCACGGGCCGGCGCGCAGTAAAACGAGCTGGCGCGAAGCTGTGCTTCGTGCCGACTATGCTTTCCGCCTCTGGCGAAACGAAGGCAGATTTCCTGTGCTCAGTAAAGTGCATCACCGCCCTTGTCAGGGCACGCTGGCGCAGGCGTCCGCCTGTGCCTCTTTCTTCCAAGCGTCCGCTTGCTCCTTTCGCGCATCGAGTTTCCCACTCATTAGCTCTGCAAAAATGCACTGACTACGATTGGCACGCATGAGCAGCGTGAGTAAGCCTGTGGCTGGGAAGCGGGACGCGTCCTAATGCAAATAAGCAAGCGGACGCTTGGGAGGGGAAGGCACAGGCGGACGCCTGCGCCAGCGTGCCCTGGCAAGGGCGGTGATGCACTTTACTGAGCACAGGAAATCTGCCTTCGTTTCGCCAGGTATGTGATTAGCGTTCAACACCGGATGCAACTAGGTTCAAAACACAACTGATTCAAGCGTCCGTATGTGCTTAGCGCCCTCCCTTGTGGATACGCAGTATACATAAATACGCAGTGAGTAGCTACGCAGCGGGCGGGCACCGTTCCTAACGTGCCCGCATCGTTCTTGCGGCGTTGAGATGAGCAGGCCCTCATCCTTACGCGCTGGTATCGTTGTTTCGGCACCGGTGGTGTCGCGGCGCGTGGGCCCGGCCCAATGGCGAGGGGCGGGTTGCCTGGCGGGGGGAAGCATCATTGGGCCTAGCCCTTTTTGGTTCTTTTTGGGGCAATGCCAAAAAGAACAAATCCCACTTACGGATGATACACGAATCACCAATCCCTCACTAACTCCATCCCTCACTAACTCCATCCCTCACTAACTCCATCCCTCACTAACTCCATCCCTCACAACCCACCCATCACCCACCCTTAGCCCCTCAAATACGCATATCCGCTAAGCACATACTAGTCAGAAGACTACCCCCAGCCGAGACGGTACTGTGCCCTTGCCCCGATACTTCACCCAACCTGACTACCCCTTAACCTAACGCTAATCCCAGACACGGTTAAAATCGTGGGCTAAACAAACCTCTCTACCACCACACTCCGGACCAGGATTGGCTAACCTACGCTTTAACCGTGGGTTCGTGGGATAACACAAGCTCTTTCGGTGACTGGGGCGATCAATGCTTTGCATTGGGGAAAAAGATTCGTTGCCCGGGAAAAAAGCGTAAGTATTTGCTTACGCTTTTTGCTTTTCGGCGCGCAGGTGGCTATATTTACGTAAGTACCAACTTACACAAATATCATGGCCGATGTATTCAAGGCGTTAGCCGAACCCGTGCGCCGTTCGGTGCTGGACCTGCTGGCCAGGCAACCGCTGAACGTCAACCAGATTGCCGACCATTTCCCCGCCATGAGCCGCCCGGCCATCTCCCAACACCTGACCGTGCTCGAAGAAGCGGGCCTGATCAAGATTTACAAAGCCGGGCGTGAACGCTACGGCTGCCTGCACCGCCATGCTTTCGACGACTTGCAGGCGTGGCTGGGCAAGTTCCTGGCCCTTGGCGTGCCGGTGGGCGAATACGGCATTCTGCTCAACCCCGAGAACCTGTCCGATGCCGAAGCCCTCACCCAGCCCGTGATGCTGCAAGCCATGCTCTCGCGCGACGCCCGCTTCGACGGCCGGTTTTACATTGCCGTCAAAACGACCGGCATCTATTGCCGGCCCGTGTGCAGCGCCAGTCCCAAGCCCGAAAACGTGCTCTTCTTCCGCACCAGCGCGGAAGCGGTCAAGGGAGGATTCCGGGCCTGCAAGCGGTGCAAACCCTGACCGGCCCGCCGGCACCCCGACAACCCCCATCCATCCCCAGCGGCTCCTTGCGCCCTGGTCATTCCTCCAACCTGCCCACCCATGCAACTCTTCACCCGCTATCATCAATCCCCGGTGGGGCGCCTGGAAATCACGGCCACCGACCAGGCCCTCCTCTCCATCCACTTCGCCGACGCCCGGAAGAAACCCGGTCCGGGGCGGCCCCAGACGCCGGAAAGCTGTCCCCCCATCGAGCAGTGCATCCGGGAACTGGCGGCGTATTTCTCGGGGGAGCGGCAAGTCTTCACCGTGCCGTACCACATGCAGGGGACGGCCTTTCAGCAGAAAGCCTGGCAGGCCCTTACCACCATTCCGTACGGGGAGACGATCACCTACGGGCAGCAGGCCCTCCGGCTGGACAATCCCAAAGCCGCCCGGGCCGTGGGGCTCTGCAACGGCAGCAATCCCCTGGTGATCGTCGTGCCCTGCCACCGGGTGATTGGCGCCAACGGCAGCCTGACGGGTTTTGGCGGCGACTTGTGGGCCAAGCAGTGGCTGCTGGCGCACGAGAAGCGTTACGCGCAGCCCACCGGTCCGCAGCTCCGCCTCTTCGCCTGAGCGGACCCGGAAAAAACCGTTCGGTACCAACACCTGGAAAATTTCCCCGGGAGGATGCGACGTGCCCTGCACCGGTATCTTCGGAGCCCTCAGTTTGATTTGAACGGAAAGGCAAAGGTGGCTTTGGTCCCCATCACCACCTGGTGCTGGTCCACGAGGTCTTCCACTTTGAGCTTTACCTTGCGGTTCCGGTGCCGGTTCAGCAGAAGAATCCTTTCCTGCGTGATGCGCGTTGCCAGCGAAACGTGTTCCGGGCGGCGGACCGAAGCCAGTTCCCCGGCCCGCTGGCGGCCCACGCCGTTGTCTTCCACTTCCAGCACCAGCTGGTCGCCCTGCCGGTGGTAGCGTACCTGCACCAGGCCGCGGTCACTCTTGTGGAGGATGCCGTGTTCGAGGGAATTCTCCACCAGCGGCTGGGCGAACATGGGCGGCACGGTCACCTCTTCGGGGTCCAGGCCCGGGTCTACGCCGATCTGGTAGTCGAACTTGTCGCCGAAGCGCAGGCGCTGCAATTCCAGGTAGTGCTCCAGCGTCTGGATTTCCTGCCGCAGGGAAATGTACTCCTGGCGGGAATTTTCCAGGATGAGCCGCATGAGCTTGGCGAACTTGGCCAGGTACTTGCCCGCCTCGGCGGCGCTGTGCTGGTACATGAACTGCTGGATGGCCGTAAGCGCATTGAAGATAAAGTGCGGGTTGAGCTGGGTGCGCAGCAGCTTCTGCTCCAGCAGGATCGTTTTCTGCTGGTAGCGCAGCGTATTGTGCCGGAAAAAGAGGTAGCCCAGGCCCGTCATCAGCGCCACCAGCACGCCCAGCCCGCCCAGGTAGAGGTGCTGCTGCCGGAGTTGCAGTTGCTGGATCTGGCCCTGCTGCGAGAGGACTTTGATCTGCTGCTCCTTCTTCTGGGTGTCGTAGCGGGTGTGCAGCTCGGCGATGGTGCCGGCCGTCGCCAGCCCAGTCAGGCTGTCCTGGTACTGCACGAGCCGCTTGTAGCTCTTCAGCGCCTGCCGGTAGTCGCCCATTGCCTCGTAGAGGGCCGTCAGCGTCTGGTATCCCTCCCTGATTTCCTCCTTGGACCCCAGTTCTTCCAGCACCTTCAGCCCTTGCCGGGCCAGCACCACGCCCTGGCGGTATTCTTTTCGGACCTGGTGCAGGGCCGCCAGGTCAATCATCGCCGTAGCCATGCCGAGCCGTTCACCGATCTGCCGGGCCGTTGCCAGGGCCTCCCGGAAAGACGCTTCGGCCTTTTGCAACTGTCCCATCCGAAAATAGGCTTCTCCGATGTGTTCGAGGGCACTGCGGATGCCGGCTTTGTCGCCGAGCTCCTTGCGGATGCGCAGCGCTTTCTGGGCGTACGGCAGGGCTTGCGCGTAATTCCGTTCTACAAAGTGCAGCCTGCCCAGGTTGATCAGGTTCATGGCCATGAGGTCTTTATCGTACAGCCGGCTCCACGACAAAGACCGCCGGTAGTACTCCCGGGCTTTGGCGAGGTCTCCCTGCATCTGGAGGGAGTTGGCCAGGGCGTTGGAGGTCAGGGCCGTCATCTCCGCGTCGTTGCGGAGTTCGGCCAGCCGCAGCACCTTCAGGTAGTACCGGACCGATTGGGCGTGATCGCCCTTGTTCTGGTGAATGTTGCCGATGTTGTACAGGCAGTTGA
>CADCTQ010000448.1 GCA_902805615.1 uncultured Cytophagales bacterium
GTGCGGCCCGCCGGCCGGGCCGTTGCCGTCCGGGAGTCTGAACCTTGATTGGCATGATGGAAGGATGACCGGGATGAGGGGCCGGGGGGTGTGGTGACCCGTCCCCCGGTACAGCGACCTGCTGCTGGTGTACTTCAGTGAACAGGACGATCCCCCGCAGTTCCGCCGGGAAAAGCGGCGGTCCGACGTAGCGGCCGATGGGGAGATTGCCGGAACTTCCCTTGCGCTTAGTCAAAGCCCTCCCCGAAAAACTCCTCCATCGTCATCCCAAAAGCCCCCACTACCTTGAGCAAGCTTGAATACCGCAGGTCTTCGCCGTTCTCGTAGCGGCCGAACTGCGTGCGGGAAATGTTGTGTTCGTAGGCGAAGTACTCGTAGTTGGTGTAGCCTTTCTGGATGCACAGTTGCTTGATGCGGCGGCCCAGTTTCTGCAAGGCCTCGTTGGGCGGCTGCTTGGTCTTTTTGGGAGCGTTCATCCGGCAAAGCAACCGCCTTCACCCTAAAAGCGTTACTACTAATACATTACCGCTAATCAGTGGCTTTCTGAGTATGAATTATGATGATGTGAAAATGCTGATTGTCTTCCCCAGCCATTAGTCAAAGCCCTCTTTAAAAAACTCTTCCATCGTCATCCCGAAAGCCCGCACCACCTTGAGCAGGCTCGAATACCGCAGGTCGTGGCCCTGTTCATAGCGGCCGAACTGGGCTCTGGGGATGTTGTGCTCGAAGGCAAAGTTCTCGTAGTTGGTGTATCCTTTCCTGATGCGCAGGTCGCGGATGCGTTTGCCCAGCTTTTGCAAATCCTCGCTGGGCTGCTGTTTCGGCTTCTTTTCCATGCCCCAAAACAAAGCCCTTCGCTACTCTTGTATTACCCATTATAAATTCATACTTTTATGTTCATACTTATAAGTAGCTTTATCAGATCATTCATTATCCACCCTCAACCCCTACAACCATGATCCTCTACCGAGAAGAAACCGTACGAACTCCGATTCACGTGCCGGTGCAATACCCAGCCTACTTCCAGGGGGGCGTGTACAGCAGCCACTACGTAGCCGTGTTCAGCAATACGGTAGCCGTGCAGGTATGCGTGGCGCCTCAAAACGTGCAGTTGCAACAGGCCACCCCGGCCGAAGCGTTCCGATTCCCGCCCTTCGAGGATTATGAACCGGTAGTAGAGGAGGTGTTCCGCGAAGCCTTGGAGCGGGCACAGCGGCAAATAGGAGGGATGTTGGGCGAATGGCAACCGGCAGTTGGTGGCGGGGCGCAACGAGTTTACCAACAAAGCAGGTAAGCAGGTGGACAGATGAAAATGAACAAAACAGGTCTATGCCGAGCAAGTACCCCCTCGCCGTCATCCCCTCGGGTCTTCGTCGTGAAAAGCAACCGGTGTCGTATCTGGCGAAGGTCCGCAGTGTAAGTTGAGCACTGCTTGCACCACGAAGACCCGTTGGGGATGACGGCGAGGGGGAATCTCCTTGTGGATACGCAGTGTACATACATACGCAGTAAGCGGGTCCCCTTCCTTCCGTGCCCGCCTCGTTCTTTCGGCGTTGCGATGGGCAGGCCCCCTTCCTCCCGTGCCCGCATCGTTACGCGCTGGTATCATAACACGTTAGTATCGTAACGGCTGGTATTGTTACGCGTTAGTATCGTCCTTTCGGAACCGATGGTATCGCGGCGCGTGGGCCCGGCCCAATGGCGAGGGGCGGGTTGATTGGCGGGGGGAAGCATCATTGGGCCTAGACCTTTTTGGTTCTTTTTGGGGCAATGCCAAAAAGAACAAACCCCACTTACGCTTCATCAACCAATCCCCAATCCCTCACAACCAACCCCATCCGCCTCTAATCCCCATCTGCGCTCATCACATACTCCTGCTGACCACTTCTGGGAAAGCCCTGCGTATCGTACCGGTTGCTGGTGCCCGTGCGGTTCCCCGCCGCCCTTGCGCCGGAATGACGCGTCTCCGAGGCTTTCGGAGATATTCCTGAAAAACGCGAAATCATCCGCCCGGCGGCCCCCCGCTTTGGCCCGCAGCAGCGCCGCCATTCACCCCAAAAAGGCTTCTGCGCTCAAAAATCGCCCTTTCCGTTGCTGAGCCCACCCCATAAAAGGTTGTGGCACCCGGTTGGCTATCCCTAAGCCAAACGCAACGGCCCATCCGTTGCGCCCCATGCACAACCACGCAGCGCCCATTTGTATTTCATCCAAACAACCCAAACAATGAACAAGATCTTAAGTCCCTACCACAAAAAAGCACTGGTGCTCAAGAATCACCTCGTAATGGCCCCCATGACCCGCAGCCGGGCCGTGGACAACCTGCCGAATGACTTGATGGCCGAATACTACGGGCAGCGCAGCGGCGCCGGCCTGATCGTCACCGAAGGCACCGCCCCCACGCCGGAAGCCTTAGGCTATCCCCGCATCCCGGGCATTTACTCCGCGGCGCAAACGGAGGGCTGGAAAAAAGTAACCGCCGCCGTACACGCCAACAAGGGCAAAATCTTTTTGCAACTCATGCACACCGGCCGCATCGGCCACGTGGATAACCTGCCTGATGGGGCTCAGTTGGTGTGTGCTTCGGCCACCAAAGCCGCCGGACAAATCTTTACCGATACGGCCGGCCAGCAGGAGCATTCCGAACCGGTAGCCCTCAGCAGCGAAGGCGTCCGGGAGGTGATCCGGGGCCACGTACAGGCCGCTAAAAATGCCGTAGCGGCCGGTTTTGACGGCATCGAACTGCACGGCGCCAATGGCTACCTGATCGAGCAGTTCCTCAACCCCCACGTGAACACCCGCAGCGACGCGTGGGGCGGTAGCATCGAGAAGCGTGCGGAACTCGCCGTGGCGCTGGCAAAAGAGATTGCCGGGGCCATCGGCGCGGCAAAAGTAGGCATCCGCTTTTCGCCCTTTTCGGCGCTGGGCGACCTGGCGGCCTACGACGCAGAAGAAACGCACCAGACGTACGCGTACCTGGCCGGGAGGTTGGAGGAGATTGGCATTGCCTACCTCCACATTGGGGCAAATCCCCTCATTCCGCCCAAAACCTTCGAGGCCATCCGCGCCGCCTTTTCCGGCACCATCATTTTGTGCAACGGCCTTACCCCCGCGACGGGAGCCGCCGCGCTGGAAGCCGGTTTTGCCGACCTGGTGGCGTTCGGCCGGTCTTTCCTGGCCAACCCTGACCTGGATGCACGCATCGCCGAGGGCGCCGAACTGAATCAACCCGACTACGCAACGGTCTATACGCCCGGGGCAAAAGGCTATACCGACTATCCCGTGCTGGCCCCGGTATCCGATCACTCCACTATAAACTAAATGATACACAAGATTTTAAACAACCAGAAAATAGCCCATAAGCGAGGCGGTTTCGGCATCGAAATCCTCTTTCCCGGGCAGGCCCTGGACACTTCCGATACCGGAATCGGCACCATCGGCCGCATTGATCACGCCCACATCTTACCCGGTACGTTCATTTCCATGCACCCCCACCGCGACGATGAAATCCTGACGTATACGCGCAGTGGCCGGGTGAAGCATAAGGATTCCGAGGGAATCACGGAGATCATTTCCAGCAAAAAAATGATGCTGATGAACGCCGGTTCCACCATGTACCACGAGGAACAGGTACTGGCAGAAAGCGGTGATTTGGAAGGCTTGCAGATTTTCCTGCGGCCCCGGGAAAGCGGGTTGCCCCCGCGGGTACAGTTCCACGAGTTTGCCGAAGCCCACAGCCTGGATCAGTGGCGGGCCCTTGCGGGCAAAGAAGACAGCCAACCCCTGCAAATCCGGAGCAGCACCTGGGTGTACGACATGCGCCTCCGGGAAGGCAAGCGGCAGGCCCTGCCGGAACTCCCTGCGGCGCATGCCTCCTGCCTGCTCTACGTGTTCGAAGGCGAAGTGCTGGTGAACGGAGAAACCACTCTATTCAAAGGCGAAAGCATTTTCCTGGAAGACGAATCCGTCCAACTCGAAGCCCGGCAAACCAGCGACCTGGTGCTTTTTGTAACCGATAAACACGCCGAATACTCCGCCACCGGGATGTACAGCGGGAATCAAAAGAAGCAGTAAGATGAAAAAAGTAAGTTATGACCACTACGGCAGCATCGCCGCGTTGGAGATGATCGAGGTGCCGGTGCCCGAACCGGCCGGTACGCAGTTGCTCATCCAGGTCAAAGCCGTCGCCATCAACCCCCTCGACTGGAAAATCCTCGAAGGAAAAATGAAGCTGATGTCGGGGTCAACCTTCCCGAAAGGCATCGGCATTGACTTTTCGGGCGTGGTGCAGCGGGTGGGGGCGGGCGTCGGTCGTTTCCGGCCGGGTGATGCCGTGTTTGGCGCCGTAGACCCTTTCAAAGGCGGGGCTTTGGCCGAATACCTGCTGGTCCGGGAGCGGGACATTGCCCTCAAACCGAAAAACATCTCCTTCGAACAGGCCGCGGCCCTGCCGACCGTGGGCACGGCCGCCCTGCAAATCTTCGACCGGCTGGCAACCCTGGGCAAGGGGACGGAAGTCCTCATCAACGGGGCGTCGGGGGGCATCGGGATGGTTGCCATCCAGATTGCCAAGCGGAAAGGCGCCCACGTGACCGGCGTTGCGGGCACCCCAAGCCTCGCCTGGGTGAAGAAATGGGGCAGTGACGCCGTGCTCGACTACCGGAAAGACGACATCCTCAACGGCGGGAAAAAGTACGACGTCGTGCTTGACCTCTCCGGCAAGTTGCCTTACCAGGCGGCCAAAAAGATCATGAAGCCCGACGCCGTGTACGTAAACAGCATCCCCGGGCCCCGGGAAATCGTGGGTTCGTTCGTGCACAACCTGTTTTCGAAGCAGAAATACAAAGTCTTGCTGCTCAAGCAGGCGCAGGCGCACCTGGAAACCCTGTCCGCCTACGCCGCCGCCGGGATGGACATCCTGGTCGGCGCGAGCTTTCCCATGGCATCCTTCCGGCAGGCGTACGCGGAAGCATCCACCGGGGGCATCGCCGGCAAAGCGGTTTTTACGGTCGGATGACGGGCGGCGCCCGGGCACGAACCGGGTAACAGTATCCCAAACGATACTGGTATCCTTCGGGATACTGCTATCTTTCGCATAGCGGATGTGCGTACCTTTGCCGGGACAGCAACGGAAAAAAAGGAAAACCAAATTTCAAAACCATGCACATTCTTCATATTATTTCCAGTCCCCGGGCCGGCGCTTCGTTCAGCATCAAGTTGGGCAACGGCCTGGTCGGGAAGCTGCTGGCCGCCTACCCGGGCAGCACCGTACGGGTGCGGGACCTGGCCGCCGGGCCGTTTCCTCACCTCGAAGAGAGCCACCTGGATGCGTTCAACGCCCCGGCCGAAGCCTATTCCCCCGCGCAGCAAGCCGCCGTGCGCCATTCCGACGAAGCCATTGCGGAGGTGCAGTGGGCGGACGTGATCGTCATCGGGGTGCCGATGTATAATTTCAACATACCCTCCACGCTCAAAGCCTGGATTGACCACATTGCCCGGGCCCGCATCACCTTTCGCTACACGGCGGGCGGACCTGAGGGGCTGGTGCACGGCAAGAAAGTATACCTGGCCGCCGCGAGTGGCGGCATCTATTCCCGGGGCCCCGGCGCGGCCAATGACTTCGCCATTCCGTATTTAAAAAACATCCTCGGCTTTCTGGGCATGCATGACGTGACCGTCGTACGGGTGGAAGGCACCAAAATTGCCGGCGTGCAGGACCAGGCCCTGGAAAAGGCATTGAACAGTTTCGTGGTCGAGGCCCCGCAGCCCGTGTGACCGGACGCAAAAGGCTGCCGTGCTTTGCATTCACGACAATACGGGCTTTTGTCGCAGATGCTTGGGAGTGCTTCCCGGATTATATGCCAGATGCTTCCTTCGTCAGCATGACAGGACGCATCGTTTGGCGGAAAAACGGGAAAGGGTTTATCTTCACGCCCCACGGAGTATGTGCTTAGCGCCACGGCTAAGGGCTATACCGGGGAAACGGGTCAGTGCCCTTAGGGCTGGGGGTAGTCTTCGTGAACTGACAATTAAGGTTGTTATAGGAACATCACCTGATTCTAATGATTCAACTCAGAAATCAGACCTGATTCGACAATACAATCTTAATTGTCAATACACTTACGCGTTAGTATCGTTGTTTCGGCACCGGTGGTATCGCGGCGCGTGGGCCCCTTACGCGCTGATATCGTTGTTTCGGCAGCGGTGGTATCGCGGCGGGCAGGCCCGGCCCAATGGCGAGGGGCGGGTTGCCTGGCGGGGGGAAGCATCATTGGGCCTAGTGGTCTTGCACGGTTAGATTGAGGGGTAAAGTCGTTTTAGCTTAATGCGGGCATCCTTGGTTTTGAACTGCCAGTTGACCTTGCTCTGCTTATCATTGCGCTGCTTGTACCAAGCCAGTACTTGTGCTTGAAGTGCCTCTTTAGTGGCTACTCTTTCTTGGATGCCTTGCCTTTTGAGTACGGATAGTTCACATTCAGCGATATTGAGCCAGGAACCATGAGCAGGGGTGCGTACCACCTGGAGTCTTTCGATAATGCTTCGGGCTCTTTCTGGGGGAAACACTTCATAGAGGGCCGCTAGTTTGTGGCCGCTCAGGTTGTCTTCAATGAGGGTGATGAGTTTGGCTGAAGGATAAATCGTTTCGGCAATGTGGGCAACCACCCTGGCATAGGTGTGACTCTTATGGTTGTCTTCAATAAGCACCTCCCGGTAGCCGCCCAAGGGCTCCACAATCATGAATATGTCCACCACCCCTTCTCTTTTGTACTCGTAGTCGGAGTGAATCACGCCTTTACTGTCGGTGAAGCTTTGCTTGATTTCACTCACCAGTTGTTTGGGCGACTCATCCAAACATACCACCGGGTGGTCTTCTTGATACTCTTTTGCGTACACGTCCAAGACCTGCTCCATCTGACAGACGAAAGACGCATCGGCCTTTGGAATTACCCAACTCTTGACTTGCCAGGGCTTAAGTTCGTTTTTTTTAGTATTCCTCTTACGCTTTCGTGGCTCATGTGCTCCACGTAGCCCAGACTCACCATCTGGTCGGCCAGCAGTTGCAGCGTCCAGCGGTTGTAGCCCTCAGGACAATCACTACAGCGAAGGGCGATGAGTTTGGCTTCCACTTCTCCGGTGAAGACTTTCTCCTTGAAGACCTCGCGCTTTTTGCCGTTGAGGGCCGTTGGCAAGTCCTCCACCACCAAGCGTTGCCGTAATCGCTCCAGACTGGCAATGCTCAAGCCGTAAGCCTGCATGATCTGCTCATCATGCCAGCGCTTGTGGCCGTTCTCGTCGGCGGCTAGCAAGGCATAAGCCCGCTTCACCTGACGACTTTTGGAGTCGCGTTTGGCAATCACTTCTTCCAAACACTTACGCTCCTCGGGCTTGAGATGAATTCTATATTTCTTTGCCATCCTTTTTTCCTGCAAACTTACCCATTTTACCCCGCACTTTATTCTTGGAGGACCACTAGGCCCAATGATGCTTCCCCCCGCCAATCAACCCGCCCCTCGCCATTGGGCCGGGCCCACGCGCCGCGATCCCACCGGTGCCGGGGATACGATACGGGTGCGTAACGATACCAGCGCGTAACGATACCAGCGCGTAACCAACGTGCCCGCTCACTGCCTGGCTACCCACTGCTCAGCTACCTCTACTTATCCACACACTGCGTATCCACTAGGCAGGGCGCTAATTACATACGAAACCGTGGGCTGATTTGCTTTCCCTACCACCAAACTGTAGGAGCGTGGGCTAGCGTTACTTGACGCGCAATCCTGGACTTCAGGACTTTTTCAGAAGTGGTCAGTGGGACACTGACCACGGCAGTAGCGACCTTAACGACGTCCCGGCATCACGCTTACAAAGTCCCTCACGCCGCCGTCAGTGTCTCACTGACGGCTTTAGCAGACTCCTGAGAAAGTCCTGAACTTGAAAAAAGGGAAAGGGTTTTGGGGGCGGATGGCCCGGCTTGTGTTCGAATCTTTATATTTTGCACTTCGCGGGTACCTCTCTGCTTTGGAATGACGGCACCACCATGCCCGTCCGCACCATCCCGTCAATTGCCCGATTCTCAAACTCCCTAACTCTCAAACTCCCTAACTCCCTTATGTCCAAAATTACCCTAAGCGTTTTTTCCCTCCTGCTGTGCGGGGCCGCCTTCGGGCAGGCCGACCGGCTGAAGGCCGGCGTGGACCGCGAAGCCGACAAGCTGGAACCTAAACTGCTCGAATGGCGCCGGCACTTCCACCAGAACCCCGAACTGTCGAACCGCGAATTCAAGACGGCCGAAAAGATTGCCGCCCACCTCAAAAGCCTGGGCCTGGAAGTGCAGACGGGCGTAGCCAAAACCGGCGTGGTCGGCATCCTGCGCGGCGACAAGCCCGGACCGGTGGTCGCCCTGCGCGCCGACATGGACGCCCTGCCGGTGACCGAACGCAACAGCCTGCCCTTTGCCTCCAAGGCCAAAGGGGAGTACAACGGCCAGACCGTCGGCGTCATGCACGCCTGCGGCCACGATACGCACGTAGCCATGCTCATGGGCGCCGCCCAAATTCTGTCGGGCATGAAAAAGGACCTGAAGGGAACCGTGAAGTTCATCTTCCAGCCCGCCGAAGAAGGCGCCCCGGCCGGCGAGGAAGGCGGGGCCAAGGTGATGGTGCAGGAAGGCGTGCTCGACAAGCCCAAGGTTGACGCCATTTTCGGCATTCACATCAACTCGCAGCTCGAAGTGGGCAAGGTGGGCTACCGGCCCGGCGGCACGATGGCAAGCGTCAACTCGTTCGTCATCAAGGTGAATGGCCGCCAGACCCACGGCGCGTACCCCTGGTCGGGCGTGGACCCCATCGTGGTCTCCGCGCAGATCATCAACGCGCTGCAAACGGTCGTGAGCCGCCAGATTGACCTGACCGAAAATGCCGCCGTGGTCACCGTGGGCAGCATCCACGGGGGTGTGCGCAGCAACATCATTCCCGAGGAGGTGAACATGGAAGGCACCATCCGGGCGCTGAGCCCCGAAGACCGCCAGCAAATCCTCGACAAGGTCCGCCGCATCGTGACCAACGTGGCCGAGAGCGCCGGCGCCACCGCCACCGTGGAATTCAACGAGGGTTACCCCGTCACCTTCAACGACCCCGACCTGACCAAGCGGATGGTGCCCACGCTGGAAGCCACGGCCGGCCGCGAAAATGCGGTGCTGCGGAAAGCCGTTACCGGCGCCGAAGATTTTTCGTTCTTCCAGGAAAAGGTTCCCGGGGTGTTCGTGTTCGTGGGTGGGATGCCCAAAGGGAAAAAGGCCGAAGACGTGCCGGCGCACCACACACCGGATTTTTTCATTGATGAGAGCGGCCTCAAACTGGGCATGCGGCTCTACTGCACCATGGCCCTCGACTACCTGGAAGGCGGCAAGGAAACCGCCAAGTCAGGCAACAGCACGGGCAAGTAGGATCAGGATTCACAGGATGGAAGGATGACCAGGATGCTGGTTCAGTCTTCCATGCCAAACCAGGCCCGCCGGGAACGTCTCTCGGCGGGTTTTTTGTGGGTGATTCCCGGGAAGGGCCGGCTTAGGGTGCCTGGTGAACCAGGGGTGGGAATGCATCGCATACCGATGGGTCAAGACGCGATGAATCGGGTTGCTGCGGGCTGAGACGCGATGAATCGCGGTATGGGCTTAGCGTCCTCCCTTGTGGATACGCAGAGTACATAAATACGCAGTAACGCAGTGAGCGGGTACCCTTCCTTCCGTGCCCGCATCGTTCTTTCGGCGTTGCGATGGGCAGGCCCCCTTACGCGTTGTTATTATCGTTCTTGCGGCGTTGAGATGGGCGGGCACCGTTGGTTACGCGCTGGTATCGTTGTTTCGGCAGCGGTGGTGTCGCGGCGGGTGGGCCCGGCCCAATGGCGAGGGGCGGGTTGCCTGGCGGGGGGAAGCATCATTGGGCCTAGCCCTTTTTGGTTCTTTTTGGGGCAATGCCAAAAAGAACAAACCCCACTTACGCTTCATCAACCAA
>CADCTQ010000449.1 GCA_902805615.1 uncultured Cytophagales bacterium
CGCGTAGTTCTTCCTTCTTCATCTTGTGTATCAATTCGTGTATCAAACAAATCAGCCACTTACGAGAGATATCTTGTAAGTGGCTGATGATCAAGTGGGCCCTGTTGGTATCGAACCAACGACCCTCTGATTATGAGTCAGATGCTCTAACCGTCTGAGCTAAGGGCCCTAAAACCGGACCGGCCCGAAGGCCGGCTTTGGTTTTGGTAGGCAAATGTACATCTTTGCGCACGAAACCACAACCACCGGCCCTTGAATCTTTCCCGCATCCGCCACCTCCTCTTCGACCTGGGAGGCGTCATCATCAACCTTGAAGTGCCCCGCACGCACCAGGCCCTGGGCCGCCTCGCCGGCCGCGAGGCCGCCGAAATTGCCCGGCAATCGAAAGCAACCGACTTGTTCGGCCGCTACGAAACCGGCGCCTGCACCGACGAGGAATTCCGCCGCGGCCTGCGCGCCTTCCTCGGCACGGACGCCCCCGACGCCCAGCTCGACGCGGCCTGGAACGCCATGCTGCTCGACCTGCCGCCCGCCCGGGTGGAACTCCTGCGGCAACTGCGCGGCAAGTACGAGCTGCTCCTGCTGAGCAACACCAACGACATTCACCTGCGCGAGGTCAACGCCGTGCTCGGGCGGTCCACCGGCGTGCCCGTCCTCGAAGACCTCTTTGACCGGACCTACTACTCCCAGCGCATCGGCCTGAGCAAGCCCGGCGCGGCCTCTTTCCAGTACGTGCTCGACCACGCCGGCATCCGGGCCGAAGACACGCTGTTCCTCGACGACTCGCCCGAAAATCTGCGGGGCGCCCAACAATTAGGCATTCACACCGTTTTGATTGGACCAACCAACACGATCTTAGATCTTTTCGCGGATGCCCGGACGTAACGTCAACAAATACCTGATTCACCTGCTGCTCTTTGCAATCACCCTGGTCACCACCACCCTGGCCGGCGCCGAATGGATGA
This sequence comes from uncultured Cytophagales bacterium, assembly GCA_902805615.1. Taxonomy (GTDB): domain Bacteria; phylum Bacteroidota; class Bacteroidia; order Cytophagales; family 172606-1; genus CADCTQ01. Next base: position 966 of record CADCTQ010000449.1, read on the forward strand.
CCGGTCGGTCGTTTCTCTACTCAGCCGAGGTGCTTGGCCTGCGGGCCCTGGGCTGGTCCGACTTCCGGCGCGGCCTGCTGTTTTCGGTGCCTTTCCTGGCCATTCTCACCGTGCACGAGTTCGGGCACTATTTCACCGCCCAGTGGCACAAGATGAAGGTGGGCCTGCCCTACTACATCCCGCTGTGGATGGGATGGCTGGGCGCACCGAGCATCGGCACGATGGGGGCCTTTATCCGCATCAACAGCCCCTTCCGGACCCGCCGGCAGGTGTTTGACGTCGGCCTTTCCGGACCGCTGGCGGGCTTTGTGCTGGCCCTGGGCGTGCTCTGGTACGGCTTTACGCACCTGCCGCCCAAGGAGTACATTTTCCAGGTTCACCCCGAATACGCCCAGTACGGGACGGATTACGAAAAATACGTCTACACCTACCAGCACGCCCGGCAGCAGGACTCCCTCCAGTTCCTTGCCCTGCTGCAGAATGCCCGGGCCAACGGGCTGATTCCGAAGGATTCGGTGATCCTGCACAAACCCCTGTCGCAGGAAGACTACGCAATGAACCGCGCCACCAGCATCATCCCGGGCACCAACCTGCTGATGGAGCTATTTGCCCGCTACGTGGCCCCCGACCCCTCGCTGGTGCCCAACGCGAACGAAATGGAGCACTACCCGATCCTGCTTGCCGGCTTCCTGGCGCTGTTTTTCACGGGACTCAACCTGGTTCCCGTCGGGCAACTCGACGGCGGCCACATCCTCTACGGAATGATCGGGGAACGCTGGCACCGGGTGGTGTCACCGGTGCTGTTCGTGGGGTTGGTGTTCTACGCCGGCCTGGGGGCCGTTGACTGGAAGGGCGAAATGACCCTGCTGGGCGAACCTCTGCCCCAGTACGCGGCCATTCCACTCTACATCGGCTTCCTGTTCATGCTGTTCTCGCGGATGGTGGAAGACCCGCTCAACGCGCTGCTGCTCAGCACGGGCGTGCTGGCGGGCCAGCTCTTGGTCACGTCGCTGTGGGGCATCGAAGGGTACCCGGGCTGGCTGTTGTTCGCCTTCCTGCTGGGCCGCGTGCTGGGCGTGTACCACCCGCCGGCCGTCCTCGACGAACCCCTCTCCCCGGCCCGCAAAGCCCTGGGCTGGTTTTCCCTGCTCATCTTCATCCTCTCCTTCACGCCCCAACCGTTCATAACGGGTTAAAAAAAGGAGACCGCAGACCGGAGGAAGGGAGACCGGAGGAGGCGTGCCCATCCGATGCGAAGAATGGGTGACAACGCCAACCGACTAAGCCAAAAAGGAGAAAGGAGAAAGGGAGGCTGGCGCATCCGGTACTATACCGGTCTGCCTTTTTCCCGTTTCTTCTTTTTCGTCACCACCCCGCGCCGCATCCACGCCAGAAGTCGAGTTCCTCCTCCGGTCTGCCTTCCTCCTTTTCTCCGGTCTCCGTTCGTTCGGGTCTTTCGTCTCCGTTCGTTCCGGTCTCCGTTCGTTCCGGTTTCCGGTCTCCCTTTATTTCGTAATGCAAATGCCCGTTGCGGATGTGCAGGGGTGAGGGGATGTTGTTGTGGTAGAGTTGGCCGGTGCCCAGGCCCTGCGGCAGCGTGGCGTGCAGGGAAGCCGTGAACTGGCTGATGGCGTTGAGGCCCACGTTCGACTCCAGCGCCGAGGTCATCCACCAGCCGATGCCCAGCCCTTGGGCCAGTTCGATCCACTCGCGGCAGTGCGCAAAGCCGCCGAGCAGCGTAGGCTTGAGGATGATGAAGGGCGGCCGGAGGCGGGTGAGCAGTGCCTGCTTGTCGTCGTACCGCTGCACACCGATCAGTTCTTCGTCGAGGGCCACCGGCACCGGCGACTCCCGGCACAGCCGCGCCATCTCGGCCGCCTGGCCCGCCCGGATCGGCTGCTCGATGGAGTGCAGCCCGAACCGGCTGAGGGTTTCCAGCTTGCCGGGCGCCTCGGCCGGGGAGAAGGCACCGTTGGCATCCACCCGCAGGGTGATCCTTTCCGGCGGGAAGCGGTCCCGGATGGCGGCCAGCAGGTCGCATTCGGCGGCAAAGTCAATGGCGCCGATCTTCATTTTGAGGCAGGTGTAGCCCTGCGCCAGCTTTTCTTCGATCCGGGCCCGCATCTGCGCGGCCGGTCCCATCCAGATCAACCCGTTGATGGGAATGGCCGTTTTGCCCTCCGGGAAGGGGCCGGGAAAGATCACCCGCCGGCCGCCGTGGCGGAGGTCGAGCAGGGCCGTTTCGAAGGCGAACCGCAGGGCGGGGTACGCTTCGCCCACCAGGCCGGCCAGGGCGTGGGGATCGTCCCAGGTGCTGGCCGGCAGCGCGGAAAACCGCCCGCACACGTCCGCCAGGTGGTCTTCGAAGCCGGGCACGTCGTCAATGCTCAGCCCTTTGAGGGGACTGGCCTCCCCCACCCCGTCCTTTTCGGGCTGCGCCGGGTCCGAAATCCGGATGAAATACGTGTCCCGCTCCGTCAGCACGCCGCGGGAAGTGCCGGCTTCAAACTTAAATTGCAACGTATGCTTCCGGTAGGTGGCGGTGAAAGGCATGGGAGTTGGGGAATTAGAAAATTATGGCGTTGCAGTATGGGGTACAAAGAGTTGACCCCGTTTTCCGGGGTCCGAATCACGCACTTTGCGTAGGTTGGGCCAGGGTTTCATTCCGTTGCCGGGGACGGTGACCAAGCTACCCATTTTCAATTTTCCATTGTCAATTTTCAATCGCCTGCTTATGTTCGAAGGGAAATGGGAAAAACGGTGGCATCCGCTCCGGGAGGAGTGGGTGGTGTACGCCGCGCACCGCAACAGCCGCCCGTGGACGACGGGCACGCACGCCGCGGCCCCGAAGGAAATTCCGGCCTACGACCCGGGCTGCTACCTGTGCCCGGGCAACGCCCGCATCCACGGCGTGCGCAACCCCGACTACCGGGACGTGTACATTTTTGACAACGACCACCCGGTGGTGGGCATGCACGCCCCGGACGTGCCGGAGGAAGGGCGCCTAACGGGCCACGGCCTCTACCGCCGCGAAAAGGCCGCGGGCATTGCCCGGGTGGTGTGCTACGATCCCCGCCACCACGTGACGCTGGCCGACGTGCCCGCCGCGCAGGTGGCCCGGGTGTTCGGCGCCTGGCGCGACCAGATGCGGGAGTTCCTGGCTCAACCAGCCATCCGGTACGCCCTGATCTTCGAAAACAAAGGCGCCCTGAGCGGCGTGTCCAACCCGCACCCGCACTGCCAGATTTACGCCACCGACTTCGTGTTCCGGCACGCGGAAGGGCACCTGGCCGCGGCCCGCAGGTACCGCGAAGCCACGGGCGGCAACCTCTTCGGGCAGATCATCCGCAACGAACTCGAAGACGGCCGGCGGATCGTGGCCGAAAACGGCGGGGCGGTGGCTTTCATTCCCTTTTTTGCCCGCTACGCCTACGAGGTGATGATCTTTCCCCGCAACCGCCACGCCACGCTGGCGACGATGAACGACGCCGAACTCCACGACCTGGCGGCGCTGTTCCGGGAGGTGATCCGCCGCTACGACGCCCTCTTCGGCATCAGCTTCCCCTACGTGATGACCGTGCAGCAGGCCCCCGTGGACGGCGCCGACTACCCCGACTACCACCTGCACCTGTCGCTGCTGCCGCCCCTGCGCCAGCCCGGCCTCATCAAGTACCTGGCCGGCCCCGAAATCGGCGGCGGCAACTTCATGGCCGACACCATGCCCGAAGACAAAGCCGCGGAACTCAAAGGAGACCGGAGACGGGAGGAAGGGAGACCGGAGGAGGCGTAACGGGGCTTTGGCGGGGATGCGGGAGGGGTTGGGAACGGAATGGGAGAAAGGGGAAAAGGGAGAATGGACAAATACGCGTATTCGCCCAAACCCCTTTTTCCTTTTGGCCTAATCGGTTCGTGATGTCAGTTAACCTCCGCCTTGCATGGGCACGCTTCCTCCGGTCTGCGGTCTCCTTTTGCTCCGGCAGGCATCGCTGCAATACACGACTTCGGGCCAGCACCTTTCCCACTTTTTGCGCCAGGCAAACGGGCGGTTGCAGACCGGGCAGGTTTTGACGGGCAAATCCGCTTTTTTGATCCCTTTCATGCCGTTAAAACTTTCCGCCCGCCGCATTGTTATACCAACATGAATCGGATGTTATGCATTTGACAGCATATAATTATTCCATTGTCAAATAAATATCCTCCGTTTCATCAGTTCAATCAGGTAAATCATGGTATTGTCACGGGTATGAAGATTGATCTTACTGTTGCGCAGGTTGAACGGGTCATTGAAATGGCCTGGGAAGACCGTACCCCGTTTGAAGCCATCGAAGCGCAGTTTGGCTTGCGCGAAAGCGAAGTGATCGTCCTCATGCGCAACCAGCTTTCCCGGGCGGGATGGCAGCGGTGGCGGCAACGCGTGCAGGGCCGCGCCACCAAACACGCCAACAAAAGGGCGGCCGACGTGCAGCGGTTCCGGAGTACCCGCCAGCGGGGCATTTCCCACAACCACGTTCCCAAAAGACCGAAGGGCTGACCCGCCCGCCGCGCTACTTGCATTCGCACGTTTTGCACGCCTCGAGGGTTTCGAAAGGCACTACGCCCTGGCAGCCGCCGTACGTGAACACTTTGCACCGTTTTTCGGTCTTGTCGTAGTAATATTTGGGGATGCTGGCAAAACAAGGTCCCGGGTCGGGCGCCAGTTGGCATCTTTCGGGCTGCACGCATTCGTCCTTGTCCTGCTTGCAACCCAATAAGGTCACGGCCAGCAATACTACCCTTGCCGGGCGGAGGTGATTCCAGGTTCTCTTCATACCTGCCTGACCCGCCCCGGCGCTTTCCGGTTGTATCCGGCCGCCTTTTTTTTACTTGCTGTCGGCCAAAGGAATCTGGTAGAAGACGTAGTAGTTGAACCCGAAGGATGCCCGGTTGGAGGCGTCGCCGAAGCCGGGAATGGTGATGGCGCCCACGTCGCGGTTGCCGCTGAGGGCCACCCGGAGTTTGAACCGGGTGGTAAAGCCCAGGTAAAAGTTGCCGAACACGTTGCCCTTCAGCCCCGCCACGCCTTCCACCCACTGGGCCAGGAAGTTTTCCTTGGGGTAGCTGCTCGGCAGTTCTTCCTGCCAGTACGGCTCAGTGACCACGAAGCGGTCCGACTGGAAGTTGAAGGCGCTGAAGGCGTAGCGGGCCCCGAAAAACAGGATGTCGTTGCCCCCTTTGAGCATGTTCCGCTCGATGCCCAGCCGCCCGTAGTAGCCGTTCGACCGGAACGTGTAGGCCGGGGCGTCTTTGGCAATGGTGGCAAAGCCCGCCTCGGCCACGTAGAGCAGCTTGTTTTGCAGCCGCAGGTCGGCCGAGACCTCGAAGCCGAGGACTTTGCGTTGGGTAATGTAGTAGTTGGCAACCCGGGAGAGGTCGAAGCCGATGCGCACGCCTTTGGTGTAGAGCGTATCCTGGCCCGCCGTCTGGGCCCGTGCCGGCGCGGCAGCCAGCAGCAGGGCCAGCAGGCTACTTAGTCTTAAAATACATCCTGATGTTGACGGCATTGGTATTGGTTTCGGAGATTGCGTTGTTGATTACCCGGATCGAGTCAAAGGCCGGGTCGGAGGGCAAACGTTCCACCGTCAGGTCGCGGAACCGCACGTTGAAGCCGCACTCGTCCGACACGAAGAACGACTCCCGGCGGTACTGCACCGTGATGATTGCCTGTCGCCGCATGATGGTGGTGTCTTCGCGCAGCCGGTACACCATCCGGAAGGCAGATTGGTCGTTCTCGTGCGACAGGGGCAGCAGCACGCTGGTCCGGTTGCCGGCGACCAGGGTATCGAGTGAATCTACGGCTGGGCTCCCCACGCCGTGCAGTTTGAAAATCACCAGCGTATCGGCCCGTTCGCGGGGGATGCCGAAGGTATTGCGCTGAAACGTGCGGAACTCCACGTTGAGCACCGGGTCATCGAGGTTGGTGCATTCTTCCTCGGCGCAGGCGGCAGCCAGCAGGGTCAGGGCCAGCAAAGTCAGGTAAGTAAGGACGGGATGCTTCATGCTTGCAGTTGAACCGGCAAATTAGCCAGTACGGGTCAGGAATAAAAAGCGGCATCAATAAACGTGCCCCGGCGGCTGATCTTTCCAACAATCGCCGTCCCGCGCATAGCATTTTCCGGTAAACCCTTTAAGTTTGCCCTTTCCAAAAGAAGCATCTACTTAACTCTCTTTTTATGAGCGAAATACTCAACAGGATTGCCCCCGGCGTGGTCACCGGCGATGCCGTTTCCGAACTGCTCCGCTACGCCAACGCCAACGATTTTGCCCTGCCGGCCGTCAACGTAGTAGGCACCAACTCTGTAAACGCGGTGCTGGAAACCGCCCGGCTGGTCAATTCGCCGGTAATCATCCAGTTCTCCAACGGCGGCGCCCAGTTCTTCGCCGGCAAGGGCCTGCCCAACGACAAGCAGCAGGCTTCCATCGCCGGGGGCATCTCCGGCGCCATGCACGTGCACCAGATGGCCGAACTCTACGGCATTCCGGTGGTGCTGCACACCGACCACGCGGCCAAAAAGCTCCTCCCCTGGATTGACGGCCTGCTGGATGCGGGTGAAAAGTTCTTCAAGACGCACGGCAAGCCGCTCTACAGCTCCCACATGCTCGACCTTTCGGAAGAACCCCTGCACGAAAACATCGAAATCTGCAAGCGGTACTTCGAACGCATGACCAAAATGGGCATGACCCTGGAGATCGAACTGGGCGTGACCGGCGGCGAGGAAGACGGCGTGGACAATACCGGGGTGGACAGCTCCAAGCTCTACACGCAGCCCGAAGAGGTGGCCTACGCCTACGAAGAACTGCGCCAGATCAGCGACAAGTTTACCATTGCGGCGGCCTTCGGCAACGTGCACGGCGTGTACAAGCCGGGCAACGTGAAGCTCCAGCCCATCATCCTCAAAAATTCGCAGGACTACATCCAGCAGAAGTTCGGCACGGCGCCCAACCCGGTCAACTTCGTGTTCCACGGCGGCTCGGGCTCCACGCGGGAAGAAATCCGGGAGGCCATCCGCTACGGGGCCATCAAGATGAACATTGACACCGACATCCAGTGGTCTACCTGGGAAGGGGTGAAAAACTACTACGAAGGCAAAAAGGCGTACCTGCAAAGCCAGCTCGGCAACCCCGAAGGCCCAGAAAGCCCCAACAAAAAGTACTACGACCCCCGCGTATGGCTCCGCAAGGGCGAAGAAAGCACCATTGCCCGCCTCAAAGTCGCCTTCGAAGACCTCAACGCGATGAACAGGCTGTAGGGAGTCGGGGAATCGGGGAGTTAGAAAGTTAATTCCGGTTGCGGGTACTTCGCGCCACCAGTTAACCGCGCTACCGATTGGGTTGGCAACTGGTTCAAGCCTCTGACTACGTATGTGCTTAGCGCCACGGCAACAAGGTTGCATTGGGGAAACGATACAGTACCCTTAGGCTGGGGGTAGTCTTCCGACTACCCCCTTTTTCATGCAAAACTTAGTTTTGCTTTTGCTGGCCTCCCCTGGGCGTTTACGAAGGCTGGTAATACCCCAGTTTAGGCAGGGAAGACTTTCATCAGATAAGTTGTTGACTCCTTTACTTGCCCGGCTTTCCCGATGGGTAGCGCTTCTCGAAGAGGGAAGGGCCGGGCCGGGGGTCTCGCAGGGTGGGCATGGGGAAATGGTGCAGGCTGTCTACCCGCATGGTTGGCATCTTTGCCAGCTTCGAGAGGTCGGGTTTCAGAATGGGCATCCGGTCCAGGTTGCTCCGGGCCAGGGCGGCCGAATCCGGGCGCAGCGTCCGCAGGTGCAACTGCGGGGAGGGGGCCGGCGCCGGGTGCTCCCGTTGTTGACCCAGCACGCTGCCCGGATGGGCCAGCGCCCACCCCAGCAGGCAGAGGAAAAGTGGTTTGATCGAGTGCATGTTGCGGTAGAAGTGTTTTTCCAATGTACGACCAAAGCGTATTGCCGCGTACTTTATTTAACATATTTTAACTTATTTTAACCGACTACAGGCAGCGCGGGCGGCCTCCCCTACCCCTTCTTGCGGAAGATCAGCAGGTGCTGCTGGGGCAGGGATTTTTTGTTGGTCACGAACTGGAGGCCGGCCGCTTCCATTTCCCTGACAGCCTGGGCCTGGGTCATTTTGTGGCGGGGCCGGATGGGCACCTTCGGGTCTTCGGCCCGGTACTCGACCAGCACCACCCGTCCGCCCGGCTTGAGGGCTTTGCGGATGCTCACCATCATTTCGTAGGGGTGCGAAAACTCGTGGTAGGCGTCTACGAACAGGGCCACGTCCACGCTGTCGGCCGGCAGGTTGGGGTCGGTGATGGAGCCCAGCACCGTCTCGACGTTGGCCGCGCCGGCCCGGGTTCTCGCGTCGCGGATTTTTTCGAGCATTTCCGGCTGAATGTCCACGGCCAGCACCTTGCCCTGCGGCACGTAGGGCGCCATGCGAAAGGTAAAGTAGCCGCTGCCCGCCCCCACGTCGGCCACCACGTCAGTCGGTTTGAGGCCCATCTCCTTGAGCAGCAAGTCCGTACGTTCTTCCCGCTCCCGTTCCGGCCGTTCGAGCCAGCCGGCCCCGAGATGTCCCATCACCTGGGCGATCTCGCGGCCCATGTAGTACTTGCCCGACCCGTCGCTGCTCTGGGGTTGCCGGAACGCGTACACCTCGCCGTCGGCGGCCGGAGTGGTAACCGCCCGGTCCTGCCCCTGGGTGCAGGCCGTTTGTAAGAAAAACGCAAACAGTATTCCGATTTTATGGTTTAAACGCATAAATGAAGTATTTTCATTAGTAAACGCAGCGGGAGACAAAATTGGTGAAAAACAAAACCCGGTCGCCAAATTCAGCCGTATATAGCTCAAAATTAGCCCCCTCCCTCCTGGCAGTTACCGGAATATTGTATATATTGTAAGGCATTTTCTTTGAAATCCTAGTCTTAACTATACACGCACCTGTTATCCCCCCTAACCGTATGAAGATTACTACGCTCTTTCTTTCCCTCCTCGTGCTTGCCGCCGCCAC
>CADCTQ010000450.1:0-5301 GCA_902805615.1 uncultured Cytophagales bacterium
AAGTCTTTTCCGGAGCTTATGCAGGTACTCTCTTACGCTGATTCGCGTTAGGGTGGTGCGGTGAACCTTGAATAACGCTTCTCATTGGGGTCAACCCACCCCCGGCCCCTCCGGGGAGGGGAGCCGCAACGCGACGCTTTCCCGCGACGCGACGCTTTCCCGCCATGTGGCGCCTACTGTTTATTTTTCCCTACAAGATTAGATCAAGGAGGGGCCGGGGGTGGTTTCACCCTACAGACTACGCATCCTGTAGGAATCACCGCAATCTAAAGACCTATTTCCTGCACTTCGCCTATGAAGTAAACCTTGCCGGGAGCACGAAAACCACCCCCGGCCCCTCCTTGAAAAAAGGAGGGGAGCCGCGATGCGACCCTTTACTGCGACAACACCAGGGTAGTCACTTCTTTGCGCCCTTTGCGCTTCTTTGCGTGAAATCCGTGAAATTCTTAACCCTTCAGTTCTTCCAGGGCCAGCCAGCTCATGAGGCCGGCGCCGGTTTCGAGGGCCTGTTCGTCAATGTCGAAGGTGGGGGTGTGGACGGAGGAGATGATGCCGCGGGCTTCGTTGCGCGTGCCGAGCCGGTAGAAGCAGGCGTCGGTTTGCTGCGTGTAAAAGGCAAAGTCTTCGGCGGCCATCCAGACGTCGAGGTCCAGCACGTTTTCGGCGCCCAGGTACTCGGTGGCCCGTCCTTTCGTCCGCCGGGTGAGTTCGGGGTTGTTCTTGAGGAACGGGTAGCCCCGCACGATGTTGAATTCGCACCGGCCTTCCATCGCTTCGGCAATGCCTTCGGCCATCTTTTTCATCTTGCGCAGGGCCGACTCCCGCCACGCCTCGTCGAGCGTCCGGAACGTGCCTTCCACCAGCACCTCGTTGGGAATCACGTTGGTGGCCCCGTTGGCAATGACCCGGCCGAACGAAAGCACCGAGGGAATGCGGGGGCTGGCGTGCCGGCTCACGATCTGTTGCAGCGCCACGATGAGGTGCGACGTGATGAGCACCGGGTCAATGTTCTGGTCGGGCATGGCCCCGTGGCCGCCCTTGCCCTTTACCGTCAGGAACAACTCATCGGCGCTGGCCATGTACAGGCCCTCGCGGAAGCCCACCTTGCCCACGGGAATGTTGGGCGCCACGTGCTGGCCGAACATGCCGGCGGGCCGCGGGTTTTCGAGCACCCCTTCGCGGATCATCATGGCGGCGCCCCCGGGGGCTTTTTCCTCGCCGGGCTGGAACACCAGTTTCACGGTGCCCTCAAACTCTTCCTTCAACCCCGACAGAATTTGCGCCACGCCCAGCAGGGAGGCCGTGTGCACGTCGTGGCCGCAGGCGTGCATCACGCCGGGGTTGGTGGATTTGTAGGGCACGTCGTTGGCTTCGGTGATGGGCAGGGCGTCCATGTCGGCGCGGAGGGCTACCGTGCGGCGCCCCGGGTTGCGGCCTTCTACCAGGGCCACCACGCCGGTGCCGGCAATGCCTTCCTGCGGCCGGAGCCCCAGCGCACGCAGCTTTTCGGCCACGAAGCGGGCCGTGTTGAATTCCTGGAAGGACAGTTCGGGGTGGGCGTGCAGGTGGCGGCGGGTAGCTACGAGTTCGCCGGCGCACTGGCGGGCCAAAGATTTGATCTGGTCAAGCATTATTTGGAAAATGGAAAATGGAAAATAATTTAACGCTGGATGCTGCTGCGTGATTGATAACGAACCCGGGTAGAAAAGCTGCCACCCTCATTTTCATTTTTCAATTGTCAATTTTCAATTTAATCATCCTGCTTCTGCGGCGGGTTTTTCACGCCCCTTAGCCTCCATTGTTCCTCGTACACGGAAGCGTACGTAATTTCGATTTCCGCATCATCCCCGTCAAACAGCCGGCGGAATCTTTTTACCTTTTCCCGGGAACCGGTTACGATCAATAGTTCGATTTCCCGACCGGCGGGAATCACGCGTCCCGGGTTGATGTTGGTGGTGACGAAGTCAGTGGTATCGTCCGGGTTCCGCACCTTGTTGTAGAAGGCGACGTGATCCATCTGGTAGACCTTGCCGCGGTGATGCACCCGGACGTTGCGTACAAACGCCGGGCCCACGCCGTTGTTCACGAGGAGCAACCGGTAGTTGGTCGGGCCGCCGCTGTTCCACATTTCCAGGTAGGGCAGGGCGGAGGCGTACTGCTGCTTTTGCAGCAGCCGGGCTTCGTAAATGTACACGAAGAACGTACCCATGCTGATCAGGAAGGCAGCGACGCCGAAGAGGCGGTCACTGTTGTAGGATTTATCATTCATAGGAGAAATGGCGGCCCAAGCGGCAATGGCGTATATTTGCGGGCAACTGCACGCACAAAGGTAAAACCAACCAGGCGGCAAACCCAAACAATCCATCCTTAAATCACCCGATGAGTACCGGCTTAACCCTCTCCGAGCTTTACGTGTACCCCATCAAGTCGCTGGGCGGCGTGCGGCTCGACAGCGCCACCGTGGAAGCCCGCGGCTTGCAGCACGACCGCCGCTGGATGCTGGTGGACGCCCACAACCAGTTCCTTACGCAACGGAAATACGCCCGGATGGCCCTGCTGAAAACGGAGATCGGCCCGGAAGGGCTGCGCATTACGGCGCCGGGCCTGGAAACGCTGGTGGTGCCCTACGGAGCGCACACCGGCGAAAAGCTCAGCGTCACCGTGTGGGACGACACCTGCCCGGCCCTCGCCGTGGGGACGGAGGCGGACCGCTGGTTTACGGAGGCCATCGGGTTCGGCTGCCGGCTGGTGTACATGCCCCCCGAAAGCATCCGGCCCGTGGACGACCGGTACGCCCTTTCCGGTGATGCCGTGAGCTTTGCCGACGCGTACCCGTTCCTGGTGATCGGCGAGGCGTCCCTGGCCGACCTCAACGCCCGGCTGGCTGAGCCCGTGCCCATGGACCGCTTCCGGCCCAACTTCGTGGTGCGCGGGGCCGCGCCCTTTGCCGAAGACACCTGGACCCACTTCCGGATCGGGGAAAGTTACTTTTACGGCGTAAAACCCTGTGCCCGCTGCGTGATGACCACCATTGACCAGCGGACGGCGCAGAAGGGCCGCGAACCGCTGTACACCCTCTCGACGTACCGGGCCGCCAACCAAAAAATCTACTTCGGCCAGAACACCCTCTACGCCAACCAGGGCTCCCGCGTGGCCGTGGGCGACCCGGTGGAAATACTGGGGCTGAAGAGTATTTAGTAATGAGAATTGAGAATTGAGTACTGCGTACCTCACCTTACACGGGATGCACGGGCCGCGCCGTACTCAATACTCATTACTCAATACCCAATACTTAACTTCCGCGTTGCACGCGTTCGTGGATGGATTCGACGGTGCGCACGGCGGATTCGAAGGCGCCGGCGATCCAGGCCGTCAGGTACGAGGTGTGTTCGCCGGCGAAGTACACGGGGCCGTCGGGTTGCAGGAAGGCCGGGTAGTACCGCTGCCGGGCTTCGGGCGAATACACCGCCCAGCCGCCCTGGCTGTAGGGAATCTTCTGCCAGGCCAGCGAAAAACTGGATTCGAACTCCTGCCCGTACTGCGGGTGGATCTTGCTCCCCTGCGCCAGCACCAGCTTTTCGCGTTCGGCGGGTGAGAGGTTGCCCAGCCGTTCGGCGGTAGACCCGTAGTTGTAGCAGCCGATGAGCACGCCCTTCGCGGAGAGGTAGCCCGAGCAGGGGTACACTACCTGCGTAATGTCGAGGTTGGTGCGCGAAATGCCGCCGTAAATGCCGTCGTCTTCTTCCCAGAACCGGCGTTTGAACTGCAAGCCCACCTTGCAGGTGTTGTTGTAGGGCACCAGGTCTACGGCCCGCTGCACGTCCGACGAAAAGTTGTTGGCAATGCCGCTCAGCACCGGCAGGGGAATGGTGCAGATGCAGAAGTCGGCGGTCAGGGCTTTGGTGGCCCCGCTCTTTTTGTCGAGGTACGTCACGGTGGCGCCGCCTTCCGTCTTTTTAATCTCCTTCACCTCGGCCCCGTAGGTGATCTTCTTGCCGATCTTTTTGACGAAGCCCTCGGTGAGGCGGTCGGTGCCGCCGGGCACCATCAGCATGGTGGTCTGCTGCTCGTAGGTGTACTCGGGCACGTTGGAGAAGTGCGGCGACAGGTAGCCCGCCTCGATCAGGTGCAGCAGGGCGGGGGCTTCGGCCGGGGTGCCCGGCTGGTCGTAGGCGCTGGGGGCCACGCGGTAGCCGCGCCGGGCCGTGCCCTTGTAGCGCCGGCCGGCGTCGAGGCTGCCCTCGGCCACCAGGTACTCAATGACCTTTTCCTTGTCTTCAGCCGACAGCGGCAGGTCCAGCGCCGACTGGTCAAACGCCTTGGCCAGTAACTCGGCCGTGTAGCCCCGCATGTCGCTGTGCAGTTCGCGCTGCCGGATGCGTTTGTTGGCCAGCGGGCCGCGGCCCCCATCGCTGTAGTAGTAGGCCCCTTCGTTGGTGTTGTTGAAACTCTCCAGCGGCACGCCCAGTTCGCGGCAGTACCGGATCACCGATTCGTGGTGGTGCGGGATGCGCATGGCCCCGGCATTGAAGTACTGCCCTTCATCAAACCGGCAGGTTTGTTCGTCCCCTTCCAGTTCCGTTTCGCGGGTGCCCCGCCGTACCGTCCAGATGCGGCCGCCGGGACGGTTGCGGGCCTCCAGCACGGTGCATTCGTAGTCCAGCTTGCCCAGTTCGTAGGCCGCCGCGAGGCCGGCCATGCCCGCTCCCAGGATGAGGACGCGTTTGCCGTTGCCGTTGCCTTGCAGGGAGAGCGTACGGGCTGGGGACGCCGGGATGAGGTTCAGCGCCATCATGGCCGAGTAGCCGGAGCCGGTCAGCCTGGTCGCCCTTTCGATGAAGTGCCGGCGGGTGAGTGGTTTCATAGCAGTCAGGAAAAACGGAGAAAAAGCGTCACCAGGGAATAGGTGCCGGCAAGAAAGCACCAAAAGCGTTATATGTCAATATATTATTCTAATAAATACTTGTAATTATTGTATTTAATTTTGTGTAATGGTGGTGTTGCTTGTTTTATATTCTGTATTGGTGTTTGTAAAATACTTTCCTAAGGAATAAGCTGCGGACTTGGTATGAGATTAGCGTATGGGCGTATTTGAGGGGCTTAGGGTTGTGCTGGATTGGTTGTGAGGGGTGGTAATGTGCTGGGTGGTAACAGGATGGGTGGTAACAGGATGGGTGGAGATGGGATGGGGATTGGTTGATGAAGCGTAAGTGGGGTTTGTTCTTTTTGGCATTGCCCCAAAAAGAACCAAAAAGGTCTAGGCCCAATGATGCTTCCCCCCGCCAATCAACCCGCCCCTCA
>CADCTQ010000450.1:5311-9971 GCA_902805615.1 uncultured Cytophagales bacterium
TTTTAATCCACTAGGCAGGGCGCGAAGCAAGCACCGCACTTGTTTATGACTATTGTTGATAGGTTCGATTCTTTTCATACAGTTTGTATCACTGCATAAATTTTTCCGTTTTTAAATCGGCGATAAGTACACTGTAAACTGCACGAATAGTTGTTCCGGGTGAACTCCCTCTAGCTGTCATTGCCGGAGGGAAGCAAAGCTCGGCGAAGCCAATCTTTTTGATGATCGTCAGATCATGCCTATTGCCACGAAGATTCCCTCCGGGAATGACCGCGAAAGGGAGGAGGTGCCGCAATCCCTATTTACTGCCTTTACATTGTATTAGTCAACGTCGCAAAAAACCCGGAAATAAAATCATGGCCACTGCGGGTTTCCGGTAGGATGGTATGATATTGGGACAGCGTCTAACCAGGAGAAAAGAGCCTGCTGTTCATCCCGAAGGCTCTTTTGTTTTACCGCACCCTTATGACTGGAAAAGTACTGCTGCTGGCGTGGAGCCTTGCGTATTGTTGCGTTGCCCGGGCGCAAACCAGCCGCCCGGCCCTCGTCACTAATAAAGTGTACGTGGGGATCGAAGGAATGCCCTTGGCCAATTTTTCAACTTTTTCCGGCAGTAACTACGTGGACAATGGCATGCGCAAACCGCCCTTGCCCACGCGTTCCTTCGGCCTGTCGTTGCGTCAGAACCTGTCGCAACGCCTGTCGCTGGAAACGGGGGGCTCCATCATCCGGCTCGGGTACAAGGCTACGTTTACCGGCAATTACCGGGGCGGCAAGCGGTGGCGCGACAAGGCAACCCTCACTTCGGCCTTTTCCCTGCTGGCAATACCGGTCCGGATCAACTACTTCGTGGGATCAAAAGCAACGAAATGGAGGAAGTACGTCTCCCTGGGAACCAACCTCCTGTACAACCCCAATGCCGGGCTGCCCGGCGCCGTCGGCGGCAGGGCCGGCTTCGTTGACGCTTATACCGGTGATACGTTCACGTTGACCGAAAGCCGGTGGCCAGGTCCGCTCCTGATTGCAATTGCCCAGGCGGGGGTTGGAATAGAAAGAGACCTGGGAAAGCGGGTAATCGCCAACCTGGGCCTCGTATACGCCAAAGGTTTTACCAACGTAGCCGTCTGGGAAGTACAGTACACGACCTGGGACGTCAGCCGGGCGGTAGACGGCGTTACCTTCAACAATACCATTACCAACAAAAGCACTTACCTGGGATTGCGCCTGGCCCTCCAGGTGGCCCTGTTCTAGGCCGGCAACTCACCCATTCAACCTTTTCAAACTTTATGCAGCGGCTGCCTCTTCTGTTCCTGGCAATGATGCTCACCGCCCCCGGCTCCTCCGGACAGACCCGCTCCCTGCGCCTGGGGGCCGGCGCGCTGCTGAACCTTCCCAGGATTGCGGTACTCGCCAACGACGGGGGGTATACCGTCAGGGGCGGCCGGCCGGGGGCCGGCTTCGGGGTGCACTACGGGCGCGTGAACCGGCGCAATTGGGGGTATTCGGCGGGCATCCAGGTAACGACCCGGCAGTACGCCATACACAACGAGCTGAATTCGCCGCCTGCCCGCTACCAGTTGACCACCTCGCCCCGCTTTTTGGCGCTGTCGGTTCCGCTGTCTCTGACGCGCCGGTGGTACGCGGGCTACCAGCCCGGCGACGCGTTCCACCGGAAAAACTTCGTGGAACTGCAAACGGGTGTTGCCCCAAGCATCACCAAAGCCCGCGCCATCAGGGGCCGGGTAAAATCAACGGGGACGGCCTTTGGGGCGAGGGTAAGCCACCGCGATGACTTTTCCTTTGATACGGTGGTGGGAGGCGAATTTTTCGTCAACGTGGGGTATCACTTCCGGGTAAACCGGTCCGGCTACCTCGGGGCGGGCCTGGGCTACGCGTTTGCACCGGCAAAGTACGCACCCCTGACCATCGTGGATACCGTGAACGACATCCTTTACCAGGGCCGGTTCCAGCCGGGAACGCTGAGTTACGCCGGGGCATTCATTACCTACACCCTCCCGCTTGCGGACTGAGCAACTCCGGCCCGCATCCCCGCGCCGGTTCTCCCGCAATCCCGGTACTCCACCCGCGCGTCATTCCGGTACAAAACCGGCGATATGTTTGGCTAATTCGGCGGGCTTTCGTAAAATTAGTGAACGACCCTCCGTCCGGGGCAGCAACGGGGATGGGGAACATTGCGCGTTATTCGTGGGTTATTATACCGAAGCTTCACTCGTTATGCCTCAGAAAGTATTGGTCCTCAACCAGGATTTTAGCGCACTCACTATATGCAGTGTGCAAAAAGCATTCATTCTCGTGTACATGAACAAGGCGGAACTGGTGTCCCGCTCCGAAACGGATTTTCTCCGTACGGTGACCACCACGTACCCGTTCCCTTCGATCATCCGGTTGCACCGGTACGTACACTTGCCCTACAAGGGGGTGGTGCTGAGCCGCCACAACATCTTCCGCCGCGACAGTCACCGGTGCCAGTACTGCCTGGCGACGGAAGAACTGACCCTCGACCACGTGGTGCCCAAGTCGCGCGGCGGCAAGTCGAGCTGGGACAACCTGGTAACGGCCTGCAAGCGTTGCAACTCCAAGAAGGGGGACTTTACGCCCCAGGAAGCCAACATGCACCTGGCCCAGCAGCCCTACAAGCCCTCCTTCATTATGTTCCTCCGCGACTTCTCCGGCTTCATCGCCGAAGACTGGAAACCGTATCTGAAGAAAGCCAAAACGTACTGAAGTTGTCTGAACCTTGATGGGCATGAGGGTCTGAACCTTGATGAGCATGATGAAAGGATGACCAGGATTTGGGCGGGGATGCGGTAAGGAGCCGCAAGGACAAGGGAGAAATGATAATAGAGCAGGACGGCAGGCAAACAATCATACAGAGATTAAAGCCGGGGCGTTTTCGTCGGTACTGATATAAAACCAAAGGACCATCGTCGCTGATGGTCCTTTGGTTTTTTCTATGAATGAGTTTTGTGCTTTTGGCCAGAGAACAGACCAGATAAAATTCATCTTTTCCCTATCTCCCTTGCAGATCCTCTCCGCATTCTCGCCCCAATCCTGATTAACTAACCTTGGTCATCCTTGCATCATGCCCATCAAGGTTCAGACAACCAATCCTGGTCATCCTTTCATCAAGCCCATCAAGGTTCAGACCATCCCTAAGCTGCTGACAGCGTGGCATTCTTGCGGTTGCGGTTGAGTTGCTGGTGGGCTTCCTTGCCGTATTTGCGCAGCACGCGGTAGTGAGACCGCAGGGCCGTCAGGAAGGTGGGCTGTTCGTAGTAGGGCAGGTTGAATTCGGCCGCCGTCTGCCGGACGATGTTCGAAATGGCCGGGTAGTGGATGTGGCAGATTTTGGGGAAGAGGTGGTGTTCGACCTGCATGTTGAGGCCACCGCACAGGAACGTCGCCAGCGGTTTTCCGGAGGCAAAGTTGGCCGTGGTGTGCATCTGGTGAATGGCCCAGGCCTCTTCAATGTTGCCGTGCGTATCGGGTTCGGGAAAGCCGGGGCCTTCCACCACGTGGGCCAGCTGGAACACCAGGCCCAGCACCAGCCCTTCGGCCAGGTGCATGGCAACGAAGCCGATCAGGAACTGCCACCAGGTGATGTCGAGCACCACCAGCGGCACCACGATGAACAGCGTGTAGTAGAGGGCCTTGAAAAAGAACAGGTTGAAGTATTCGCGGCGCGGGTGGTTGGAAGTATCGTACGAGCCGATCTGCTTCTGGAAGAACTTGACGAAATCTTTGCGCAGCACCCAGGAGAGGGAGGCCAGCCCGTAGAGCGGAAACGCGTAGTAGTGCTGGTACCGCTGAAAGCCCGACAGCTTGTCTTTGTCGTCGAGCCGGATGAGGCCGGGGGCCACTTCCAGGTCTTCGTCGTGCCCGTGGATGTTGGTGTAGGTGTGGTGCACGATGTTGTGGGTAATGTTCCACATGTAAGCGTTGGCCCCGAGCAGGTTAAAGCTCAGGCTCACCAGTTTGTTGACCCGGGGGTCGGGCGACAGGGCGCCGTGGATCGAATCGTGGCTTACGTTGAACCCGACGAACGCCGCGAACATGCCCAGCACAATGGACAGCCCCAGCATGCCCCAGGGCGAAAACCAGCCCGACAGGATCAGGCCGTAGCAAAGGGCCGTTCCTCCCAGGAAAAAGGCGATCTTGGCCCACATGGCCGCGTTGCCGTGCTTGGAGAGGTTGTTTTGAGTGAAATAGTCGTCAACGCGGTTGCGGACGGTGGCGTAAAACTGGGATTTGCGGGTGTCTACGAAGCGGATTTTCTGCATGAACAAAGAACAATTTTGAAAGTAACACTTGGGTACAACGGCTCCCGGGCGGCCGGCGGTTTCGCAGGCGTGAGAGACAAAGGGGCTACAGTCGGGTAATAATCAGTTTGATACGGTAAAAGAAGCGGTAAGTTATGCTTCGGGACGCGGGTTGTCAAACCGCTAACAGCGTCCGGCGGCATTTCGTTTGTAAGGTAGGCTATTTTTTTATTCCTCGTCGTCTTCGTCCGCCTCGTGGTGGAAGGTGTAGAGCGTCTTGTCGAGCTTCAGCGTGCCGGCCGTGAAGTCGCGCACGAACTTTTCGATGGTGGCCCCGGTGATCTCCTCCACGTTCAGGCACACCTCCAGGGCGTAGCCGT
>CADCTQ010000451.1 GCA_902805615.1 uncultured Cytophagales bacterium
TTACTACCCTGATACCTAATCAAAAACAAACGTCCATGCACTTATTCTACGCCCCCGACTTTTCCCAGGACCGGCCCTTTTTGCCGGAGGAAGAAGCCCGGCACGCCCTGAAGGTACTGCGGCTGGACGTGGGTGACCCGCTGCGCGTGACCGATGGCCGCGGCAACTTGTACGAGGCATCCATTGCCGGGGCCGACCCCAAAAAATGCCGCCTCGCCGTGCTGCGCCACGAACCGGAATTTGGCAAAAGGGGTTTTAGCATTCACGTGGCAGTGGCTCCCACCAAGAACGCCGACCGGACCGAATGGCTGGTGGAAAAGTGCGTGGAGATCGGCGTGGACCGGCTCAGCTTCGTGCTGTGCGAACGGTCCGAACGGCGGCACTTCAACCCCGACCGGGTGGAGAAGATCGCGGTGGCGGCCATGAAACAATCCCTGAAGGCCTACCTGCCGGAGATGGGCGAACTGGTGTCCCTGCGGGAGTTCCTGAAAAACCCGCCGCCGGGCCACAACTACATTGCGCACCTGGAAGAGGGTGAACGCCGGCTCCTGCAACACGCGGCTCCCGCCGGCGGCTCCTACTGCGTGCTGATCGGGCCGGAAGGCGACTTTACGCCCGGGGAGGTGGCGGCTGCCCTGGGCAGCGGCTTCGTCCCGGTGAGCCTCGGGGAGAGCCGCCTGCGCACCGAAACGGCCGGCGTCGTGGCGTGCCACATCCTGAACCTGTTGAACAGCGGGCCGGCGTAAAAGTTATTGCCTTCGGGCGAATCCGTTATCTTTAAAAAATCGTATTCATTCTTTAATATCCCCGCACTTTCTCAATGCATCATCCAAGCACAAGAACCGGCTTCCTGGCCTTTCTCCTCCTGCTGGTGGCCTCCGGAGGCTTTGCCCAACAGCCCGTACTCAAGATCGGCAAGATGAAGTACGGCGGCGGCGGCGACTGGTACTGCAACCGCACCTCGCTGCCCAACCTGATTGATTACTGCAACAAAAACCTCCGCATGAACATTGCCCCCGAACCCGACGTGGTGGAACCGGGCAGCCCCGAAATATTCTCCTACCCGTTCGTGCACCTGACCGGCCACGGCAACGTGGTGTTCACCGACGCCGAAGCCCGCAACCTGCGCAAGTACCTGATGTCGGGCGGCTTCCTGCACATTGACGACAACTACGGCCTCGACAAGTTCATCCGCCGCGAAATGAAAAAGGTATTTCCCGAACTTGAGTTCGTGGAACTGCCGTTCAATCATCCTATTTACCACCAGAAGTTTGACTTTGCCGAGGGCCTGCCCAAAATCCACGAACACGACGGCAAGCCCAGCCAGGGTTTCGGGTTGGTGCTGGAAGGCCGGCTGGTCTGTTTTTACAGCTACGAGTGTGATTTAGGCAACGGTTGGGAGGATCAATCCGTACACAACGATCCAGAGGAGAAGCGGCAGCAGGCACTGAAGATGGGGGCGAATCTGCTCACGTACGCCTTTACCAGCTACTAGGCAACGGGACAGGCGAACAGAATATAATTACTTGTGATTGAACCATCTGTGCAAACCAATGTTATACCCGTATGGCTTATCACCCGCATTTAATTCTCAAAAAGTAGAAAAATCCCTGTTTCATCTGGTCGGATTAGCCTAATTTTAGGTGTCCGTTGTTCCTGGTACTGCGCATGGCCCGATTTCCCCGGCAAACGCAGGGCTCCCTTGCAAACCGCTTGCTTATCCCATTTCTTACCAAATAATCGTTAAGGTGTATTTCATAATAGCTTTCTTCATCGCCCACTGGTACCTCTCCCTCTTCTGCCAGACCTTCTTCCTCCACCGGTATTCGGCCCACAAAATGTTCACCATGAACAAATTCTGG
>CADCTQ010000452.1 GCA_902805615.1 uncultured Cytophagales bacterium
CATGTCCGTCTTGGCCTTGAGGGCGTTCATGCGGCTCCGGAACAGGTTGCCCATCCGTTCGGCGTTGCCCACCAGGTCTTCTTCTTCCACCACTTGCAGGGCGGCCATCGTGACGGCGCAGGCCAGCGGGTTGCCCCCGAAGGTAGAACCGTGTTCGCCCGGCCCGATGGTCAGCATGATTTCGTCGCTGGCGAGTACGGCCGACACGGGGTACACGCCGCCCGAGAGGGCTTTCCCGAGGATGAGCACGTCGGGGTGCACGTTTTCGTGTTCAGAGGCCAGCAGCTTGCCCGTCCGCCCGATGCCGGTCTGCACTTCGTCCACCATCAGCAGCACGTTGTACTGGTCGCACAGCTCCTGGGCGCGGGCCAGGTAGCCGTCCCCGGGCACGAACACGCCGGCCTCGCCCTGGATGGGTTCCACCCAGAAGCCGCACACGTTGGGGTTGCGCAGCGCCTCCCGCAGGGCGTTGACGTCGTCGTACGGAATCACCTGGTAGCCGGGCATGAACGGGCCGAAGTTGCGGGTGGCCGCCGGGTCGGTGGAGGCGGAGATGATGCCCAGCGTACGGCCGTGGAAGTTGCGCTGCACGGCCACGATGACGGCCTGGTTTTCGGGAATGCCTTTTACCTGGTAGCCCCACTTGCGGGCCAGCTTGAGGGCCGTTTCGTTGGCCTCGGCCCCCGTGTTCATGAGCAAAGCCTTGTCGTAGCCGAAGTATTCGCACAAAAATTTGACGCATTCGCCCAGCTTGTCGCTGTAGAAGGCCCGCGAGGTCAGCGTGAGGGTTTGGGCCTGCTGCACGAGGGCTTCCACGATCCGGGGGTGGCAGTGGCCCTGGTTGACGGCGCTGTAGGCCGACAGGAAATCGTAGTACCGCTTGCCGTCCACGTCCCACAGGTACACGCCTTCGCCCCGCGACAGCACCACCGGCAGGGGATGGTAGTTGTGGGCGGCGTACTGTTCTTCGAGTTCGATCAGGCGGGAGGTATCGTCAGTGGCTGGTATTGTAGGCTGCATATAATTTTCTTTGTATTCAAAACAATCCTGCAAGGTAAGGGTTTTCGTAGTAGCAAAAAAAGAGCGGGAATCCATGGACGAGAGGGAGAAGCGGCTTCTGCACAACAAGGGGCTGACGCCGGAAGACTACTACCTGGATGCGCACGGGCTGCTCGTTTTCACGGCTTTTTACTTGATGAAGCGGGGGTATTGCTGCCGCACCGGCTGCCGGCACTGCCCCTACGGCTTCCGCCCCGACGGGGAAAGGCGCAACCTGCCTCCCTGCACCCCGCCCCGTGACCCCCACACCATTCCCTGAATTCCGCAATACTTTCCGATAAAACCGCCATTTCCCTTGCATGGTTTAGGCAAAACCCGCATATTTGCAACCTGTTTTTAAGAAGCTAATAACACACGTCATGGCCAGAGTTTGTCAGATCACCGGAAAAAGGACCCGCGTCGGAAATAACGTATCCCACGCTAACAATAAAACCAAGCGCAAGTTTTACCCCAACCTGCAAACCAAGCGTTTCTTCGTGCCTTCCCTCAATGAGTGGGTTACCCTCAAGTTGTCCACCTCGGCCATCCGCACGATCTCCAAGAAGGGCATCGAAGCCGTGCTCAAGGAGTCCGGCATGGACGTTGCCAAACTGGTGAAGCAGGGAAACGCTTAAGTAAGACGTTACATTTTAAAAGCAAGACACCGGACAGTGGTCTGATTGCGTGTCTTGACTTTCCCCAAACGAAAAGCCCTTTCCGCGGAAAGGGCTTTTCGTTTGGGGACCGGTACCATTTGATATGAGGCATCAGACGGGACAGTGGCGCTTTGGTTGCCGGCATGCATTCCGCATCAACGCTTCTCCCATACGCCTCTTTTGCGCTGCATCCAGCAGATTTATTTATGAATGACCTGCCACTGGGTGGAGCGTCTACACATGAACCAGACGCGGCAGGCGTCACATGGCGGGCAGGCGTCGCGTTGCGGCTCCCCTCCTCGGAGGGGCCGGGGGTGGGTTTACCGAAAGGTTACGCGTGATACGGGAATCACTGCCGGGGAGGCACATGCGATGGAGGCATTCGCAATAAAGAATGTCCGCATAAAGTTGAGTGTTGAAGTCGAGGAGATCAAAGTAGTGTGATGATCCTCACAGTAGGCGTGGCCAGTAGGTAAACCCACCCCCTAACCCCTCCAAGGAGGGGAGCCGCGACGCGACCCTTTCCCGCGGTGCGCCGCCTGCCGCGAGGCGACTCTTCCGCTGGCAACAATGACAGCTTTGCCGATTGGGCTCCTGCTTTTGCTCTGGGTTCCCCTGCGTGGTTGCCATTATTCTTCTCACTTCAGCCTCCAGGTTCATCTCCCATCCCCCTTTAGCTGCCTTTGGTCTCTTCTTCTTTCTCCTCGCCGGTGGTGGCCTGCACAATCTTCACTTTGTCGGCGCTGCCGATGCCCGACAGGATTTCGATGTTGATGCCGTCGGAGATGCCGGTTTTCACGAGGCGCTTCTCGAACTGCTGCGGGGCTCTTTCCACCTCCACGAAGGTGCTGTCTTTTTTGAATTGCAGCATGCTCTCCTTGATGGCCAGCACTTTTTCCTTCTTGTCGAGCACAATGTCGGCGTTGGCCGAGTAGCCGGCCCGCAGGAAGTCCTTCTCGTCGAGGGTCATCTTGGCCCGCACCTGGAACTTGATGGCGCCCTCCACGGTGTCGCCCTTGGGCGAAATGTACTCCAGGGTGGCCTTGTACACTTTGCCTTCCAGCGCCCCGATGTTGAGGTTCAGGGCCATGCCCTCCCGGATCTTGCCCACCTCCGACTCGTCAATGTTGCCCTCGAAGATCAGGTCCTGCATGTCGGCCACCACGGCAATGGTGCTGCCCGAGTTAAAGGTGTTCCGCTCAATGATGGACGTGCCGACCTTGACGGGGACGTCGAGCAGCATGCCCGCCACGGGGGCGTACACGAGGTTGGACACCTGGCCGCTGCGTTTGGAGGCGCCTTCCCGCACGAGCAGCAGGTTGGTTTCGGCGGCCTGCACGGCTTCCTTGCGCACCTTGAAGTCGTACAGAAACTTGTTGTATTCCTGCTCGGATACCACCTTCTGGTCGAAGAGTTCCTTCTGCCGGTCCAGTTCCCGCTGGGCGTTTTCCAGGTTGATGCGGGCGGTGTTGAGGTCGGTTTCGGCCTGGTTCACCTGCACGATGTTGGGCACGATGCGGACCTTGGCAATGAGGTGCCCGGCCTTGACGCGCTGCCCGGCCTCCACGTACAACTCCTCGATGATGCCCGACACCTGCGACTTGACCTGCACTTCGCGGCGCGGCACGATGGAGCCGGTGGCTACCGTCTTCTTGACGATGGTGGTGGTAAAGGGCTTTTCGGTCTTGTACACCACCGGGTCAGTCTTCGACTTCTTGTAGAAATAATACCCCAACCATCCCGACAATCCCAGCACGGTCAAGACGACGAGGGTGAGCACTACCTTCTTCATAAATGTAAAGTTGAAAATGTTAAATGGAAAATGATTGCGCGTTTATTGACTACCCCTAGAGGTTTTAATGCTGGCAACTAACAATCTAATGAGCTCGGTACAGTCGGTAATGATAGAATCAGCGGCTGCGTCTTCGATTATTTTACTGTCTTTCAGCAGCCGCAGCCAATACCTTGTTTCGTTGGCTTCCTTATTGGCAATGGATAACTTATGGACAAAATCCGCGGTGGATTCTGCCTGATTGGCTTCTTCCACCATAGCCCCAATACTCGTCCCGCTGCGTAAAACTTGTCTGGCCAATATTCCTTCCCGCTTCTCTTGCAGCACATATTGGTACAGCTTAACAATTCGGAGGGCAAACGCATAACTTTTATCCCGCAAAGGATTGGGTCGCTCCTCCATTTTCAATTTTTCATTGTCCATTTTCAATTTACTTACTCGTCTTTGAGGGCCACCACGGGGTCCACGCGGGCGGCTTTGGTGGCGGGAATGAGGCCGGCCAGGGCGCCCATCACCACGAGCAGCCCCACGGCCGTAAGGGCAATGGGCAGGTTTACCTCGGGGTTGGCAAAAAATTCGCCTTCCGCCTTGAACTTCTTGAGCAGGTAATCAATGCCGGCCACCAGGCCCGTGCCGGCCAGCAGCCCGAAGTACCCGGCGGCGCTGGTAATGACGATGGACTCCTGGATGATGAGGCTCACGATGGACCAGGGCGTGGCGCCCAGTGCCTTGCGGATGCCGATCTCCTTGGTGCGTTCCTTCACCACGATGAGCATGATGTTGCCCACGCCGATGATGCCGGCGATGATCGTGCCGATGCTCACCACCCAACTGAAGCCCCGGATGCCGGTGAACAGCCCCTGGACCCGCCCGAAGTTTTCCTCCACGTTGGCCGAGCCCAGGGCCCGCTTGTCGTCGGGGGAAATGTGGTGCCGCTGGGCCAGCAGTTCTTTTACCTTGGTTTCGATCACGGCCGCCTTTACGCCGGGCTGGGGCACCATGGCGAAAAAGGCCACCTTGTTGTACTGGTTGAATGCCTGCTGGAGGGTGGTGCTGGGGATAAACACCGTCCGGGCGTCTTCGCGGTTGTCTTCCACGTCGCCCTTGCCCCGGAACACGCCCACCACCAGGAAGAAGGCGCCCTTGATGCTGATGTACTGGCCGATGGGGTCTTCGTCTTCCTTGAACAGGACTTTGCGCACCTGCGTGCCGATCACGGCCACCTTGCGCCGGTCGCGGATGTCGAGGTAGTTGATGAAGCGGCCGCTGTTGAGCAGCACGGGCTTCACGCCGGTATAGTCGGGGTATTCGCCGTAGACGTTGAAGGAGGCGTTTTTGGTGCCCCGGTTCACGGTGTAGTTGCCGGGCAGGAAGTTGCGCGGGGCCAGGATGGCTACTTCGGGGATGGTCCGCCGGATGGCGTCCACGTCGTCGTTGGTGAACTGCACGAAGCGGCCGGGCTTAAAGCCTTTGTAGGCAATGCTGGTGCGCTGCGACCACACGAACACGGAGTTTTTGGCAATGTCGAAGCTCGAAACCACGCCGTTCTCGAAGCCGTTGCCCGCCCCGAGCAGCACCACCAGCATAAAGATGCCCCAGAATACGCCGAATGCCGTCAGGAACGTCCGCAGCTTGTGCTTGCTGATGGTCGCGTAAATCTCAGTCCACTTGTCTAAATCGAACATAATCTTCTGGCTACATTGTCAACTAAAGCTAGCTATACCTATTTTGAGTTCGCCACCCAGGGGAGGTGCTACGGATCTTTCATAAGTGATTACATCACCATGTTCTAATCAAATTTACTCTGCCCGCAAGGCCTCGATCGGCTTGATCTTGGCGGCTTTGATGGCGGGGACCAGGCCGGCAATGGCGCCGGCAACCACCAGAACCAGCGTGGCCGCTAAAGCGACGCCGAGGTCTACTTCGGGGCGGGTGAAGTAGGACATTTTGGCGCCGGTGGATTCGATGAGGCGGCTCACCCCGTCGAGCAGGCCCACGCCGGCCAGCAGGCCCAAATACCCCGAGAACGACGTAATGAAGATGGATTCGAGCAGAATCTGGCTCACGATGGACCAGGGCGTGGCGCCGATGGCCTTGCGGATGCCGATCTCCTTGGTGCGTTCCTTCACGATGATGAGCATGATGTTGCTCACGCCCACGGCTCCCGCAATGAGCGTAAACACGCCGATCACGCTGACGAATAGTTTGATGGCGCTGAACAGGCCCTGGAAGCGTTTCCACTCCTCCTCGTTGTTGTCGAGGTTGATGGCCTGCTCATCCTTGGTGTCGAAGCGGTGCCGCTTGGCGAGGATGCCCTTTACCTGGTTTTCGATTTGCTGAACCTCCACGCCGGGCTGGGCCGTCAGGGCAATGGCCTGCACTTCGCGGCCGGGGTTGAAGATCACCTGGTACGTGGCGTAGGGGATGAAGACGCGTTCCTCGAAGCGGCCGTTGTTGCCCTCCTTCTTGAAGTAGCCGATCACCTTGAAAAAGCCGCCCTTGATGTTGATGTACTCGCCGATGGCCTCCTTGTCGCCGAACAGCACGTCTTTGGCCCGGTACCCGAGCACCACCACCTTGCGGGCGTCGCGGGCGTCGTTCTGGTTGAACACCCGGCCGTTCACCAGGTTGATGATGTCAATGCCGAAGTAGTCGGGGCCCACGCCCATCACCGAGAACGAGCCGTTCTTGGTTTTGTGGCTGAGCGTAAATTCGCCCTGCAACCAGTTGCGCGGCGACATCAGTTGCACGCCTTCCACCTGCCGGGCGAGTTCACTCAGGTCTTCGTCGCGGAAGCTGATTTCCCGGCCGGGCTTGAGGCCCCCGTAGGGCACCGACGTTTTGCCCGACCACACCCACAGGCTGTTGACGGCGAACCGTCCGAACTCGGCCTCGATCCCGTTCTGCATCCCCTTGCCGGCTCCCAGCAGCAGCACCAGCATGAAGATGCCCCAGAATACCCCAAAAGCCGTCAGGAACGTCCGCAGCTTGTTCTTCTGCATCGTCGCGAAAATCTCCTGCCATTTGTCCAGATCAAACACGGTGGTATAAATTGAAAATTGACAATTGGAAATTGAAAATGGGGGGTGAATTCAAACTTTGGCGCAGTGGACCGTGCGTACGGACACCGTTAAAGGAACTACGGAGCTTCCGAAAGGCGGCTTATTTTCCATTTTCCTTTTTCAATTTTCCATTGCTCATGGATTTGCAGGCGGCAATGGAGGTTTCGAGGCGCTTTTTGATCTCCTGCATGACCTTTTCGTCGGTGGTGGCGAGCGAAAAACTCAGGTTGTTGTCGTCGGATTCCTCTTTTTTCAGGCGCAGCTTTAACTGGTAGCCCTCTTTCTCCTTCGCGTAACTGACCTGTTCGATCTGGTGCAGGCTGCAACCCATGTTCATGCCCAGGTTAAAGCCGTCTTTTTCCTTCACGCCGATTTCCATGCGGGCGTCGCAGTCGTCGAAGCGGAACCGGGCGTTGTCGCTGCCCTCCTTGAACGTCAGGTCGTTGAGGTGCTTTTCGAGCCACTGGTTGTTTTGTTGCAGGGCTTTGCTCTGGCCGTAGCCGCAAAAGGGGATAAGCAGCAGCAGGGCGGTAAGGGATAGAAGTTTCATGAAAAAATGAGTGGTTAGTGGTCAGTGATCAGTCGTATGTAGAGACGCGATTCATCGCGTCTGCGTCATTGGTCAATCGTCAGTAGTCAATGGTCATTCAGATGCGGTAACCCACGCGTATACCAATGACCAATGACCAATAGGATTACGCCGGCATCAGTTCCGGAACGGCCGTTTCGATGACGCCGTCGCGGAGGCGGATGGTGCGTTGGGTCATGGCGGCAATGTCGTTTTCGTGCGTGACGATGATGACCGTCATGCCTTCCCGGTGCACGCCCTTGAACAGTTCCATCACCTCGTAGGAGGTTTTGGAGTCGAGGGCGCCGGTGGGTTCGTCGGCCAGGATCACCTTGGGGCGGGAGATCAGCGACCGGGCAATGGCCACGCGTTGCTTCTGGCCACCCGACATTTCGCTGGGCAGGTGTTCGGCCCAGTCTTTCAGGCCCACCCGGTCGAGGTATTCGAGGGCCAGCTTGTTGCGTTCCCGGCGGCTCACCTTCTGGTAGTAGAGCGGCAGCGCCACGTTTTCGAGGGCGTTCTTAAAGGAAAGCAGGTTGAACGACTGGAACACGAACCCGATGAGGTGGTTGCGGTACCAGGCGGCCTTCGTCTGCGAAAGGTTCCGGTCAATCACGTGCCCGGCCAGTTTGTATTCGCCCGCGTCGTGGCTGTCGAGGATGCCCAGGATGTTGAGCATCGTGGACTTGCCCGAACCCGAAGAACCCATGATGGACACCAACTCGCCTTCCCCGATTTCCATGTCAATGCCCTTGAGCACGTGCAGCCGGTTGTGCCCGATGGAATAGTACTTGTTGATGTTGGTCAGCTGAATCATACGCCGCGGTGGATTACGGAAGAAGGTGGTCTGAATAGGGTAATTGGTAATGCAAAGTACTGTGCTTTGCCATGCCAGGGTTTGAATTCTTGATGAACTGTTTCCCGCCCGTATGGAAGGTTGCAGTACCGGATGAAGAACCGGCCGGACCGCCCCCTTCCCATTAGATGCGGATCAGCGGCGCCGGGTTGCACTTGGTGGCAAAAAAAAGCGCCGGTAACCCCGCGCCGGCTCTTTTTCGAAGTGTCAATTTTCAAGGAGAACGCCGGTCACAAACGGATCTTGTCCGAAATCAGGTATTCGTTGCTTTTGGTGGGGTTGGAGGTGGTCATCATTTCGCCGAGAAAGCCCGCCAGGAAGAGCTGTACGCCGATCACTACGGCGACCAGGGCCAGGAAAAAAGTAGGCTTGTCGGTGACGCTGCGCACGGTCTGGTGCAGGAACCAGTTGTGGTACACCTTGTTGATGATCAGCGACAGCGTAATGAAAAAGCCGATGAGAAAAAAGACCGTTCCCATGGAGCCGAAAAAGTGCATGGGCCGCTTGCGGAACCGCATCACGAAACTGATGGAGAGCAGGTCGAGGAAGCCGTACACGAACCGTTCAATGCCGAATTTGGTGTAGCCGTACTTGCGCGGCCGGTGCTGCACCACCTTCTCGCCGATGCGGGTAAAGCCGTTCCACTTGGCAATGATGGGAATGTAACGGTGCATCTCCCCGTACACCTCGATGCTTTTGACCACCCGGGCATTGTACGCTTTTAAGCCGCAGTTGAAATCGTGCAGCTTCAGCCCGGACATGGAACGGGCCGCCGCGTTGTATATTTTCGTGGGGATGGTTTTGGTGAGCGGGTCAAACCGCTTTTTTTTCCAGCCCGACACCAGGTCGTAGCGTTCCTGCGCGATCATCCGGTAGAGGTCGGGAATCTCGTCGGGGCTGTCCTGGAGGTCGGCGTCCATGGTGATCACCACCCCGCCCTGGCTGGCCTGGAAGCCCACGTGCAGGGCCGCCGACTTGCCGTAGTTGCGGTTGAACTGGATGCCCTTGACGTTGGGGTTTCGGGCGGCAATGGCGCCCAGGGTTTCCCAGGTGGCGTCGCGGCTGCCGTCGTCAATGACGATGACCTCGTACGTGAGCCCGTTTTCAATCATCACCCGGGCAATCCAGTCGCACAGTTCCGGCAGTGATTCGGCTTCGTCCTTGGCCGGAATCACCACCGAAATCATGGGTCTCACTAGTGTCATGCGGCGAAGTTAGGCAAAAGTGCGAATTGTGCCGGGCCTACGCGTCGAACACGTCCTGGTCGCGTTTGAGGATGGCGGCGATCACCAGGGAGAGGAGAAAACCGAAGAAAAGCATGACCAGCGTGGCGATCAGGAAGCTGAAACCCGTCATGCTTTCGGCCAGTTTCACGGCCTGCTCGATCTGGGCGTCACTCATGCCGCGCTCCTCCATTTTGACGCGCTGCTCATCCATCGTGCGTTGCAGCACCGTGGGGTCCACGAACTTGACGTAGAACGTGCTCACCAGGCTCGACAGCAGGCCGGCCACGCCCGCCGTCAGGGTGCCCACGCCCAGCCCCTGGCCGTACGACATAAAGCCGCCGTTCTGGCCCTTGAAGTCGCGCATCCCGTACACCAGCCCGCCGACCAGCATCAGGAACGAGAGGTAATGCAGCGGCGAGGACTGCGGAAGCCCCGCCATGTTGAGGATGAGCGAATACACGGTCATGACCAGGCCCGTGATCAGGCCGGCTTTCAGGGCTACGCGGGCGGTGGAAGGAGTGGTGGAAGTAGGTTGCATAAGGAGTCGGTTAGGTGGGGGAAGGTGAAAAGACATCCTGGAATCATACCGGCCGCGGGTGTTTCCGCATGATGATCGCCAATATACCCGTCGGGAAGAAACAGAGGAAGAAATTGCGGAGAAAAATGTCGGAAACCCGGTCGAAGGGCGTAATGGTTGGCAGGGCTTTCAGGTAGTACCGGAAGCGGGTCGCGTCCTTGAGCCGGCCGGCCGCGTAATCGGCCCGGATTT
>CADCTQ010000453.1 GCA_902805615.1 uncultured Cytophagales bacterium
AGGGGCCGGGGGTGGGTTTACTGATATGCCTCGCCTGATAGGTGGATCATCGCAGCAACAACCCATTGCAAGAAGGAATCTGCGAAAGATGTGGACCTACGTGTTTTTCCCGGGCGGTGATCCCGCGGTAACTGGTCTCATGGAGGTAAACCCACCCCCGGCCCCTCCGAGGAGGGGAGCCGCGACGCGACGCCTTCCCGCGATGCGACGCCTGCCGCAACGCTACGCTTTCCCGCAACGCGACTTAAAGTGCAGGGGCCTTGGCAAGCCCGGAACCGGCGAAGCCTGAACAGCCCGCATGGTTCTGAAAGGTTATGGAGTTTTACCGGCACAGCTCCTCCCGGAACTCATCGAGGATTTTCCGCACTCCCTTTTCAATGGCTGCCACGTTGGTCTCCGTCAGGTACTTCGCGTTTTCGGCCTTGAGTACGTGCGATACGGTGACGTAGCTTTTCGGCGGCTCGGCGTACCGGGCAATTTTGTTCTGGTCTAAGCCAAACTTGTCCTTGAGCCGCCGCAATTCTTCAATTCTCTTGAGCAGGGATGCGTCCATTCGACGGGAGTTTGGGCAAAGATAACCACTTCCCAAAAATACTAATTGGGGTTAGTAAGAAGCGTTTGTATTGCTAAAATATTTTAGTAAATTGGTGTTGTGCAACAGCACTTCTTTTTTGCGCTGTCTTACTAAAACATTTTAGCCAATATGTCAAACCCAAAAACCAATAGACCCATGACGAACCCTGCCAACCCCAACCACGACAACACGTTCCAAGTCACGCCTGCCCTCCAGGAACTGCTGGGTACACTGAAGCAACGCCACCCGCAGCATGACTTTATGCCCCTGCTCGAACTGGCAACCAGCCACCCGCCCGACGGGTACGAAGCATTCTTCAACCAGGTGGCCGAACTGGTATCCTGGCAGTTCCAGGACGAAAAGTGGGACAACGCCTACCTGATGAAGATCATGCACGAGTTGTTCCGGTTCCGCAATGCGTTCCGCGAGATGCGGGGTGCGAAGGAGTGGTAACGGTAATGCTGCTTCAAAAGGAAAAGGGCAGCCTTTCGACCACCCTTTTCCCCAAGCAAAGCCGGTTTTACCCGTCTTACTTTATATACTGATTGATAATATTCTCGTACAACTCCTGCTTGCCGCTCACCAGCGTCGGTTCGCCCTGGGCCGAAAGGGCCGCGAGTCCTTCGAGGGTTAGCTGGCCTTCTTCGAATTGCTTGCCGTCGCCGGTGTCGTAGGAGGCGTAGCGGGCGGCCCGCATCTTGGGGTACACCGACTTTTCGAGGATGTCGGCTGCCGCCAGCAGAGCCCGGGCAAAGACATCCATGCCGCCGATGTGGGCAATGAACAAGTCTTCCAGGTCCGTCGAGTTGCGGCGCGTCTTGGCGTCGAAGTTCACCCCGCCGTCCTTGAAGCCGCCCGCCTCCAGGATGATGAGCAGCGCCTCGGTGAGTTCGAGCACGTCGTTGGGGAACTGGTCCGTATCCCAGCCGTTCTGGTAGTCGCCGCGGTTGGCGTCGATGCTGCCCAGCAGGCCCGCGTCGGCGGCAACCCGCAGTTCGTGCTGGAAGCTGTGGCCCGCCAGCGTGGCGTGGTTCGTTTCCAGGTTCAGCTTGAAGTCGTGGTCCAGGCCGTACTGCCGCAGGAAGCCGATCACCGTGGCCGCGTCGTAGTCGTACTGGTGCTTGGTGGGCTCCATCGGCTTGGGTTCGATGTAGAACGTGCCCTTGAAGCCCTGCTTGCGGCCGTAGTCGCGGGCCATTTGCAGGAAGCGGCCCAGGTGGTCGAGTTCCCGCTTCATGTTGGTGTTGTGCAGCGTCATGTAGCCTTCCCGGCCGCCCCAGAACGTGTAGCCCGTGCCGCCCAGCGCAATGGTGGCGTCAATGGCATTCTTCACCTGCGTGGCCGCAAACGACACCACCCGGAAGTCGGGGTTGGTGGCCGCGCCGTTCATGTAGCGGGGGTGCGAAAACAGGTTGGCCGTGCCCCACAGCAGCTTTACCCCCGACTCCCGCTGCTTCCCCTGCGCGTACTCCACCATCGTGCGGAGGTTGCGTTCCAGGTGCCGGAAGTCTTCGCCCTCATCCACCACGTCCACGTCGTGGAAGCAGTAGAAGTCCACGCCCAGCTTGGTGATGAATTCAAAGGCGGCGTCCATCTTGTCGTGGGCGCGGCCCAGGATGTCGGGCTTCTTGTCCCACGGGAAAAGCTTGGTGCCCGGTCCGAACGGGTCGCCGCCCGTGCCGGTGAACGTGTGCCAGTAGGCCACGGCAAAGCGGAAGTGGTCGCGCATGGTCTTGCCGGCCACTACCTTGGTAGGGTCGTAAAACTTGAACGCCAGCGGGTTGTCCGACTCCCGGCCCTCATATTTGATCTGCGGAATTCCCGGGAAGTACTCGGTAGCTCCGGTAACGACTTTCGTAGGCATGATTGGTAAGTAGTTAAATTGACAATGTAAAATTGAAAATTGATAATGACCCGTGCGCCGTCCATGCGGCCGTCCTGGGTTAAAGCAGATTGAATTTTAAACCTACTCAGCGGTCGGTTAAAAAATAGCAAGTTGCATCGCGTACCCCAACATCCGTCCCATCCATCCCAAATCCTGTCCCTCCCGATCCATCCTGTTCATCTTTCCATCAAGCAAATCAAGGTTCAGACCCTCAGGCAAATCAAGGTTCAGACGCTCAGACATTCAACTCCGCCAGCAGCACCCTTAACCACCGCACGTACGCCTCCTGGTACGCGTCGCGCAGTTCCGGCCGGGGTTCGATGACGCGGGTGGTCCGCAGGCCCGTAAAGGCTTCGGCGGGGTTCCCGTAAATGCCCGCCCCGATGCCCGCGGCCCGGGCGGCACCCTGGGCGCCGTCCGTGTTGTAGAGTTCCACGGTGGCGCCGGTGGTGGCCGCAAACGCTTCCCCGAAGAGAGGGCTCAGGAACATGTTGGCGTCGCCGGCCCGCACGGTACCCGCCCGGCAGCCCAGGTTGTTCATGATGTCGAAGCCGTAGTTGAGGGCAAACACGATGCCCTCCTGCGCCGACCGGTACAGGTGCGCCGCCGAGTGCCGGTTGAAGTCCAGCCCGTGCACCGAGCCGCCCAGTTGCTTGTTTTCCAGGACCCGCTCCGCGCCGTTGCCGAAGGGCAGCGTCACCAGCCCTTCCGCGCCCACCGGCACCCCCGCCGCCGCCGCGTTCATGCCGTCGTAGCCCAGGCTGCCCGCCACGTGGTGCTTGAGCCACGAGTTCTGGATGCCCGTACCGTTGATGCACAGCAGGATGCCGTAGCGGGCCGCGTCCGGCTGGTGGTTCACGTGCAGGAACGTATTCACCCGCGAGGCCCGGTCGTAGTCCTTGCGGTCGGTAATGCCGTACACCACCCCCGACGTGCCCGCCGTGGCGGCAATCTCGCCGGGTTGCAGCACGTTGAGCGAAAAAGCGTTGTTGGGCTGGTCGCCGGCGCGGTAGGACACCGGCGTGCCCGGCGTCAGGCCCAGCTCCCGGGCCACGGCTTCCGTCACGCCGCCCTGCGGGGCGAACGTCGGCCGGATCTCCGGCAGCAACTCGGGACGGATGCCGTAGTGGTCGAGCAGCAGCCGGGCCGGGCTCTCCTCGGCAAAGTCCCACAGGATGCCTTCCGAGAGGCCCGAGGCCGTGGTGACGGCTTCGCCCGTGAGGCGCAGGGCCAGGTAGTCGCCCGGCAGCATGATCTTGTGGATGCGTTCGTAGAGGTCGGGTTCATTTTCCCGCACCCAGCGCAGCTTGGAGGCCGTAAAGTTGCCCGGCGAGTTGAGCAGGTGCGACAGGGCCGTTTCGGGGCCCAGGGCCTGGAAGGCTTTTTCGCCGATGGGCACGGCCCGGCTGTCGCACCAGATGATCGAAGGGCGCAGCACCTCGTAATCTTTGTCCACCACCACCAGCCCGTGCATCTGGTACGAGATGCCGATGGCCTTTACGGCTTTGAGGTCGGCGCGCTGCCGCAGGTAAGCCGTCACGGCTTTGGCGTTTTCCCACCAGGTGTCGGGGTGCTGTTCGGCCCAGCCGGGCTGGTGGGCGATCATGCCCATTTCGGCCGCCGGGGCGCTGGCCGCGGCCACCAGCTTGCCGGTATCCGCATCGAGCAGCGAAGCCTTGATGAACGAACTGCCAATGTCGTATCCGAGGAGGTACATGGGGGAGGAGGGGTTGGTAGAGACGCGATTCATCGCGTCTGGTTGGTACGTAATAAATGCCGTCTTCGTAGTACGGTTATGGTCTGGCAGACCGCGGTGCGACCCATGGCGCTGCTGCGGATACGCAATGCATCTTGCTGCTGCCGGGGCACGGATGAATTGCGCTTCGGCAGAGACGCGATGAATCGCGTCTCTACGGACCACCAACCACTTCCGAAAGGCCCCCAAATTGCCCAATTATGGGGGAAAATCCAATCTGATCTTGGGGCGGTTATAAACTATAGAAGCGCCGCAAGGGAAGTTGCGGCGCTTCAGAGTGAACCTGGAACGATCTTTTAACGGCGTACGGGCTGCGGGAAATCCGATTTGCCGTCCGATTTTCCGTCGGACTTGCCGTCGCCGGGCAGGGCAATGGCAATCTTCTGGACGGCCTCCGCCTTGGGCTTTTCATCCTTGGCCGTCCGGAAGCGGTAAATCTCGCCGTACTCCTCGAAGGTCCGCTGCACGTCCACGTTCATGTCCTTGAGCAGCCCTTCCCGGATGTCGTACACCCAGCCGTGCACGTGGATGTTGGCCTCCCGCTGGTACGCCTTCTGGATGATGGACGTTTTGTGGAGGTTGTACACCTGCTCCACCACGTTCAGCTCCACGAGCCGCTTGAACCGCTGGTCCTCGTTTTCGATCTCGTTGAGTTCGCTGCGGTGCAGGCGGATCACGTCTTTGATGTTGCGCAGCCACTTGTTGATCAGGCCCAGGTCTTTGTCCTGCATGGAAGCCTTCACGCCGCCGCAGCCGTAGTGGCCGCACACGATCACGTGTTCCACCTTGAGCACTTCCACGGCGTACTGCAACACCGACAGCAGGTTGAGGTCGGTGCTTACCACGAGGTTGGCTACGTTGCGGTGCACGAACACCTCGCCGGGGGCCGTGCCGGTGATTTCGCTCACGGGCACGCGGCTGTCGGAGCAGCCGATGAACAGGAACTTGGGGCTCTGGCCCATCGCCAGGTTTTTGAAATAGTCGGGGTCTACCTGCAACCTGTCCTGCACCCACTTGCGGTTGTTGTCAAACAGGCGGTGGTACTCGGCAAGGCTCCGCTGGTGGTCCTGCACGGGTTCCACTTCCGGTTCCTGGGCGGCCAGGGATTCGTCGCCGGGCCGGAGAAAGTACAGCCGGATGTTGCGGCGCTTGGCCGTGTCGCGGAAGTTCTCGATGGTCTCCAGGATGTCGTGGTCAATGTAAAGCGACTGCGTGCCGTCAATTTCCACCGTCGTGTTCTCGGGCAGGTTGTCGAGCATGTCGGCAATGCCGGCCTTGTTGAGGAAGGACACGTGTTCGCTCAGGTTGATGCGGATGCGTTCACCGCCCCCCACCGACTCCCGCTGGAAACCGCCGTGCGAAGACCGGTAGTTTTCACGCAGGATGAAGAAAATGCCCACCACCAGGCCGATGCCGATGCCCACGAGCAGGTCCGTGAACAGGATGGCGATGATGGTGACGATGAAGGGCAGGAACTGCGTACGGCCCTGCTTGTACATGTCCTGGAACAGCCCGAACTTGGCCAGCTTGTAGCCGGTCAGGATGAGGATGGCCGCCAGCGCCGACAGCGGAATGCGGTTGAGCAGGCCCGGGATGAGCAGCACGCACACCAGCAGCAGCACGCCGTGGATGATGGCCGCCAGCTTGGTGCGCGAACCGGCCATGATGCTCACCGAACTCCGCACGATCACCGACGTAACGGGCAGGCCGCCGATCAGGCCCGACACTACGTTGCCGGCGCCCTGGGCCATCAGTTCGCGGTTGGCCGGCGAATTGCGCTTGAGCGGGTCGAGCTTGTCGGTGGCCTCCACGTTAAGCAGCGTTTCGAGGCTGGCGACAATGGCAATGGTAGCGGCCGAAATGTACACCTGCGGGTTGGCAATCTGGCCGAAGTCGGGGAAGGTCAGCAGTTTGAGCACACCGCCCACCTCGCTGGCAATCGGCAGCATCACCAAGTGGTTGCCGCCCAGGGCCATGCCCGGGTTGGTCATGCGGAAGAGTTCGTTCATCAGGATGCCCACCACCACGACCACCAGCGGGCCGGGCACGGCGCCCAGCACTTTGTTCCTTTTTACCGCGGGCCGGTCCCACAGCAGCATGATGGCGGCGGCCACCACGGCAATGATGATGGCCGTGACGTTGGGGTTTTGAAAGGCGCGGAGAATCTCCGAAAGGGTGTTTTCGCCGTCCTTCTGCAAAAATTCAAATTCGCCCTCGGCATCCTCGTCGTAGCCCAGGGCGTGGGGAATCTGTTTTAAAATGAGCGTCAGGCCGATGGCGGCCAGCATGCCCTTGATGACGGCCGAAGGGAAAAAGTGGCTGATGCCACCGGCTTTCACAATGCCCAGGATGATCTGGAGCGCGCCGGCAAAGGTCACGGCCAGCAGGAAGGCGTCAAACTGGCCCAGCTTTTCGATGGAACTGAGCACGATGGTGGTGAGGCCGGCGGCCGGGCCGGCAACGCTCAGTTGGGAGCCGCTGAGCGACCCCACGACCAGGCCCCCGACGATGCCGGCAATGATGCCGGAAAAAAGCGGGGCGCCCGAAGCCAGGGCAATGCCCAGGCACAGGGGAACGGCAACCAGGAAGGCGACCAGGCCCCCGCGGAAGTCGTTGCGGAGGTACGTGAGGTCAAAAGAGGCATTATCAGTTTTAGGTGTCATAGGAAATAAGCGATCCGCTCAAAGGGGGAGGGTGAATACCAGCCAGTCCGGTACTTGGAAAAAAATTATGGATTTCGATGTCGGGAGGATGAATGCCCGTGCATTCGTGCGCGTCGCCCCGCGGAGGTAAAACGATTCGCCCCGAATGGGTGGCGCAGTGCGCGCCGCAAACGGAGCCGTGCCGCCCCGGCCGGTGGGACGGGGGCCGGTCAGCAGGCCCGTTCGGGAGGCGGTGAGAAGCCCGGCAGCGGGGAGCCGAAACGCCCGGTCCGGGGTTCGCCGTAGCTCAACAGATTCAGCAGCAGGCGGCTGAAATGCGGCGTGGCCGCTTCGTCGGCCAGGAAGTCTTTGTCCGGCTCCGCGTTTTCGCCCGAATCCCCTTCTTCATCCGGCGCATTCTCGCGCGGTTCCGTGCCGGGGTCCACCGGGGCGTCGGCGGGGACGTCGGCGTCGTGGGCGGCGCGTATGGCGGTAGGGTGGGCGGCCGGCGCTGCACCCCGGCAGGGGGCCGCCGACAGGAAAACCGAATGCAGGAACGTGAGCAACAGCACCAGGCTCACCAGGGAACGGGCGCATCCCCGCCAGGGCCGCTCTTCCGCGTTGCGGCGGCTGGGCGGTTCACCTTTCGGTAAACGGGTTCTGCGTGTATCCATGCGTAAAGGGGCGATCTTCAAGGAAATAAACGCACGGGCGCGGCTACAGTTCCGGCCCGTCGGTATACAAATGTATAAAAAAAAAGGGGGTAGCCCTAAGACTACCCCCTTAATACATGTTACTACACGTAATTAGCGGCGGCTGGTCGCCTCATCGTTGTAGCCTTGGCTGGCCCGGTGCGGGTACTGTTCCAGGATGCGGCTTACCGTCAGGCGGATGGCCGCGTCGCGGTCCTGCTTGCGGTTGTTGCCGCTCTCTTCGCCTTCCGCCCAGCCCTGCCACACGAGGCGGTTGGTGGCGGCATCTACCATGTTCACCACCAGCCGTGCTTCGCGGTAGTTGCGGGTATACGTGTTGGACGGACGGCCCCACCAGCCCCAGTAACCCGTGTTGTTGCTCTGGGTCTCCTGGCGGTTCTGCACGTCGGTAAAGTAGCGGATCACCAGTTGCGGGTTCTCCTCGGTGTACGTGTACCCCCGGTTTTTCATCTGGTCCACCAGGGCGTTCTTCACCCGCTCCTGGTTCAGTTCGCTGTTCAGTACGGGGTCCTTGTCGTCACTTTTGACGGGTTCCACCTTGTAGGTGCTGTACTTGCGGAAATTCACGGAACGGTCGTGGTCAAAACTGACCTGGAGGGCCGGGGCGCAGCTCGTGAGCCACACCAGCGCCAGCACGGCCATTATGTTGCTTAGTTTCGTCATGGTTGAAATGGATTGACAGATTAAAGATCCGGTCAAAGTTGTGTTTGTCTGATACATACGTAACGCAACTGCCTTTCGGAATGTTCCCCCGCGACGGCCAAAATGGCCCTTCCCGGGGCTTACACGCGCCGTTTGCGGGACGATGGCACGCAGCCGGGGGCAGTGCGGCCCGGGTGTCGGAGGATAACGTTCTGCTGCGTATCTTTAGGCAGTCCGCGGGCCCCGTCCCGTCCGTTTCTCCATCCCCCCACCCTACGCGTATGAAACGCCTGCTGCCCCTTTTGTCCCTGCTCCTGCCCCTGGTGGCTTTTGCGCAACCCAAGGCCCGGCCCACAGTGTTCGTGCTCGACATCCGCGCCGAGATTGACCCGCGCATGACCCGCTACGTGGACCTGGCCCTCGCCCAGGCGCAACGCGAAAAGGCCGACTACGTGGTGGTGGACATGGACACCTACGGTGGCACGGTCAACGACGGCGACGCCATCCGCATGAAGATGCTGGCGTTTCCCAAACCCATTTACGTGTTCATCAACCGCAATGCCGCCTCGGCCGGCGCCCTCATCGCCATTGCCTGCGACAGCATCTACATGACGGCCGGGGCCGACATCGGTGCGGCCACGGTGGTGAACGGCGGTACCGGCGAGGCCGCGCCCGACAAATACCAGTCGTACATGCGTTCGATGATGCGGTCCACGGCCGAGGCCAACGGCCGCGACCCGCGCATCGCGGAAGGCATGGTGGACGAAAGCCTCGAAGTGGAAGGCATCAAGCCGGCCGGCAAGGTGCTCACGTTCACCACCAGCGAAGCCATCAAACACGGCTACTGCGAAGGGCAGGTGGCTTCGATCGAGGAAATCCTGGCTCAACACAATATCCGCAACTACCGGCTCGTGCGCTACGAACTCTCTTTCACGGAGCGCATCATTTCGTGGGTGCTCAACCCGTTCATCAGCGGCATCCTCATCCTGCTCATCCTGGGCGGGCTGTACTACGAGTTGCAGGCGCCGGGCATCGGCTTCCCGCTGGCGACGGCCATCGTAGCGGCCATCCTGTACCTGGTGCCGTACTACCTCAACGGCCTGGCGGCCAACTGGGAGATCATTACGCTGATGCTGGGCGTGCTGCTGCTGGCGGCCGAAGTGTTCGTGCTGCCGGGCTTCGGCGTGGCGGGCATTTCGGGGCTGGTGCTGGTGTTCGGCTCGCTGGTGCTCATCATGCTGGGCAACGACTGGTTCGACTTCAGCGGCGTGCCCACCGGCAGGCTGTGGAACTCGCTGGTGGCCGTGAGCCTGGGCATGGTCGGTTCGCTGGTGCTGTTCGTGTTTACCGGCGCGAAGGTGCTCAACTCGAAGCGGTTCAAGAAAATCACCCTGCAACACACGCTGGAGCGGGAAGACGGCTACACGTCGAGCTACATCACGGGGGAGATGATCGGCAAGACGGGCACGGCCTACACGGTGCTGCGGCCCAGCGGCAAGGTCATGATTGACGGCACCCTCTACGACGCGGCCACCCGCGGCGAATACGTGGATTCGGGTACGCCGGTCACGGTCATCAGCCAGGAAGGTACTTCCATCCGGGTGCGGAAGGAAGTGGCGGCTTGAAGGTGGGGTGATGGGAGTTGATTGGGGAGTGGAAGGGTTTGTCGGGAATGAGGGCAGAAGAAGCGTTTCTGGCGAATTGCGCAGGGAGAAGAAGGGTTTCTCGCAGATTATCGCAGA
>CADCTQ010000454.1 GCA_902805615.1 uncultured Cytophagales bacterium
AACCTGGCCAAGGCGCTGCACAACTACCGCCAGTCGTTGCAGGCCAGCTGGCAGATTGACAGCCGCCGGGGCGTGGCTTTCTCGATGAGCAACATCGGGCAGGTGTACCTCCGGCAGGGCGACCCCGGGCAGGCGCTGGAGCACTTCCGCGACGCCCTCCGCATCAACCGCGAACTGGGCAACCCGTTCCAGATTGCCGTGTCGCAGGCCAACGTGGGCAGTGCGTACGCCGGCCTGGGCCAGTACGAACCGGCCCGCCAGGCGTACGGAGAAGCCCTGTGCCTCTTCGAGCGGCTGAAGAACCAGCAGCAGTATTGCACGATACTCAACCAGATTGGGTATACCCACAGCCGGCAGGGGGCGTACGGGGAAGCCCTGGCCCGGCACCAGCAGGCGCTTTGCATTGCCGTAAAGCAGGCCGGGGAGTTCGGTCCCGTGCTGCGGGAGACCAACAAGGCCATTGCCGATACGTACCTGGCCATGAACCAGCCGGAGGCGTTTGCCAAGTACTACCGCCAGTACGACAGCCTGCAAAAGGCGCAGGAGCGGCTCGAAAACAAAAACAAGATCGCCGAAATGCAGGCGCAGTTCGAGGAGGAGGAAAACGAGAAAAAGCTCCAGCAGGTAAACGAGCAGCGGAAGGAGCAGGCCGCGCAACTGAGCCGCCAGCGCACCATCGGCTACTTCCTGATCGCCTGCATCGGCTTGTCGGTGGGGTTTTCGGCGGTGCTGTTCAGCTTCTACCGCCTCAAGCAGCAGTCCAACCGGCAATTGCGCGAACAGAACGTGATCATCACCCGGCAGTACGAGGAACTGAACCAGGCCAACAGCCGGCTGAACACGCTCAACGAAAAGCTGCTGGATTCGGAAACCGAGCTGCGCAAGTCGAACGAGACGAAGGATAAGTTTTTCTCGATCATCGCCCACGACTTGCGGAGCCCGCTGGCGACGTTCACGGCCTTTCTGTCCGTGCTGTCCGACAAAGACCAGGATTTCACGCCCGAGCAGATCATCCACGTGGCCACGCGCACCGAGAAGTCGCTGCGCAACCTGTCGGCCCTGCTCAACAACCTGTTGCAGTGGTCGCAGTCGCAGATGGGGCACACCCGCTACGACCCCGAGGCCGTGTGGCTGCAAGATGCCGTGCAACAAACGGCCGGCCTGCTGGGCGACGAGGCGGCCCACAAGGAAATCCGGCTCTCAACCCACGTGGGCCAGGACCTGTTTGCCTTTGCCGACCGCAACATGTTTTCGTTTGTGCTCCGCAACCTGATCTCGAACGCGGTCAAATTCACGCCGGCCGGCGGCACGATCCGCGTGACCGGTGCCAACCAGGGCGAAAAGCTACTCATCACGGTGTCGGACACGGGCGTCGGCATTCCCGAAGAGAGCCGCGAAAAGCTGTTCCGGCTGAACTCCAGCTTTACCACGCCGGGCACGCAGAACGAACGGGGCACGGGCCTGGGCCTGCTCCTGTGCAAGGAGTTCGTGGAACGGAACGGCGGCAGCATCTGGGTGGAAAGCAAGGTGGGGGAAGGCTCGCACTTCAAATTCACGGTGCCCCGCTACCTGGCATGATGCAAATACCTGAACGCCAATGTCTGGGGTAACGCAAAAAGCCCGGCGCAGGGCCGGGCCATATGCAATGCGAATGGTTTCGGGTTGAAGCTGCAAGTAAACGCGCCGGCAATGGCCCCACGGCACTGCGCTGTGCTCCTGCCGGTACGCCGGTTTTCCGCTGCCGCTAGGCGACGCGGGTCTCGGTAATTTTCCTTTCGATCAGTTCTACCGCCTGCCCGACCGTCCGGAGCTGCTCGCCTTCCGTGTCGGGAATGCGGATGTCGAAGGTTTGTTCAAACTCCATGATCAGTTCGATGTAATCGAGCGAATCAATGCCCAGATCGCGGACGAAGTTGGCGGAAGGCTTGATTTGAGATGATTCGATCCCTAATTTCTGAACCAGCATCTCGGTCACTTTTTGTTGCACGTTTTCCATAAGGTGGGAAAGACAAGGTGTTTTGCAATGGATTTGACAAGGGCCTCCCGGGAGGCAATTCCGCAAGTTACGTAGCAATAATTGAACCAGCCGATTTACGCCCGGCTCCCTTTGGTTCAATTTGGCGCAAAAACCTACAAGGGTGCCGGGCACCCGAAAAGGCGGTTGCGGGTGAGCAGGTAAATGGTACCGGGGCCTGCGACAACGCCCAGGGAACCAACGCCGCCGGGAAGCGGGAAGCGGCGGGTGGTGCCGTTGTATAAATGCGCGAAATGCAGTTCACCCTCCCGGATAAAATATAATTCATCCCCGTAAAATCCTGCCGGCCCCGCCGCCCCGGTCGCAATTTTGCTCCGGAAGTTACCCGCGTTGTCGAACACCAGCACCCCGCTCCGGCCGTCGTGCAGGAACACCAGGTTCTGGTATTCGCGGAGGGCCACGAAGAGCGGGTCCTGGCCCGCCAGCACCAGTTCGAGGGGTACGTGGAGAGACACGCGGCGGGTGGCGGGGTTGTACTTCTTGAGGCTGAAGTCGGTATCGTCGAAGAGCCACAACTGGCCGTCGGGAGCCAGGGCCGCCAGCCGGGCGAAGCCTATCTCGTCCGGGGCGATTCTGGCCGGCTTTTCGTAGCCCGGCAGCGGGGTCAGGGTGCGGTCGAGCAACAGGTACTCCTGCACGTCGCGGTAGAAGCAGAACACGCGCAGGTGCTGCCCGGCTTCGAGGGTGGTTACTTCGGCCACGCGGGGCGGCGAAAAGGTGTGGGTGACGCGGCCAGTGGTGTCGTAGGCCCGCACGACGCCCTGCGCATCACCGAGGAAGAGGGTACCCGACTGGTTCGTGGAAAAGGCGGTCGGGGTGGCGATGGGCACGCTCCTTTCGACCCGCAGGGCCTGGGCCAAGGCACGGCCAGCCGTTGCGGCCAGCAGGACGGCAAGCAAGGTGAGCAGGAGGGGGAGGCGGAGGGAGTTGATGGGTTTGGGAGTTAGGGGGGTGAGAGAAGATAAAGTTTAAGGGGATAGGGGTTGGGGGGAGAATAGGGTTTAAACCCTATCCTATGGATATTGGGCAATGGGTCTTCACTTTAGCAAATTCGGGCGCAGCCTTTCCGTAGGATAGGATTTAAACCCTATCCTATTGATAGGGAACAAGAACGCCCCGCGTAAACCGGGCCAAGCGCAGCCTTTCCATAGGATAGGGTTGAAACCCTATCCTGCCCAAAACCCTGTCTTACCCCCAACCCCTATCCCTCAAAAGCGAGCAGCGCCAGTTGCGTCCCGTCGAACCGGGCGTAGGTGCAGTGGTGGACCCATTCGCCCAGGTTGACGTAGCGGGCCGCGTCGCCCACCGGCAGGTCGAGGGGCAGGTGGCGGT
The DNA here is from genome assembly GCA_902805615.1 of uncultured Cytophagales bacterium. Classification (GTDB taxonomy): domain Bacteria; phylum Bacteroidota; class Bacteroidia; order Cytophagales; family 172606-1; genus CADCTQ01. The sequence goes on from CADCTQ010000454.1 coordinate 3,368, forward strand.
GGCCGAACACGTAGTAGTCGTGGTGCCGGCGGGCTTCCACCTCCCGGCAGTACGCCCAGAGCCATTCGTCTTCGCCCAAAAACTGGTCTTCACCCTTCTTGTTGTTGGCCAGCCGGCTGCTGCGCGACCACGCCCGGGCAATGCCCATGCCCAGGTTGGGGTGCAGGCGGGCAAACAGCCACTGCGCCGCCGGGCTCCGGAACACCCGTTTAATCACCTTGTACCGCCGGTCGCCGGGGCCGAGGCCGTCGCCGTGCCCCACCAGGAACGTCTTATCCCCGAGCCGGAACGCGTGGGGGCTGCGGTAGATGTTTACGCTCAGCTCTTCGGTGAAGTAGCCGAACATCCACATGTCGTGGTTGCCGGTGAAGAAGAGAATGGGCAGGCCCGCGTCGCTCAGTTCGGCCAGCTTGCCCAGCAGCCGCACGAAGCCCTTGGGAATCGTGTAGCGGTACTCAAACCAGAAGTCGAAGATGTCGCCCACCAGGAAGATGGCCGCGGCCGTGGGCGCCACGTGGTCGAGCCAGCGGACGATCTTCTGCTCCCGGGCCCGGCTGCCGGGCAGATCGGGTACGCCCAGGTGGAAATCGGAGGCAAAATACACCGACTTGCCCGGCGGGAGCGGCAGCGTAAGCGCAAAATCGGTTGCGGACGGGGACGGAGTCAAATCGGATGGCATTAAGGTTATCCTTCCACCAGGAAGAGCACCAGTTCTTTGGGGCCGTGGGCGCCCAGCACGAGGGTCTTTTCAATGTCGGCCGTGCGGCTCGGACCCGAGATCATCGAGATCATCGAAGGCAGGTGGTCGCCGTACCGCTCCTGCACCAGCCGCAGGCCGTCCTTGATGTCGGGCACCAACTGCGACGTATAGGCGATCACGATGTGCACGGGCGGGTAAATGCCTAAGCGGCGGCCGGCCGTCTGCCGCGACGACACCAGGACGCTGCCCGTACGGGCAATCAGGGCTTCGCAGAGCGTAACGCCGGCTTCGGCATTGAGAAACTTCGCGTCGTCGCTGCGGAAGGGAATGTCGGCTTCGGCCAGCAGGTGCATCAGTTCGTGCTCCCAGGCGTAGATTTCGCGCAGGCCCTTTTTCTGCAGGAACAGCGACAGGTGGGCCAGCAGGTCGCCGCGGCTTTCGCAGAAGAAGAATTCGCCCTTGTTGTGGATGAACGTTTCGGCAAAGGCAATGGAGGGGTCCTGGTGAATGGGCACGTACACGGAAGCCGTAAAGTCCGGCTTGGGCATGGGCTTGTCGGTGGGCGTTTCCAGGGCTTTCTGAATTTTCCGCAGAATGTTTTCTTTGGCTTTGTGCGACGACATAGGGGCGGCGTAAGGGTATTCCAACCTTTAAAAATAGGGCAAAATTACGAAGCGGAAAACCAACCGGCGCGCCGGGACAAAAAAGAAATGCCATATCCCCGGGATATGGCATTTCGATCATTACAGAATCGGAAAGGGGCGCCTTACACCGGCATGTTGCTCTGGTCGGTGGGCAGTGGCGGCATGGCAGGCGCCGGGATGTTCTCGGCGTTTTCGCGGGCCAGCTGCTCGGTGTCCTTGCCGTTGGTGATGCGGCCGTTCATGTGGGCCTCGTACGTCGTCTGGTGGCTGAACGGACGCTTGCCGATGAGCCGTTCCAGGTCGGTCTGGAAGATGATCTCCTTCTTGAGCAGTTCCTGGGCAATGATCTCCAGTTCGCGGCGCTTGCCGGTGAGCAGTTGCTTGGTGTGCTCGTAAGCCTGGTCAATGATGCCGCGCACCTCGTCGTCAATCGTCTTGGCGGTGGCTTCCGAATAGGGCTTGGTGAAGTTGTATTCCGACTGCTTGGAGTCGTAGAAAGACACGTTGCCGATTTTGTCGTTCATGCCGTACACCGTCACGATGCCGTAGGCCACCTTGGTGATGCGTTCAAGGTCACTGAGGGCGCCGGTCGAAACGCGTCCGAACACGATGTCTTCGGCAGCGCGGCCACCCAGCGTCATGCACATTTCGTCGAACAACTGCTCGTAGGTGTACAGGAACTGTTCCCGGGGGAGGTACTGGGCGTAGCCGAGGGCGGCTACCCCGCGGGGCACGATGCTCACCTTCACCAGGGGATCGGCGTGTTCGAGGAACCAGCCGGCCACCGCGTGACCCGCTTCGTGGTAAGCCACGATCCGCTTTTCTTCGGGCATGATGAGCTTGTTCTTCTTCTCCAGGCCCCCGATCACGCGGTCAATGGCGTCCTGGAAGTCCTGCATGTCCACGGCCTGTTTGCTGCGGCGGGCGGCGATCAGGGCCGCCTCGTTGCACACGTTGGCGATTTCGGCACCCGCAAAGCCGGGGGTCTGGGCCGCCAGTTTCTTGGGTTCTACTTCCGGGTTGAGCTTGAGCGGCTTGAGGTGCACCTTGAAGATGGCTTCCCGGCCGTTGAGGTCCGGCTTGTCAATGCTGATCTGGCGGTCGAAGCGGCCCGGGCGCAGCAACGCCGAGTCGAGCACGTCGGGGCGGTTGGTGGCGGCCAGGATGATTACCCCGGAATCCGTCGAGAAGCCGTCCATTTCCACCAGCAGTGAGTTGAGCGTATTTTCGCGTTCGTCGTTGGCGCCGGGCATTGAGCCCCGGCCGCGGGAACGGCCGATGGCGTCCACTTCGTCAATGAAGATGATGCAGGGCGCTTTTTCCTTGGCTTGCTTGAAGAGGTCACGCACCCGGGCGGCACCCACGCCGACGAACATTTCCACGAAGTCGGAGCCCGACAGCGAGAAGAACGGCACGCCGGCTTCACCGGCTACGGCCTTGGCCAGCAGCGTCTTGCCCGTACCCGGCGAACCCACCAGCAGGGCGCCTTTCGGAATCTTGCCGCCGAGGTTGGTGAATTTGGTGGGGTACTTGAGGAAGTCAACGATCTCCTTGATCTCTTCCTTGGCCTCGTCGAGACCAGCCACGTCGTTGAACGTAATCTTTACTTTATTTTCGGCGTCGAAGAGGGCCGCTTTGGATTTGCCGATGTTGAAGATCTGGCCGCCGGGGCCACCCGCCGTCACGCGGCGCATGAGCAGCCACAGGCCGAAGAACATCAGGATGAGGATGCCCCAGTTCACCAGGAAGCTGGTCAGGTCGTTGCGGTTCTCTACGCGGTAGGGAGCCCGTTCTTCTTCGGGCAGTTTGGCCTGAATTTCACCCAGGTCCTTCTTGAAGTCTTCCGCCTTGATGATCTGGAAGCGGTAGTGGGGGCCGTCGTACTGCGAGAACAAGCCGCGGCGGTCGAGGTCCTCCTTGTATTTCTGGTTGTCAATCGCTTCGCGCTTGAGGGTTACTTCTACCGCATTCTGGTTGGGAATGATCACGATCTCTTTCACGTCGCCGCTGCGGAGCATTTTCTCGAAGCGGCTCTGCGTGGTATCCAGCGTGGCAGTGCTCTTGTTGAAGTACGTAACCCCCAGGATCAGCAACAGCAAACCGGCAATCAGCCAAATCTGATAACCCGGCCGCTGCGGCGTCTTGGGCAACAGCTTTTTCTTACCGTTATTATTTGAATTTTCAGCCATTTTATCAATTGTTCAAAAAAGATTCACCATTTATATAGCAAACAGCTTTGCGGCAAGCTTTGTTTCCTAAGCCCCCGGGGTAGCAACTTTAATTACTTCCGCATCGCCCCACAGGTCTTCGAGGGCGAAAAACTGGCGCCGGTCCTTTTTGAAAACGTGCACCACCACGTCCACGTAGTCGAGCAGAATCCACTCCCGGTTCTCTTTGCCTTCCTTGTGCCAGGGGTCCTGCCCCAGCCGTTTGTATACCTCCTCTTCAACGGAGTCCGTAATGGCGTCCACCTGCGTATCGGAGTTACCCGAGCAGATTACGAAAAAATCCGTAACGGCGCTTTTTACCTTTCTCAGGTCCAGAATGATGACGTCAACGCCCTTCTTTTCGAGCATGCCCTGCGCCACCACTTCACTCAGTTGTTTAGAATCTATGCTAACTTTTGCTTTCGTTAATTCCATCAATTTAAGTAAGTTGCTTTTACAAAATTAACAAATTGTGTCCGGAGTAACAGACTTACCTGCCGGTTACCATACCTACATAGACGGTCAACTTAATCGAATATTTTGAAGCCGCCTAATTATCTCCTGCATCTCTAACAATTTTTTGTGCGCAATCATCCCCCCAATACATTATTTGTTGGTCAAAATACCATCTTCCTGCCCACGTGCGGTTCTACCAACAATGAGTTGCTGGAAAGGGCTACCCACTCAAACGTAGCCGAGGGGACGGTGGTTATCACGGCCCACCAATCGGCGGGCCGCGGGCAGCGGGGCAACACCTGGGAAGCCCAACCCGCCCAAAACCTCACTTTTTCGGTGCTGTTCAAGCCGGTTTTTCTCCCGGCGGCGCGGCAGTTTGAACTCAACATGGCCGTGGCCCTGGCCTGCCACCGGCTGCTGTCGGCGTACTTTCCGGGCAAAGCCGCCCTCAAGTGGCCCAACGACCTGTACTACGGCGACCAGAAGATGGGCGGCATCCTGATCGAAAACGCGGTGAAGGGCACGCTGCTGGCCCAGTCGGTGGTGGGCATCGGGCTCAACGTGAACCAGACGGCGTTTTCCCACCCCCGGGCGGTATCCATGCGGAACGCGGCGCGGCAGGCGTTTGACCTGGAAGACACCCTGCACGAACTGCTGGCGCACCTGGAGGCCACGTACCTCCAACTGCGGGCGGGGCAAACGGACGGGCTGCGGCAGCAGTACCTGGGTGCCCTCTACGCCCTGGGCCAGCCGAAGCTTTTCCGGGTGGGCGAAGCGGTGCGGGAGGGCGTCATCCGCGGCGTGGACCCCACGGGCCGGCTGGTGGTGGACATGGAAGGGCAGCCTCACCCGTTTGGCTTCAAGGAAATCGCTTTCGTATGGGAATAAGATTGACCACGGAGACACACGGAGCAGAGGGAGAGGCTTCGTGGTCGCCCGGCGTATAAGTCGCCTCGCGGGAAAGCGGCGCGTCGCGGCTCCCCTCCTCGGAGGGGCCGGGGGAGGGTTGACCGAAAGAATGCGGGTATTATCGGGGTCACTGCATTGGAGAAATGGCAATGGGGTATCCGCTTGAAGTGAAACATTGGCGTGGCGAGGGAAGAACCCACCCCCAGCCCCTCCGAGGAGGGGAGCCGCGACGCGCCGCTTTCCCGCCATGCCACCCTTTCCGTTCTCCGTCCGTGTAACTCCCTGCCCTCCGTGTCTCCGTGGTGAACCCTTCTATGTAACCGCGAACGTCTTCGCCAGGAGGCGGGAAATGGGCAGCAGGGCCAGCACCCCCAGGCCGTACAGCCAGCCGGCAAAAGAGGCCGCCAGCGCCGCATCCATCACAATCAGGGAAATTACCCCGGCCTTGACGGCCAGGCCGATGTTGCGGGGCTGCGGTTCCCGGATGGCTTTGAACACGGGCGGAAAGATGAGGAAGCCGAACAGCAGCAGGAAGGGCAGCGTTTCCCACAGGGGCGGCTCGTTGCGGATGCTCAAGCCGATGATCGCCATGATGACGAGGCTGTAGAGGCTCACGGCCAGCTTGATCGTCTTTTTGTCGCCCCCGTGCACCTCGCCCCGGCTGATCATGGTGATGGCGGCAATGTACACGATGGGGATGAGGGCGATGGGCCAGTAGGTTTGGACGGCCGAGGCGACTACCAACCAGTCAACGCCAATTCCGCTCAGGTCGGGGCGGACGGATTCAAAAGCACTTACGCCCAGAAGCAAATTCAGGCCCCGGCACAGGCCCATGTTGACGGGGCCCAGGGGTGTATGCTTGCCGTATTTGTCGTACACCAGGGCCAATACGGCAATGCCGGCGGCCAGCACGCCGCTGAACGCGGAAACCAACGCGGCGGCTGCAATGCCAATCAGCAGGAGTACCAGGCCCAGGATGGTTGCGCCTTGCAGGCTGGCCCGGCCGCTGGGGATGGGGCGTTCGGGGCGTTCCACGGCGTCGAGCCGGGCATCGAACACGTCGTTGAAGACCACGCCGCCGCCGTACAGGCCAATGGTGGAGAGGAGCAATAAGACGAGGGGCGTTGCAAAATCAATTTGGAGGACATCGAGTGCCAGGCCGCTGGCGATGGGCGGCGTCAACAGGAATTGCCGGGCCACCGCGTACCCGGCCAGGATGTCGGCCATTGCCGTGACGATGTTGGCGGGGCGCATCAGCTGAAGATACGCCCTGAGGGAAGAAGTACGCCGGGGCGCGTGCGAGAGGGGAGTAGCCATGAAAAAGTGGTCTTGCCTGATTGGGCCCGATATTACGCAGACTTCCAAAGTTTTGAAAACCGGCCCCGCCCTTATAAAATCGCTTTCAACTCACTCAGGCAAGTGATTTCGTACGTGGGCATCTCCGTATGCGTGAGGCCGTCACAGTTGTAGAACACGTGGTCCATGCCGGCGTTGCGGGCCCCGACCACGTCGGCCTCCAGGCTGTCGCCGATCATGAGGCTGTGGTGCAGCCGGGCGCCGGCCCGCTGCAGGGCGTAGTCGAAGATGCGCGCATTGGGTTTGTAGCAGCCCGCCTTCTCGGCCGTGATGATGTGCGTGAAGTAGTCGGTGATGCCCGAGCTTTGCATCTTGATGAACTGCACGTCGTCGAACCCGTTGGTGAGGATGTGCAGCTCGTACCGGTGGCGCAGGTGGTCGAGCACTTCCCGGGCGTAGGGGCGCAGGTGCGGCTTGCGCGAGCAGCGTTCCATGTACTGCTCGGTGAGGGCCGTCTGAATGTCCGTTTCGGGCAGGCCCAGTTGGTTGAGCACCAGCGAGAAGCGGGTGTCGCGCAGTTGCTGCTGGGTGATCTGCCCGGCCCCGTACTGGTTCCAGAGGTCGCGGTTGATGGTGCGGAAGGTAGAGACGAACGTGTCGGCGCGCACGGCGCCGAGGGTATCCATGCGGTGCTCGTGGAACAATTCCTCCAGCGTTTCGCCGGAACAGCGGTCAAAATCCCAGAGGGTATGGTCCAGGTCGAAGAACAAATGCCTATAGGCGGGCATAAAAAGGTCAGTTTAATGGCTTCAGGAGCGTCTTTCCCCAACGCAGCACGGGTACAAGTTTGAATCTGGGCGGGTTTGCGGAACGCCGGCCCGCGGAAGGGCCAGGTACAGGGAGACGGATTGCGTGTCTTCTCCTGTTGCTTAAACGTACGTGGCGGTCTTTTTGTTGAGAGCGTCCGAACCTTGATGTCTGAACCATGATGCACCTGATGAAATGATGAGCTTGATGAAGGACGGAATTTTACCGGGAGCACCGGGCTTCACCGTTCCCCATCATGGTCATCATTTCATCATTTACATCAAGGTTCAGACCATTGATCGCCGTTGCCGCTGCTGGTGCAGTTTGCAGATGGCCAGCTCGCGGTTGGAGTACAGGATGCGGTAGGTTTCCAGGTCGTTGAGCAGCACCGGGTCGCGGCCCAGGTAGCCCAGCAGTTGGCCGATCACGTCCGACACCTCGTCCTTGATCGAATAGTACACCCACTGGTCCGTCTTTTTGAAACCCACCAGGCCGGCATTCTTCAGGTAGACCAGGTGGCGGGAGGTCTTGGCCTGCGTGAAGTCCAGCACCTGCTCCAGGTCCGAGATGCACATTTCGCCGTTCCGGTACACCAGGTGCAGAATGCGCATCCGCGATTCGTCACTGAATGCCTTGAACAGGTTTTCGGCAAAGGGCAGGTTGAAGTGTTTGAGTTTCATGCCCGCAAAGGTAGGCAGCGCCCCGCGGGATACGTAAATTTTAACTACTATTGTCGGGGAAGGAAGTATTGGGTAGTGAGTATTGGGTATTGAGTGGAGAAACTCCCACTGCGTTCACCTCATTGTCAATTTTCAATTGTCAATTTTACATTTCAAAAATGCGCCACGCCTGGATCGTACCTATCGTGCTCCTGCTCGTACAATGTTCCCCGGGAGAGAAAAAAGAACAGACCATGCTTGACCCCAACGACGAAAACCTGCTCAAGGAACAGGTGACCGACCACAAGATCACCGTCTACCAGATTTTTACCCGCCTGTTCGGCAACACCACCTCCAAAAACAAACCCTACGGCACCCGTGACGAGAACGGCGTGGGCAAGTTCAAGGACATCAACGACGCGGCCCTGGAGGCCATCCGCGACATGGGCATTACGCACGTGTGGTACACCGGCGTGATCGAACACGCCACCATGACCGACTACTCCCAGTTCGGCATCAAGCCCGACGACGCCGACGTGGTGAAGGGCCGCGCCGGTTCGCCCTACGCCATCAAGGACTACTACGACGTGAACCCCGACCTGGCCGAGGACGTGCCCAACCGGATGCGGGAGTTCGAAGCCCTCGTGCAGCGCACCCACGCCAAGGGCCTGAAAGTATTGGTGGACTTCGTGCCCAACCACGTGGCCCGGCAGTACCACTCCGACGCCAAGCCCGACGGCGTGAAAGACCTGGGCGAAACCGACGACCGCGGCAAGTCCTTCGCCCCCAACAACAACTTCTACTACCTGCCCGGCACTTCGTTCGTGGTGCCCCGCGAGTACCAGCCCCTCGAAGACCTGCCCCACCCCACCAAGGACGGCAAGTTTGACGAAACGCCGGCCAAGGTCACCGGCAACGACCAGTTTACCAACGCCCCCGGCATCAACGAGTGGTTTGAAACGGTGAAGCTCAACTACGGCGTGGACATTCAGAACAACCGGACCAACCACTTCGACCCCGTGCCCGACACCTGGAACAAGATGCGCGACATCCTCCTGTACTGGACCGGCAAGGGCGTGGACGGCTTCCGCTGCGACATGGCCGAAATGGTGCCCGTGGAGTTCTGGGGCTGGGTGATTCCGCAGATCCAGACGGCCAAAAAAGACATCGTGTTCATTGCCGAAATCTACAACCCGTCCGCCTACCGCACGTACATCGAGGCCGGCAAGTTCGATTACCTCTACGACAAGGTGGGCCTCTACGACACGGTGCGGTCGGTGATGCAGGGGCAGGGCGAGGCCAACTTCATTACCAACAACTGGAAACAGACGCAGGGCATCAACAGCCGCCTGCTGCGCTTCCTCGAAAACCACGACGAACAACGCATCGCCTCCAAGTTCTTTGCCGGCGACGCCCGCAAGGGCATTCCCGGCATGACCGTGACGGCTACGCTCAACTCGGGACCGGTGATGGTGTACTTCGGGCAGGAGGTGGGCGAACCCGCCCTGGGCAAGGAAGGCTTCAGCGGCGACGACGGCCGCACCACCATCTTCGACTACTGGGGTGTGCCCGTGTTCCAGCTCTGGGTCAATTTCGGCTTCCACAACGGCGTGGGCATGACCGAAGACATGAAGGCGCTGCGCCAGTTCTACGCCCGGCTGCTCAACGTGTGCCGCGAGAACGAAGCCATCCGCAAGGGCGGCCTCTACGACCTCCAGGCGTTCAACGTGCAGAGCCGCACGGCGGGCTACGACGGCCGGCACCTCTACAGCTACCTCCGCTTCTCGGGCGACAGCCGGGTGCTGGTGGTCGTCAACTTCGACACGCAGGCCAAAGAGGCCAACATCCGCATTCCGGCCAACGCGTTTGCCGCGATGGGCCTCCGCCCGGAAGGCACGTACCGGCTCGGCAACCTGCTGGACGAACGTTCGAGGACGATTGACTTCGACGCGGCCCAGGTGGTGGACGCGGGCAACGCCACTTCCGGCATTCCCTTTTCCCTGCCGCCGCTCAGTGCGTACGTGTTCTCGCTCAAGTAGCAGGACCGCGGCGCATGCGACGAACGCAAAAAATGCGTAACTTCAAGAAGTAAGGACTATTTTTATGCAGACTGCCCCGAAAGTAACTGTATTCATCCCGGTGTACAACGCCGAGAAGTACCTCAAGGAATGCGTTGACAGCATTCTGAACCAGACTTTTACGGACTTCGAACTCCTCCTCATTGACGACGGCTCCTCCGACGCGAGTGCGGCCATCATTGCCGCCATTCCCGACCCGCGCATCCGGTACGTGAAGAACGAGAAGAACATGGGCATTGCCCGCACGCGGAACCGCGGCCTGGAACTGTCCCGGGGCGAATACATTGCCTTCCTCGACAGCGACGACATCAGCGTGCCCCGGCGGCTCGAAAAGCAGGTGGCCTTCATGGACGCCAACCCGCAGGTGGGCATTTGCGGCGGCTGGGTGCAGGAAATCTACCCCGATGGCTCGCTCATCAAGGACGAACTGCGCCAGTACCCGGCCGGTGATCCCGAAATCCGCGAGATGATGTACTGGAACTGCCCCCTGTGGAACCCCAGCGTGATCATGCGCAAGTCGGTGATTGACGCCCACGGCATCCGGCACAACACCGAATTTATCTCGGCTTCGGACTTCGACCTGTTCGTGAAGATCGGCAAGGTGAGCGGCATGGCCAACCTGCCCGAGACCATGCTCCTCTACCGCCGGCACGAAAACCAGATCACCACCCGCCGCACCTTCGAGGCCAACCGCAACGCCAGCCTGCTGCGCATCGGCCTCATCCTCGACGAGATCAAAAAGCACGTGCCGGGCATCGCCTACGACCCCGTGCAGGGCGTGGTGCTGTCGCAACTCACCAATGCCGACTACTTCGAACGCATCCGCCGCGTGGACGAGTACCTGGCCCAGCTCGGCCAGTCCGGCGACCCGGCCACAAAGGCGATCCACAAGCGCCTCAAGCACTACCTCGACACCATCTGGTTCAACTCCCTGTTCCACCTGCCGCGCTACGACATGAGCGTCTACAACGTGCTGCGCAAGAGCAAGTTCTTCCACTACCTGCCCGTGCAGACCCGGCTGATGTACGGGGTCAAAAGTCTTTTGGGCGTTAAGCAGGCCTGGATCAGGACCGCCAAAGCCTTGGCGAAAGGCGAAAAACAACTGGCCTGGAAGTAGACGTGGCCGGACGGCTTCTTTCTTCCAAAAACAAAAGGCCCGTGAATGCACTTCACGGGCCTTTTGTTTTTGGAAGAAAGAAGTAATCCTTTCACCCGGGAATTACTTGCCGCCCAGCGGAATGGCGTAGCCCAGCGTAAAGGCAAACACGCGGTTCTGCACGTTGGCCCGGTCGTCGTTGGGCATGTCGTTGTCGCGGTTGCCCTTGAAGAAATTGGTGAGGCCCATGCCGTAGCGGGCATCCAGCAGCACGGCGCCGGGGCCCACCTTCAGCCCGATGCCCCCGCCGAACTGCACGCCGGCATCAACCCGGCTGAAGTACTTGGGGCTCAGGTACTCGTCGTCGCCGATGGAGTTTTCGGGTTCCTCCTTGAATACGTTTTTGCCCTCGGTGGACAAGGACAGGGGGCCGAGCGTGACGTTCCGCGTGAACCGGCCGTTGAGGGCGTAGGCAAACGACGGGCCGGCGTTGACGTACAGCTTCACCCGTTCGGAGCCGAAGTTGATCCTGGCGAGCACCGGCACTTCCAGGTAGTTGTACGAGTCGGTCTGTACCAGGAAGCCCACGTCGGTGGTGGCCTCGGCCTTGTACCCTTTCTGGATGTACAGCAACTCGGGCTGCACCGAGAAAAAGCCATCTCCGGCAATGGGCAGGTCAAAACCAACCCCCGCCACGAAGCCGGACAGGGACATCACGTTGGGATTTTCAAAGACAAAGCCACTGTTGTTGGGCCGGCTGATGGTGGAGAGGGTGAGGCCGCCCTTCGGAATCACCGATACCTGGGCGTACCCGGCCGCGCCGAAGGCAAAGAGGGTGGCAAGGAACAGGAAAGTTTTTTTCATGGGAATGGCGTGGTAAGAGGTTAGGCGTAAGTGGTCAGTAGAGACGCGGTTCATCGCGTCTTGGTCAATGGTCAGTCGTTAATGAGCAATGCGGCGTACGGTCGCATACATACGCGGGGGCTGCCGCGGCGGATTTCGGCGGGGAGCGGGACGGCAGGGGTCGGAGCCGCTTTATTTTACTAACTTTGCCCGCATTCAAACCAGGTTCACCCGGGTGGAATAACCACGGCCGTCATGCGAAACCACAACCTGAGAGTTTACAATACGCTTTCCCGCACCAAGGAAGCTTTTGCCCCCCTCGACCCGCCCTACGTGGGCATGTACGTGTGCGGACCCACCGTGTACAGCAACGTGCACCTGGGCAACGTCCGCACGTTCCTCACCTTCGACGTCCTGTACCGCTACCTCCGGTACCTGGGCTATAAAGTCCGTTACGTGCGCAACATCACCGACGTGGGCCACCTGGAGAGCGACGCCGACGAGGGGGAAGACAAGATTGCCAAGAAGGCCCGCCTCGAACGGCTGGAGCCCATGGAAATTGTGCAGCAGTACACCAACGACTTCCACGAGGTGCTGCGCCGGTTCAACTTCCTGCCGCCCAGCGTGGAGCCGTCGGCCACGGGCCACATCGTGGAGCAGATCGAAACGGTAAAGACCCTGATCGAAAACGGGTTCGCCTACGAGTCGGGCGGCTCGGTGTACTTCGACGTGCTCAAATACAACCAGAGCCACGCCTACGGCAAGCTGTCGGGCCGGGTGGTGGCCGACCTGCTCAGCGAAACCCGCGACCTGGACGGCCAGGCCGAGAAACGCAACCCGCTGGACTTTGCCCTCTGGAAAAAGGCGGCGCCCGAACACATCATGCGGTGGCCTTCTCCCTGGGGGGCGGGCTTCCCGGGGTGGCACATCGAATGCACCTGCATGAGCACCAAGTACCTGGGCAAGCACTTCGACATTCACGGCGGCGGCATGGACCTCAAGTTCCCGCACCACGAATGCGAAATCGCGCAGGCCGTGGGGGCGCACGGCGAAGACCCCGTCACCTACTGGATGCACACCAACATGCTTACCGTCAACGGCGAGAAGATGTCCAAGTCGAAGGGCAACTCGTTCCTGCCGGCCCAGCTGTTTGCCGGCGACCACCCGTTGCTGCTGCAGGCGTACAGCCCCATGACCGTGCGGTTCTTCATGCTGCAAGCCCATTACCGCAGCACCCTCGACTTCTCCAACGACGCCCTCATTGCCGCGCGCAAGGGCTACAAGCGGCTGATGAACGGCCTGGTGATTGCCAGAAAGATGCAGTACGCCCCGTCGGACGCGGCCCCGGACGCCAAGGCGCAGGAAGAAGTGAAAAAGCTGGTGGAGGCCGTGCACGCGGCCCTCGACGACGACCTGAACACGGCAATGGCCTTTGCCCACCTGTTCAGCCTGCTCAAACTCGTCAACAAACTCCATACGGGCAGCCTGGCCCCCGCCGCCCTGGGCGAGGAAACGTTCAACCAACTGGTGGGCACCTTCGTGGGCATTACCGGCGACGTGCTGGGCCTGGTGGAAGAAAAGACCGAAGACGTGGACCACCTCGTGGAAGCGCTGCTCGACCTGTACCGGGAAGCCAAGCTCAACAAAGCCTACGACAAGATTGACCAGATCCGGGCCCGGCTCAAAGCCGTGGGCATCTCCGTGAAGGACATGAAGACGGGCATTGAATGGGCGTACGAGGAGTAACGCCAGCCGGACGCGGCGTATTTTAACCCTATTTAACACCAAACTGCCGCCCGGAACCGTACGGGCGGCTCATTTTTTGCAACAAATCACGTTTTAAGCAGTAAAACCCCCCATATGAAGCATGTAAGTTGGGCCTGGCTCCTGTTGCTGTTGCCCCTCGGCCTAAGCAGTAGCTGTGATCGAAAACCATCCACGGATACGCGTAGCGGCGAAACCGATCAGGCGGCCCCGGTCGTAACCGTAAAGGCGCCCGTGTTCAGCGGCGACTCGGCGTACCATTTCGTGGACCGGCAGGTGGGCTTCGGGCCCCGCGTCCCCAACTCGGCGGGCCACCGGCAGTGTGGCGACTACCTGGTTGCCACCCTCAAAAAGTACGGCGCCCAGGTGACCGTGCAGGAGTTCGTGGCCGACGCCTACAACGGCACCAAGCTCCAGTCTCGCAACATCATCGGTTCGTACCTGCCCGACGCCCCCAAGCGCATCCTGCTGGCGGCGCACTGGGACACCCGCCACGTGGCCGACAAAGACTCCGTGCGGCGCAACGAACCCATCCTCGGGGCCAGCGACGGGGCCAGCGGGGTAGGGGTGCTGCTCGAAGTGGCCCGCATCATCGGCGCCGACAGCAGCCGCGCCCCGGTGGGGGTGGACATCATCTTCTTCGACGCCGAAGACTACGGCGTGCCCGACGCCGAACGGGCCAACTACCCCAATGACAAGGAGTTTTACTGCCTCGGCTCACAGTACTGGGGCAAAAATCTGCACAAACCCGGCTACTCGGCCTACTACGGCATCCTGCTCGACATGGTGGGGGCCAAAAACGCGACGTTCTTCAAGGAAGGGCTTTCGATGCAGTACGCCAGCGGCGTCGTCAACAAGGTGTGGGACATTGCGGGCTTCCTGAAGTACGGCCAGTATTTCCTCAACGACGTGAGCAACCAGGTGGGCACCGACGACCACGTGTTCATCAACACGCTGGCTAAAATCCCGACCATTGACATCATTGACACCAAGCCCCAGACGGGCTTCAGCACGTACCACCACACGCACCGCGACGACATGAGCATCATTGACCGCAACGTGCTCCAGGCCGTCGGCCAAACCGTGCTCCAGACGGTGTACCAGGAAGGCGCCCCGGTGGTGCAGTAGGTCTGAACCATGATGCCAATGATTGTCTGAACCCTGATGTGAATGATGAAAGGATGACCATGATGCAGTGCGCACCATCGAGATCATCATTTCATCATTCACATCAGGGTTCAGACATTAAGGTACTTCCTGCCCGGCGGAGGCGGCCAGGATTTCGAACCACTGGTCGCGGCTCAGTTGCAGGCTGGCGGCGCGGGCCGATTCGCGGATGCGTTCGGGGCGGCCCGTACCCAGCACCGGCATGGCGTTGGAGGGGTGCTGCATGATCCAGGCCAGGGCCACCTGCTCCACGCCCGCCCCGTCCAGTTCTTCCCCTACTTTCTGCAAAGCAACCCCGGTTTTGGTGGACCGCTCATCGGTGTTGGTAAACAGCTTGCCGCCCGCCAGCGGCGACCACGCCATCGGCGGTACGCGCAACTGCTGGCACTGGTCCAGCGTGCCGTCGTACAGGGGCGGCAGGTACAGCACCGAAAATTCGATCTGGTTGGTCACCAGCGGGAAGTCGAGCCGCGACTGGATGAGGGCGAACTGCGACGGGGTAAAGTTGGACACCCCGAAGTGTTTCACTTTGCCGTCCCGGCGCAGCGCCGTGAAGGCTTCGGCCATCTCGTCAGCGTTCATCAGCGGGTCGGGGCGGTGGATCAGGAGCACGTCGAGGTAGTCGGTGCGCAGGTTGCGGAGCGAAGTGTGCACCGAGTCGGTGATGTGCTGCCGGCTCGTGTCGTAAGTTTTGAGCCGGTGCTCGGGCCGCTTGGGCGACACCAGTTTGATGCCGCACTTGCTCACCAGTTCGAGGCGGGTGCGCAGGGCCGACTGTCCGCCCAGGGCCCGGCCGAATATTTCTTCGACGGCGTAGTTGCCGTAGATGTCGGCGTGGTCCACCGTGGTAATGCCTTCGGCGAGGCTGGCTTCCACGAGTCCGGTGATGGCTTCGGGAGAAGTACGTTCGGCGTGGTCGGCCAGGCGCCACGCCCCCAGGATGAGGCGCGAAAGGCTGTCGGAGGAGCCGGGCAGGGGAGTACGGGATACGGGCATAAAAGGAAAGATTGTTTTAGGGTTTGTCAAGTTGATCGGGTTGCTGCAATGATACGCGGTTCGGCGCAAGAAGATGTGGGGAAGGGAGGAAGGTTGGCGTGGACGCCCGAAATACCGGACCGGTTCGCAGCGGAGGGCGGTTCCGGTGCGGTAAGACAATGTTCAATTACCAGTATGTCACCTTCGTTGCGGGTATGCTCACGGCGTGGCGCCAGGGTGGATGTGGATGGCGCGCACCCATTGACGGAGTGAGAGGCGGCTGCCTTAAAGCTTTAGTTTGCCTTCAAAAACAATTACTGCCTGGCCTTTGATGGTCAGTTTGGAGTCGCCCACCAATTCCACTTCCATGCTGCCGCTCCGGGCGGAAGACTGGAAACTTCTCATCTTCGTTTTGTGCAGTCTTTTGCTCCAGTACTTGGTGAGAAAAGTATGCGTGCCGCCGGTTACCGGGTCTTCGTGGGTGCCACTCCAGGGCCAGAAATAGCGGGAGTGGAAATCAAATTCCCCGTCGGCGGCAGGCGCCGTAACGAGTACCCCGTTGATGGATGCGTGCGAACGGGACAGGGCCTCGAAGTCGGGATTCATATCTTTCAGCGTACGGGCGTCTCCGATTTCGAGCAGCAGAATGTTGGTTTCCCGGTTGTACGCACTGTTGACAATTTCCTTAACGCCAAGGGCGACCAGCAAGGCACCGGGAGCCGGGGCCGGTTCGGTGTCGTACACGGGAAACTCCATCAAGATTTCACCACCCGATTTTTTGATCCATAGATCCAGGTGCTGCACCGTAACGAAATGAATGTCGTCCAGCGGGAAGCCCTCGAAAATCACTTTTGCCGAAGCCAGCGTCGCGTGGCCGCAAAGCGGTATTTCCATCTTGGGCGAAAAATAGCGGATGGAGAAGCGGTTGTCCCCTTCCAGTTTGCGCACGAAAGCCGTTTCCGACAACCCCAGCTCTTTGGCAATGGCAAGCATCCGCGCACTGTCCGGTTCGTGTTCCGCCAGGCAAACCCCCGCCGGGTTGCCCTTGAATGGTTGATCGGTAAAGGAATCTACAATGTACGTTTTCATGATCGGTCCTTTGATGAAGTTGGGTTGTTGCTGATGGATCAGGAACCCCCAACGCCGTGGCCTTACGTTCTGGTTTTGCGCTGCAGCAGTTCGGCGTGAGCGGTATCAAGGGCTAGTCTTATCCTGCTCTTTCTTCAATTTACGGTACTCATGGATGACTTTTTCTGTCCAATCGTCCTGTTCAGGTTTGATCCAGATCATCCGGAATCCGTACCGTTCAGCTTCCATTTTTACGCCTTCCTGGTCGTCAACCAGTAAGTCAATGCCAAAGGCAGGAGGGTATTTGGAACATCGGGGCCAATCCGTCCGGTCCTTCACCCGCTGGTTGTGAACTGCCTGATTAACTACACCATTGACGAAAATACCATGCAGCCCGAACAGCAAGCGAATGTAAAAGGTGCTGCGGTAGGAAGTCGTGTAAATCCAAACTTCCTCGCCTTGTTGCTGGAAGTACCGCATCAGGTCAATGGTACCTTTTCGCAACGCCTCCACGCCGCAAGCTTTTAGCAGGGCATACGTTCTCTGCGTTGGAAAGGTATACCCACCCGTAATGAGTGTTCCGTCTAGATCAAAGGCTATCTTCAATGGGCTGTTGGTTTATTTTACTGGCCCTTAACGTAGCATGAGCAGCCACCATCCCGTGTTCTCTCGTTGCGGCAACGTGGCGAGGGGACCCGGTTGCCAGTCTGATTACTATTATTGACCGCGCTTGAGTGCTGTCTTTACTTTTTCCCAGCTTCTGAACTTTCTGTCATATCTACACCAGCCTGGAGTGATATTGTCAATTCTCCGGTCCGAAAGCGTTACGATGGCCCATTCTTTTTTTAGATCCTCCATCAAATGCAGGGATACCCTTGAGTCATGGTAGAACCACCTTTCATTCCCGTAATGCTCCCCGTAAATAACCCTGCGATGGGGATTGGAATAAGTAACAACAGAATCCGCCTGGAGGGTATACTCCTTGTCAAACCGTTTGTAGGGAAATCTGCGCTGTAATTCAATCTTCAGGGTATTGATATTATAATGCCCCTTAGCCAGCCAAGTCATGCTCGTCAAATGTCCAAAGCAAAACGTCAATTCCACGCACAGGTTCTCATTACCCGGACCTAAATCCAGGTAATACAACTCAAAATAGTCTTGGTAATCATCCATTACTGCGTGACCGTAGAACGGAAATTGTTGCCTTAAATCAAGGACCTTATCCTTAAGCTGTACTTTCTGGTCCACGATGGGATGGATGTTCGGAATAGAATCCTTCAACAATCTGAACTGCAATGGCTGGCCTGCTGTCCGTTGGGAAAAATAAACGGTTTGAGATCGGGCATTCAGGCATATCATCAGGAGTATGCCGGTGCAAGCCATTATTCTTTTCATCTTTGTATGACCGGTAACGAATCAAAGCCACCCGGGGCCGTGGCAATTGCGGTAAAGCAATGCGCAGAGGCTAGCCCGGTTGTCGGCCGTGGTGGTGTCAGGCAACGTTGCCTCCCTTGCTTTACTTACTCGATAATGAGTGAGTCCCGCTCGGAATAAGTTTTTCCCTGGTAGGTAAAAGTCAGATTCGTATAATCCGAGAGCATCACAGTTCTGCTCTGATCCGGAGTGCAGGATAAGCAATCGAGGGGGCGAAGGTATGAATCGTAACTCACATTACGGATCGTATCGCTCCTGCCCTGGAATTGCAGTACATAATCGAAGTCCTTCAATTGATTGGTTTGGCCCTGGATCGCATTAAGGCTTATTTTATTGATCAGTACCGCATTGGGAGCAATAAAGGGCTGATTCCTGTAAAACGTGTCTCTGACAACGTGCGTGGTTCGATCCAGGGCAATGATGAACCCAAGCATATTCTCCGGGTTGAAAGTTTTGTAGTAGGCAAAAATGCCGGGATCTCGTTCGACCACAATCGTTTCCGGTTTGATTTCTTTCTTTTCGCAGGCACTCAACAGTGCCATGCCCAGTGCCAGTCCTGACATCAGCCGATGGTTCATTTTCATGTGTATTGTTTTGCTGTTGGATACTTTATGTGAAACGTTGCCTGACACCCGTACGCCCGAAACGCAAAGACGCACGAAGCCGAATACTTGGTGGGGCCTTGTGTCCTGGTGCCTGACCGGGTAAGTTGCTCCGGTTAGTTGTATGCCATTGGGGAGAAGGAACTACTCATTGTAGCGTAACGAATACGCGCTGATTACGCCGTCGGATGAACTGTAGGGGTTTCTTTCGATGATGCGCGTCACGTTTCCCTGTGCGTCCCACTCGTACGCGAATTCACTTACCTGGGTGCTGCCATCCGAATGGAGGTAGGAAAACTTCCGGGGTAGTTTTGCCGATGACTTTGCAAAAGGCATCTTGCTGAAGCGCCAGGGATGAAAACGGAAAATGGCCTGGATCAGGTTTTTGTCCTCCTTGTCCGGATGGAATTCAATGGCGAGTTGATAATTCCGGAAGCCATAAGCGGATTCGGGCTCTACCTTCAGCGAAGTAGTGACAATGTTGGCATTCCTGATTTGATTGCTGATCCGAACTGTAGCGTGGAAAGGCTTATGGGTATTGTCAATGAAAACGGAGCGCCGAAGCTGTTCGGTGAGCAAGCCGGCATCGTCATACACATAGGCCGTGGTGTCGCGATACTGACCATAGAAGTCTGGTTTTTCCTGGCCAAAATAGGCCATCCCGACTTGTCCCTTTTCGTTCAGTTGTAGTTTGTGGTACGAGTAGGGCGGCCAGAAGGTAGGCCGGTGGAGGTCGGAGACAGTAATTTCTTTCCCGTCGTACGCGTACCCCAGGTAAGTAGAGTCCCGGTCATCGGATATGCTTTTCAGTCTGCCGTCCGGGTAGTAAGTGGCCTTCCATACGGGACCCAACTCTTTTCCGTTCTCGTCCTGCATCCACACGGAAGTAAGCCGGTAACCAGGTATGGGGATGGGATACGCTACATCAACTTCTTCTTGACCACAAGCGGTACAAAGCATTGCCGTAAAAACGGCAAGCATCAGCGGGCGGATGAGCCTGAGCAGCATAGATACAGGAAGGATGGGGGTGAATACCCAAATTAACGCCGCCCTTCCCGGTAAAGTATCGCGGTTGCATCAATTATTGCGCTTATTGCGCTCCCCCGGAAAAGACATTCCTCACGGCAAAAAATAATTACCACTTACCACTTACCCTTCCTAATAATACTTCCTTTCCATCAGATACCCCTTCACGTAGTCTTCGATGCCTTCTTCGAGGGAGTGGAACTGCTTCTGGTAGCCGATGGAGCGGAGCTTGTTCATGTTGGCCTGCGTGAAGTACTGGTACTTGTCGCGGATGTCGGCCGGCGTGTCCACGAACTCCACGTGCTTGGGCTTGCCCATCGCCCAGAAGGTCTGTTTGACCAGGTCGAGGAAGGTGCGGGCCTTGCCGCTGCCCAGGTTGTAGATGCCCGAATTGCGGCGGTGGTACATCAGGAACATGCACACCTCCACCAGGTCTTTCACGTACACGAAGTCGCGCATCTGCTCCCCGTCCCGGTACTCGGGGTGGTGCGACCGGAACAGCTTCATCTTGCCCGTGGCCCCGATCTGGTTGAAGGCGTGGAAAATGACCGACGCCATGCGGCCCTTGTGGTACTCATTGGGGCCGTACACGTTGAAAAACTTGAGCCCGGCCCAGAAAAAGGGCTTTTTCTCCTGCACCAACGCCCACTTGTCGAACTCATTCTTCGATTCGCCGTAGGGGTTCAGGGGCTTGAGTTGCGGAATGAGGGCTTCGTTGTCGTCGTAACCCAGTTCGCCCAGGCCGTAGGTGGCCGCCGAGGAGGCGTAGAGGAGCGGAATCTGGTAGTCGTGGCACTTTTCCCACAGCGTTTTGGAGTAGCTTACGTTCAGTTCTTCGAAAACCGCGTAGTCGAACTCGGACGTATCGGTGCGGGCCCCGATGTGAAAGATGAATTCAATGTCTTCGTAGTGTCCGTCGAGCCAGCCCATGAATGCCTTCCGGTCCACGAATTCGCGGATCTGCTTGCCCTGGAGGTTCCGGTTTTTGGCCTCATCCGAAAAGTCGTCAACCGCAATGATTGCGTTAAAGTTGTCGGCGTTGAGGCGGCCGATCAGGCAACTTCCGATAAAACCAGCAGCTCCCGTAACTATGATCATAACAAGATGGCGTAAAGGGTAGGATTCTTGGTAAAATGTTATAATTATGCGGAAAATATCCCCGAAAACGGGCAGAATGGACCCGAAAAAAGCATTGAAAGGCAGAAAAGTACGCAGCCGCCGTCCCTTTGTCTCTGCCGGGCCCCGAATTTAGATAAAGTTTATGTGCATACCCCTACATAATCCGGGTAATAAATTTGATTTTTTTGGGATAATGGCCCTCTTCCTGGGCATCCTGCTGGCCGCGGCCGGGTGCGGCGGCAATCCGGCCTCCCACGAAGCGGTTCGGGCTGATACGCTGCGGGATGCGCTGGGCCGGCAAGTGCGGCTGGCCGGGACGCCCCGGCGCGTCATGGCCCTGGCGCCCTCCCTCACCGAAATGCTCTTCCTGGTGTGCGACTCCGGCCAGATCGCCGCCGTCACCCAGAACTGCGACTACCCTGCCGCCGCCAAACGCAAACCGGTCGTCAACAGCTACCCGGTGGACTTCGAGGGCCTGCTGCGCGTGAAGCCCGACCTGGTGTTTGCCGTGGAAGGCATTACGCCCCTGGCCGACGCCCGGCGCATCGAAGACCTGGGCATCCCGGTGTACTACCAGCAGTACCGCACGGTGGAAGACGTGCTGCGGGGCATCGAAACCGTGGGCACCCTTACCGGCCACGCCGAAAAGGCCGGGCGGCTCGCCGACTCCCTGCGGACGCGGCGGGACGCCATCCGGCGCGAAACGGCCAACCTGCCCAAACCCAAAGTGCTGGCGATCATCTGGCCCCAGGACCCCATCTACGTGTTCGGGCGCAACACTGTGTTTTCCGACAAGCTGGCCGCCGCCGGGGGCGTCAACGCGGTAGACACGGTGTTTGAAGCCGAATCGCCGGCCCTCACCCGGGAGTACATCCTCAAGATCAACCCCGACGTGATCATCAGCGATGGTTTTGCGAAGATGGACACCACCTTTTTCCGGCAGTACCCCGAACTGCGCCGCGTCAATGCCTACCGCAACCGGCGCGTGTACCGGCTCTCCGACGACCTCATGTCGCGGCCGGGGCCGCGGGTGGTCGAGTCCATCCTCGAAATAAGGAACGCCATTCACCCCCAGCCTACGCCTTGAAAACGGCCGCCCTGTGTGTGTTGCTGCTGCTGCTCACGGTGGCCGTGCTGGGGGCCGGGCTGTTCGTGGGCAGTTTCGAGACCGACTTTTCCACGCTCCGCCGGGTGCTGCTGGCCTACAACCCCGACGACCCGGCGCAGTTTGCCGTGGTGCACCTGCGCCTGCCGCGGGTGATCCTGGCCTTCCTGGTGGGCGGGGCCCTGGCCTTCAGCGGCTACCTCATCCAGGCGGTGGTCAACAACCCGCTGGCCGACCCCTACATCCTGGGCACGGCGTCGGGCGCCTCGCTGGGGGGCAACCTGGCTTTTTTCGGGTGGCTGCCGGTGGCCGGCATCGGGCTGTACCTGCCGCCCCTGTTCGCCTTTGCCGGGGCGCTGGCCGTCACGCTGCTGGTGGTGGCCCTGGCGTACCGCAAGGGCTACATCGTGCCCACGCAGCTCCTGCTGGGCGGCGTGGCCGTCTCTTCGCTGGTGACGGCCATCAACAGCCTGCTGGCCTTCCTGTCGGATTCGGAAGGCAAGCTCAAAACGATTGTCTTCTGGATTCTGGGCAGCGTAGAACGGGCGCAGTGGTCGGACGTGCCCCTGCTGGGCGTGGTGCTGCTGCTGGCCAACGGCCTGTTTTTATTTCTCCACAAACAACTGGGCCTCTTGCTGCTGGGCGAAAGCCGGGCCTACCACCTGGGCCTGAACGTGAGCCGGCTCCGCTGGGGGGTGCTGGTCACGGCTTCCCTGGTGACGGGCATTGCCGTGGCTACCGCCGGGGCTATCGGCTTCGTGGGGCTGATGATGCCGCACCTGGTCCGCGGGCTCCAGGGGGCGGCCGGGCGGTGGAATACGCTGCTGGCCACCTGGGCGGGCGGCGTGTTCATCGTCGCCTGCGACCTCCTTTCCCGCCTCATCTACCCGCCGGCCGGGCTGCCCATCGGCATCCTGACTTCGTTCGTCGGCGTGCCGTTCTTTTTATACCTGCTGGTGAAAAAGGACTACCGGTTCGAGTAACGCCGGTTGGGGGAATGCGTGACTGAAATCCCCGTTATCCCGTATATTGTTGTAAGCTTGACAAAAAGGGTATTGTATGAACAGCGACACCACCAAATTCACCCCGCTGCAACTGGAGTTGTTACGCATATTCGCTCGTAATCCCAGCGAACAGGAATTGGTTGATATCAAGAACCTCATTGCCCGCTACTATGCGGATAAAGCCAGCGATGAAATGGACCGGTTATGGGATGAACGGGGGTATACAGATGAAACGATGCAAGAGTGGGCAAAGGAACACATGCGTACTTCGCAACAAGGAACATTATGACAACTACCTTGCAAATACCACTTACACTCCTCCGCGAGGAGATTGGCGGACATCCGTACTATTACAAAGGATATGGGCAGGTACTTTCCGGGGAAAAGCAGCAGGCAGAAATTATGTGCAGCAGCGAATTGCAATCTTATTTGGTAGCCTTGATCCTAAGGCGGTTGTTCGTTCTTTTGCCTGAATCCGAATACCTGATCCAGACGGGGGAGCCAGGGTTGAACATTGCCCCGGGGGACAACCTTGCCAACGACATTACCATCCGGCGGACAAAGGACAGCATCGTTGACCGCCATGCAACGGGGTACGCCAAAAAACCGCCGGTGGTCGTATTGGAAGTAGACATTAAAGTAGATACGGCCAACGGGTCTGATTTCGATTACGTACTCACCAAAACGGAGAAATTGCTGGCCTTCGGGGTCGAACAAGTGATCTGGATTCTGACGGCCAGCCGTAAAATCGTAGTAGCTACGCAGCGTAATCCTTCCCTCTCCCCGTACGATTGGAAACAGTCCGTTTCCCTGATTGACCATTGCGAAATGAACCTGGAGGAATGGGTGCAGCAGGGCGTGTTCCCGGTGTAATACCAAGATGAACATGATGAAACTGATGAAGCGGAGGATATTCATCTGATGATCAGATGTCTGTATACAATCAAATACGTGGTCTCCAATTCATTTCAGTATAAAAGCCGCCTTTTTACTTCTTGTCCGGGTAAGCATCCATTGGTGCAGTCATCGGATGAAAAAGGGTGGAGACAGCTGGTGCAAGTGTAGACGCTTGCAGCAGTTGGCTCCACCCTTTTTAACGCATTGCTCTATTCAGTCCGCCAGCCAATTGCGGATCATCTCCTTGCCGTGTTCGGTCAGGATGGATTCGGGGTGGAACTGGAGGCCCTTCACGTCGTACTGCCGGTGCCGGATCGCCATTACCTTGCCGTTCTCGTCTTCGGCGGTCACTTCCAGCACGTCGGCCGGCACCGACTCGGGCACCACCGTCCAGGAGTGGTAGCGGCAGGTTTTGAATTCCCCCGGCAGGTTCTGGAACAGCGTCTCGTTGGGGCTCGTCACGACGGCCTTGGTGGCTACCCCGTGCAGCACCTCCGCCATGTTTTCGAGCTGCGCGCCGAACACCTCCGAAATGCCCTGGTGGCCCAGGCAAATGCCCAGGATGCTCTTGGTGGGGGCGTACCGCTTGATGAGTTCGGGCATGATGCCGGCTTCGGAAGGCACGCCGGGGCCCGGGGAGAGCAGAATTTTGTCGAACTTGTCAACCTCTTCGAGGGAAATCTTGTCGTTGCGGTGTACTTCCAGGCCGCTGACGCCCAGTTCCCGGAGCAGGTGCACCAGGTTGTAGGTAAATGAATCGTAGTTGTCGAGAACGAGGATTTTCATAAAAGTATAAAAACAAAATGGACGATTTAGTTCTGTTGCGCGCATGTAAGTACCTCAATACCACCGTTTACCCAAAGCCCCGCCCGGCGTCTCCGGGCCAACCTCTCCCGGCTCAATCCATGTTGTGGGCCAGCAGCAGGGCCTTGCGCAGGGCCGCCAGCTTGTTGGTCACTTCCTGCAACTCGCTGTGGACGTTGGACTTTGCCACCACCCCGGCGCCGGCCTGGTAGTACAGCACGTTGTCTTTGCTCAGGAACGAGCGGATCATGATGGCGTGGTTGAAGTCGCCGTTGAAGCCCATGAAACCGATGCAGCCGCCGTAGTAGCCCCGCGCCGTGGGCTCGTACTGGTCAATGAGTTGCATGGCCCGGTGCTTGGGCGCCCCCGACAGCGTACCCGCCGGAAACGTGTCGGCCACCATCTGCACGGTCGCCACGCCTTCATCCATGCGGCCGGTCACCTTTGACACCAGGTGGATCACGTGGGAGTAGTACTGGATTTCCTTGAACGTTTCCACCTCCACGCGGGTGCCGTTGCGGCTCAGGTCGTTGCGGGCCAGGTCCACCAGCATCACGTGCTCGGCGTTCTCCTTGGGGTCGTCGTAGAGTTCCTGGGCCAGTTGGGCGTCGGCCTGGTCGTTGCCCGTGCGGCGGAAGGTGCCCGCAATCGGGTAAATGGTCGCCACCTGCTGCTTGATCGTGATCTGCGCCTCGGGCGAAGAACCAAAGATTTTGAACGAGCCGAAGTCGAAGTAGAACAGGTACGGCGAAGGGTTCACCGACCGCAGGGCCCGGTACACGTTGAATTCGTCGCCGGTGAAGGACTGCGCAAACCGGCGCGACAGCACGATCTGGAACACGTCGCCCAGTTTGCAGTGCCGCTGGCCGTTGGCAAGCACTTCCAGGAAGGTCGCGTCGGTCATGTTCGACGACTCTTCGCCCCGCGTCTGGAACTGGTAGGACGGGAAGTTTTTGTTCTGGATGAGCGACACCAGGTAGTTGAGCCCGTCGCGGGTGCCGGGCGCCTCCCCGGCGTACCGGTGCTCAAACACGTACAGGTCGTCCTTGAAGTGGTTGATGGCAATCACGTACCCGAACACCTGGTAAATGATCTCCGGGATGCGGTTTTCCTGCGTCTCCCGGGTGCGAAGCCGGATGTCTTCGAAGTGCTGCACGGCGTCGTAGGCCATGTAG
>CADCTQ010000455.1 GCA_902805615.1 uncultured Cytophagales bacterium
CTCTACACCACGTCCATTCCCGTGTACAATAAAATAGTGGAGTTGCTGGGCTTCGTCTCCAACATTGCGCCGCCCGCCGACCAGATTGCCCACTACACCAAGATTCAGCTCTGGTTCGGCATCGGCATCGTGATTGCCACCGTAGCGGGGCAGTACTTCTGGTGGAAAAAGCCGCAGAACTTCAAGGCCCTGTTCAACGAGTTGACCGGACCGTTCCTGGCCGCCATGCTCATCTCGGCCGCCGTGATTGCCGTGACCCGCATTGACAACCTGATCTACATCGTACTGCTGACGGCGTCCGTGTTTGCGGTTGCCGCCAACGGCAAAATCATGTGGAACGTGTTCCGCAGCAACTACCGGCTCTCCGGCGGCGCCCTGTCCCACATCGGCGTGGCCCTCATGCTGATCGGCATCCTGTATTCGGCCGGTTATTCCAAAGTGGTTTCGCTCAACACGTCGGGCCTGCTCATCTCCAACGACGAGTCGTTCACCAAGAACAACAACAAGGAAAACAAGGAGAACACGCTGCTGTGGCTCAACGAGCCTACGGCGATGGACGAATACTACGTGACCTACCGGGGCCGGCGGATCGAAGCCCGGGACGTACCGGGTTACCTGCGTCCCGAACTGGTGGCCGCCACCGACCTGCCGTACCGCGCCGTAGCCAAAGCCGACATTGTGCAGGACGGCAAGACGTACTTCAAAAAGGGCGATACGCTGGACATTGCGGCCGAAAACAATTACTACGAGATCGAATACCGCGACAAGCAAGGCCGGGTGTTTACGCTGCACCCCCGGGCGCAGATCAACGAGAAAATGGGCAATGGCCTGCTGCCTTCACCCGACACCCGCCACGACCTGGCCCGCGACCTGTACGTGTACGTCAACTCCGCCCCCGACCCGCGGGCCGAGCCGGAATGGAGCAAAACGGAAGAAATGACCGCCCACATCGGCGACACGCTGTTCCTGAACGACTACGTTTCCATCCTCGAAAGCGTGTCCAGGGTGACTGAGGTGTCCGACGTGGAACTCGGCCCCAACGACGCCGCCGTGAAAGCGCAGATCCGCATCCTCGGCAAGGACCGCGAGTACACTGCCCAGCCGGTTTTCATGATCAAAGACCGCATGGTGGGCCGGGTGCCCGAGATCGTAAGTGACTTGGGCGTGAAAGTAACCTTCCTCAACGTGGACCCGCAGAAGGGCACGTTTACCTTCGGCGTCAACACCACCCAAAAGGACTACGTGATCGTGAAGGCCAAGGAGATGCCGCTCATCAACGTGCTGTGGCTCGGTACCCTGGTGGTACTGACCGGCGTGGGGCTGGCCATGATACGCCGCTACGGCGACGCTTCCAAGATGCGCGAAAAAGAGCCGGAACCCGAGCAGGTAACGGCCACCGCCACTGCCTAAGCG
Organism: uncultured Cytophagales bacterium; assembly: GCA_902805615.1. Taxonomy (GTDB): domain Bacteria; phylum Bacteroidota; class Bacteroidia; order Cytophagales; family 172606-1; genus CADCTQ01. Next base: position 1,414 of record CADCTQ010000455.1, read on the forward strand.
TCACTTCCCGTTACCCTAACCCCTCTAAAAGTTGCCCCCACCCGGGCAACTTTTAGAGGGGTTAGGGTACAACGACTCGAACCCCGCAACCCATGCACTATTCCGTTTCGCTGATCGGCTCCGGCAACGTGGCCTGGCACTTGTCGCAGGCACTCGAAAAAGCCGGGCACCAGGTACGCGAAATCTACAGCCGCACCCCCGGGCACGCCGAACGCGTCGCCGAGAAGCTCTACGACGCCCAGGTGGTCACGAGCCTCGACTTTTCGGAAAGCGAATCGGACGTCTTCCTGCTGTGCGTCTCCGACGACGCCATTGGCCGCGTAGCCGACGAGCTGATCCTGCCCGACGAAGACGCCGTGGTCTGCCACACTTCGGGCACGCAGCCCCTCGACCTGCTGGCCGGCCGCGAACACGCCGGGGTGTTCTACCCCTTGCAAACTTTCACCAGCAACCGCCGCCTCGACCTGACCACCGTGCCCTTCTGCATCGAATCCACCGACCAACACACCGAGCAGGTGCTGGTGGGCATTGCCCAGAGCATCAGCCGCACGGTGTACCTGGTGGATGCGCAGGAACGGAAAATGCTGCACGTGGGGGCCGTGTTCGCCTGCAACTTCACCAACCACCTGCTGGCCCTCTCCAGGCACCTGCTGGCCCAGGAAGGGCTCGAATTCGGGCTCCTCAAGCCGCTCGTCCGGGAAACCTTCGAGAAAGCCCTCGAAGCCGCCGACCCGGCCACCGTACAGACCGGGCCGGCCGTGCGCGAAGATTACCAGGTCATCCACGCGCACCTCGACTACCTGCAACGCACGCCCCACTGGCAGGCCCTCTACAAGTCCATCACCGACAGCATCGTGCTGCTTTCGCGCCGGGGGTAAAAGGAAAAGCCGGCAGCGCTGCCGGCTTTTTGTGTTATCGCTGTCCATTCCCGCCGCGTTGCGGAAAGCAGGTTTTTATTTCTTACGTACCATTCCCATCAGTTCTCGCTGCATTTTCCAGTCCTTGGCGACTTTCAGAATGGTGGTGGCCTCCATTTCGGTGATGCAGCCCTTGCGGTTGGTGGCCTCCCACACCAGTCCCAGGCAGTGCAGTTTGCTTTCGTTGTCCCAGTTAACCGTTAACTCGCCGATGTGCGTGCGGGCCCGGTCAAAAGCCGTGTGCACGTCCGTACCTACAAAATCGGTTACCCACTGCAATTCCGCCAGGGCCCCCAGTCTTTCGGCCGTTTCGCGCAGCATCCGGCCTTCTTCTTCATTGAGCCCGTGGTGGTAGAAAACCATTGCCTTTAACAGCAGAAGCGTCTTCTTGTGTTCACTCGTGAGTAGGAAATCGAGCTGTTGCATGGATGGGGGAGGGATAGCGTACAAATATAATACGGATCGCCGGCAATCCGCCAGGGGACGGGCCGAAAGCGAAAAGAGGTGGTGTAAGACCCTTTCGTTTGCGGGAAATATTTCGAAAACGGTTCAGCAAATGAACAGGTCGGCCGCAATCCGGTCGGCGAGCAGCTTGCCCTTCGCCGCCAGCGTGATCACCCCGTCGCGGATCGTCAACAGGTTCTGCTGCTGGCAGTTGCCCAGGTAGCGCCGGTTCAGTTGCAACAGGTCGAAGCCGAACTGCCGTTGCACGTAGCCTGTATCGCAGCCCCACTGCGTGCGGAGGCTGGTCATGATGTACTCGTTGGCGCTTTCGGCCGGCGTGAGCGACTCGGGCGTGCCGGGCACCCGCCCTTCTTTGATCGCTTTGAGGTACTGGGCGTTGTTGGCTACGTTGTACTGCCGCCCGGCACCGTCGAAGGAGTGGGCGCTGGGGCCGACGCCCAGGTACTTCCGGTTTTTCCAGTAGTTGGTGTTGTGCCGGGCGTACCAGCCGGGCCGGGCGAAGTTGGAGATTTCGTACTGCTCGTAGCCGTGCTGGGAAAGGCCCCCCACCAGCCGTTCAAACTGCTCAGCGGCGAAGTGTTCGTCGGGGGCCGGCAGTTTGCCCCGGCGGAGCCAGTTGCCGAACACCGTGCCGGGCTCGATGGTAAGGCAGTACGCCGACACGTGGGGCACCTGGAGGGCCAGGGCTTTCCCCAAATCCGCTTCCCACACCGAATGGTCGGGGTGCGGAATGGCGTAGATCAGGTCAATGCTCAGGTTGGTGAGGCCCGCGTCCTGGGCGAGGCGAATGCAATCGGTGGCTTCCCGGGCGGAATGGGCGCGGTTGAGAAAGCGCAGGTGCGGGTCGTGAAAAGACTGGATGCCGATGCTCAGGCGGTTGACCGGCGTGGCAGCCAGCCCGGCTATTTTCGCGGGACTCAGGTCGTCGGGGTTGGCTTCCAGGGTGATTTCGGCCCCGTCCGCCACGTGAAAATGCGCGTGGACCGCGTCAAAAATCCGCCCGACGTCCGCCACTTCGAGCAGCGACGGGGTGCCGCCGCCGAAGTACACGCTTTCCAGGGTTTCTCCGGCCAGGTAGTCTTTTTGCAGGGCGATTTCCCGGCAGATGGCCGCCACCATTTCCTCCCGGCCCCGCGTGCCGGTGCTGAAGTGGAAGTCGCAGTAGTGACAGGCCTGCTTGCAGAAAGGAATGTGAATGTATAGACCAGCCAATGGAAAAGTGCCTCTGAACCAGGCGCAAAGGTACGACCTTCCGGGCGAATTCCCCTACCAGGTTTCCTTGCTTTGCCACACCACGTTGCCCTGCCGGTCAATGTAGGTCTGGCGGCCTTCGAGCAGCACGCCGGCCACGCCGCCATTGAAATCGCCGTTCAGGAAGGGATACTCGGGGTCCGTGAGTACGTGGAATTTGAAGTCGAAGGGCTGGTTGCCCTTTTTGTCGAGGTATACGTAGCTGCCCTCGGGCACCTCGTCGTAGAAGAACACCCGCTTGGCCGGCGCCTCCCGCTGCACCACGGCCAGCCCTTCCGAGAAGGGCCGCACCCGGGCGGCGTATACGTCGGTGAGCATGGTGCCGGTCCGGTCAATGAGTTGGTACTGACCGGCCACGGGAAGCCGCACCCAGGCCACCCCGTCCCGGAAAGGCAAACCTACAACTCTGGCCGGCAGCGTAATTGCTTTCTTGCCGGTGGTATCCACGTAGAAAGTCTGCCCGCCCGTTCGGTCCTGCACGAGGCACAGCCCGTTGCGGAACGACTGCCGGTACAGGCTGCCCACCAGGGTGTCTTCGCGGGGCTGGGTGTATTTGCCCTGCACCAGGAACACGCCTTTGGGGTCAATCAGTCCTTCTTCGGCGCCGTCTTTCACCCAGGCGTACCCGCTGCGGAAGCCCGAGAAGGCGTACTCGGGGGGCGCCGCGGCCGGACCGAGGGTTGGCGTAAAGAGCGGGGCCACCGCGAAGTTGCCCTGCCGGTCCACGTAGCCGAGTTTTACGGTTTTGGGGTCAATGACGGCGCCGAGGCCGCCCGAAAATGCGTGAATGGGCATCCGCACGCCGTCGGTCTCGTAGGACTTGTCGAAAGCCTGCCGCCCGGTGGTGTCAATGTAAAATGCCCGGTAAAGCGGCTTTTTGCCCCGCTTCGGGCTGCGGGTCAGCACCACCGCCAGCCCCTCGCTGAAGTCTGCGGCGGCGTCAAACGTGGCGCTGATCACCATTTTCCCCCGGTCGTCAATGTAACCCCACTTGCCGTTCTGCCGCACCCGGGCGAGGCCCCCGGCAAACGGACCCGCTCTCTGGAAGGCCGGCGGAATCACCAGTTCGCCGCGGCCGTTGATAAAGCCCCAGGCGCCGGCCATCCGCACGGGCAGCCGCAGGGCGTACCGCCGGAGCTGCGCCCGGGCTTCCGGCGCGAAGGGGCTGTCGGGGTGATCGCGGAGGAATTCCTGGTAGGCTTCGGGCGTGTCCCGCCGGGCCGCCTCTTCGTAGGTCAGGCGGTCATAGGCTTCGCGGGCTTGGCCGTAATAAGGGCTGTCGGGGTGGGCCTCCATGAATTGCCGGTAGGCCAGCAGGGTGCCCACGCGGGAAAAGCTCTGGTAGAGCAGGGATTCGTACCGCTTCCGGGCTTCGGCCTCCTGCGCCGCTTCGGGGTACTTGCTCATGAACCCCTGGTAAGCCTGGTACGTGCCCACCTTTTCGGCTTCGGCAAAGGCCAGTTCGTCGCGGCGGATCCGGGCCGGGCCGGCCACTTCGGGCAGGTTCTGGAATTGCCGCAGGGCCGCCTCCAGGCCGCCGATGGAGCGGTTGGCGTAGGCCTCCTGCACGATTTCGGTACCCAGGCGTACCCGCAGGCCGGCCGCGTACCCGGGCGTGATGCCGTATTTTTCCAGGAAGGCCACTTCTTTTTTGCGCAGCATGGGCAGCCGGGCTTCGGCATCGGCCAGGTATTCGAGGGCCCGCTGGGCGTTGCGGTGGGGAAAATCGGGGTGGGCGTACACGGCGGCCAGGCCGTAAAAGGCCCGGGCGTCGTCGGCGTCGTCGAGCAGAATCTTGTTGAACAACCGCTCCGCAGTGGTGAAATCCTGCCCTTGCAGCGCCTTGAAGGCCCGGTCTAAATCCTTATTGGCAAACTGGAAAGCGAGTAGTACGAAGGCCAGCGAAAAAATCCATAACCGGTGTAGTGGGGCGTATCTTCTCATATCAGGGGATGCTTCCCCAACCTGCAAGTTACTGGTTGGTATACATCATGGCGCCGTCCATGTCGGCGGCGGCTTTGAGGCCATAGCGGCTTTCCAGGAGCGTTTCCTGGTGGTTGTAGCGGATTTTGAGTTCCTTGTCGAAGATCACCTTTACCTTGGTGCGGATGAACTGGTGCTGTTCTTTCGATTTGCGGAAGCAGCTCATCGTCTCTTCGAAGTCGGCCTGGTAGTATCCCTTGGGCAGCTTCGAAATGACCAGCGTTTCGAGGTCAATGCTGGTGACCGACTCCTGGAACTCGTCGTAGAACTCGTTCTCGATCACGTCGGTGATTTCGGTTGGGGTCGTATTCTTCAGGTTGATGAAACGATCTACCTTCTGGGCAAAATATTTCGAGGCGTCGAAGCGGCGTTCCTCGCTGTTGTAGTCGCGGTAGTACTGCTTGAGAATGTCGCGGATGGCGGCTTCCTTGTCACTGTCCACGCGGTCTTCGTCCTGGGCCGTGGATGCCACGGGGTGGTCGTTGCTGCGGTTGGGTTCACGGGCGGGTTTGTCGTCCGCAACCGGTTCCCCGGCCGTGCCGTCTTCCCCCCGCGCACTGGTTTGGCTCCTGCCCGAGTTGCCCGACCCCGACACTGTATTCTGCGGCACCGGTTCGCTGCGGCGGACAACGGGCGGGTGGGTACCGGTAATCGTTCTTTCGAGTTCAACCAGCCCGGTAGCCAGCAACACGTTGGCCGTCAGGGCCAGCACCACCACCATGAGTCCCGACGTCACGTAGCGCAGGGCGGGGCGGTTGACCCGGCCGGAGAAAATGCCGTTGGCCAGGCTGGGCAGGATGAGTCCGGCCGCTACCGGCAGGATGCACAGGAACAGCAGGCTCACGTCTTTGCGCAGCGTAATCAGGTAAGAGAACGCGCAGGCCAGCAGCACGCCGATCATGGCGCCGATGAAGTAGTCTTTGCGGAAACGCGATCTTACTTCCCCTTTCAGGCGGGTTGCCTCGCGGTGGTCGGGCCGCAGCGCCAGCACCTTGCTGATGAAGCCGTACGCTTTGTCGTACTGGCGGTAGAGCACGAGCGTCTTGGCCTCGTTGATGTAGTACTTGATGGCTTCCTCGGGGGTGTGGTGTTCCGTACCGGTCTTGTCCACCGGCGCCTGGGTCCCCGCTTTGGTGCCGTCAATGAGAATTTGTTTCAGGTGATCAAACTCACCCTGCGTAATGGCTCCGGTGCTGAGCAGGTCGTTGAGCGTTTTTAGCTCCTCCAGGATGAATTGATTGTACATATTCTTATTTCAGACAAAAATAATCCAAAAATTACACAAACAGCTTTTCAGTAAATTAATATGGGAAGAGCAATAAAGGTAAACGGGATCATTTCAATTCGGGGGCAAGTACGGTCCGGTTGTAGGGAATGGTACGCACAACCCGTTAAATAGTTATTCCCCGAATCGCCCCCCTATTGGCCTGGTCCCCCTTAAATGTTACCTGCCGACGTTTTGAAACAAAGGCGAAGTTGGCTAAAGTTCCTCTAAAAAGCATTATCGGCAATAATTGCAACGGGTGCATCATTTGTGGTTCCGGGCGGACGCAGGGTGGGCGGGCCGCCGGCAAGGGATGTGGTAAAGCGTGCCGGAGCGGAAATTGGCTCCCGTAAAAATACTAAATTCCGCGATTTTCTTACAGGATATTTTCGCCGCGTTCAGGGGGCCGGCGGCACCCGTCCGCATCGGGGGTAGCTTCGCGGGGCGCCGGCGCGTTATGCCGGTACCGTTCCCATCCATGCGTCAAAAGGCCCTTTTGCTGCACTTCATGTACGCCCTGCTGGTCGTGTTGCCGGCGGCGGCCCAACCGGCGCGTACCCTCCTCCTGCAACCGGCCGCCGGCCAGCCCGCGCGGTCCGGGGGCCTCCCGCTGCCGTCGGTCCGCCGGAACGTACGCGACGTGGCGGGGGAACTGCGGCAACTGGTGCTCGGCCTGCACGGCCAGGGCTTTGTGCTGGCCTCGGTGGACAGCCTGCACGCCGCGGGCGACACCACCGTGGCCTGGCTGTACGTGGGCGACGCCTTCCGGTGGGTGGCCCTCCGGCCCGGCAACGTACCCGAAGCCCTGTTGCGCGAAGCCGGCTACAAAGAACGACTCCTCCGCGGCAAGCCTTTTTCCTACGGGCAACTGGCCCGGCTCGAAGAACGCATTCTCACGGGGGCCGACAACGGGGGCTACCCGTTCGCCACCGTCGGGCTGGACTCGGTGGCGCTGACCGGCAACACCGTGGCGGCCCGCCTCCGCTTTGCGCCAGGCCCGTACATCATCTTCGATACGCTGGCCGTTGCGGGCACGGCCCGGATCAAGCCGGCGTTCCTGGCCGCCTACCTGCGCCTGCAAAAGGGACAGCCCTACAGCGAAGCCGGCCTGCAACGGGCCCAAACGCGGCTCCGGCAGTTGCCGTACGTGAGCGTGCGGCAGGCCTACTCGGTTACCCTCCGCAACGACCGCGCCTACCCCGTGTACTACCTCGACGCCCGGCGGGCCAACGCCATTGACGGCCTGGTGGGCCTGCAACCCAACGAGCAGGAAAACAACCGGCTCCTGGTCACGGGGCAGCTCAACGTCCAGCTGCGCAACCTGCTGGGCAGCGGCAAGACCTTCCTGCTGGGCTGGCAGCAGATCCGCCGGGCCTCCCCGCGCCTCGACATGACCTACGAACACCCCGCCTTCCTGCGCACGCCGCTCACGGTGCGGGCCAACTTCCAGCTATTAAAAGAAGACACGACCTTTCTGAACGTCAACCAGCAGCTCGGCCTCGCCTACCCCCTGCACCGCGGCGCCCTGCAAACCTGGGTGCGGCTCCGCAGTTCGCGCCTGGGCACGGCGGCCGTCTCCGACACGCTGGCTCTGCCCGACTACGGCGACACGCGGCTATTGACCTACGGGGCGGGCTACGAGTGGCAGAACCTGGACGACGTGTTCTACCCCCTGCGCGGGGCGTCTTTCAGCGTTACGGCAGAAGCGGGTAACAAGACCATCGCCAAAAACCCGCTCCTCAAACCCGAACTGTACGAAGGCGTGCCGGCTGCCTCGGCCCAGTTTTCGGTGCAGGCGGAGGTCCGGAAATTCATCCCCCTCACGCGCCGCTCCACGCTGCTGGTCGGGGCCCGCGGGGGCAAGCTCATCAACAGCCACCTGTTCCGCAACGAACTCTTCCGGCTGGGCGGCCTCACCACCCTGCGGGGGTTCAACGAGAACTTCTTTTTCGCCTCCGAATACGGCGCCGGCACGCTGGAATACCGGTACTTCGTGGAGCCCACCTCCTACCTGTTCCTGTTCTACGACCAGGCGTGGCTCAAGTACAAGCTCCGCACCGACGCCTACGAAGACGGTCCTTCGGGCCTGGGGGCGGGCCTCAGCCTGACCACCAACGCGGGCATTTTCAACTTCGTATACGCCGTCGGCAACGCCAAGGCGCGGCCTTTCGGGCTCAATTTCTCCAAGATCCACTTCGGCTACGTGAGCCGGTTCTGACCGGGCGGCTACGCAATTTTTCCTAACTTCACAATACAATCATCGTTGTGACGATCCAACCCATCTTACCACCATACAACCATGTCCAAAGGATTCTTTCGCGTTCCCGTGCCCAAGAACGAACCGGTGCTGTCGTACGCGCCGGGTTCGCCGGAACGGGCCGCCCTGAAAAAAGCCCTCTCCGAAGCCCGGGCGCAGGAAATTGACGTACCCATGTACATCGGCTCGGAGCGGGTCCGCACCGGCAACAAAAAGCGCCTGGCCCCGCCCCACGACCACCGCCACACGCTGGGCTACTACCACGAAGGCGACGCCTCCCACGCCGAACAGGCCATCACGGCCGCCCTCAACGCCAAACCCCTCTGGTCGGAACTGGGCTGGGAACACCGGGCGGGTATTTTTCTGAAAGCCGCCGACCTGATCG
>CADCTQ010000456.1 GCA_902805615.1 uncultured Cytophagales bacterium
GGGGCGTGCTGTTGCTGGAAAGGCCCATCAAATGATACATAAGCTCCCTAGGAGCGTCCTGTTCACATGTTGGCAGCTAACAGGTATTGCAAGACAACAGGTCGCTCCTACGGAGCGCTTGCCAAGGACTAGCAGCCCAGTGCTAGCAACAGGACGTCCCTCCGGGACTTTACCCGACTACAATGTAAACCGGGAAGTACTGCCCAAACGCTACGAATTAGTTATAAATGCTTGTGAAGCAGTATTTTACGAAAAAATTTTAAGGCCGCGTCCCAGCCGGCCAGCGTGTTCGGCGTACCCACGCCCACCTGCGCCACGGCCCGTACTGTCCGTTGGGTCGGTACGCAAAGGACTGTACCTGCTGAAAGTATTTCCAATGCAGTTATTCCTAACGGATGCGTCAACTTTCGGCTAACCCACCCCCGGCCCCTCCTCCATCAAGGCTACGATTAGGACACATTTGATAGAACATACTTAAAAGGCCGTTTTGAGCCGTCAGTGAGACACTGACGGCGGCGTACACTGACGGCGGCGTGCGGAAACCATGAGGGTGGCCTGCACCTGCCTGGTTGGGGTAATTGGGGACCGTGTCCCGTACCAACTTCGCCGCCGTCAGTGTCTCACTGACGGCTTTTTACCTAATTTCAAAAAGTGTCCTAATCGTAGGCCCCTCCGAGGAGGGGAGCCGCAACGCGATCCTTTCCCCCAGTGCGACGCTTCGTTGTGCGGTATCGCCGCTTTTCTCACCCGTCATAACATAATTTATCAATACAGTTAGCGGTCAAGGCTCAGTGCATCGGGAAGGAATCGTTTGCGGCAAGGATTGGCAACGGCTGGTCGGCAGCGGAGCAGTACGTCGTATCCGCAAACGATCACTTCCCGATCCACTTACGACTGATGATGCTGGACTTACGACTCTCCTCCGATCCCACTTACAACTGGCGACTTACGGCTCCCAAGCGACTTACGACTATTTTTTTACGCCCCTCCCGCGGTTATTAAGCATTATTTTGTAATTTAACCAAGAAAATTTATAGATTTACCGTAAAGTTCTGCCCCGGAAACTCATGGCATTGGCCGGGCGTCCCTTATTGACAGAGGCTGAGAGACATACAGTTACCGGGAGCAGCACCAGGCCGGGCCAGGCACCCCCCGCACGTAAACGTATACCGAGCAATGAACGCATTCAAAATTATTGTCAACCTATTTTATACGACTGCGCTTTTTTTGCCATTTGCCCTTTACGGCGCGGACGGGCCGGCAATCTACCAGGTCAGCATCCTGGAAGATACCACCCGGGCACTGGTGCTGGAGGACGTAGTCACGCCGGCCGTGGCCCGGCGGTTCGACCCGGCCGTACACCGGAAAAATACCTTCCTGGCCCGCGGCGAATCGGCCTACTGGGTGCGGTTCCGCGTGCGGAAAGCCGGCACCGACCACCTCGCCATCCGGGCCAGCTTCCTGTACGACGACGTGCACCTGTACGTACCGGTGGGCGGCGGCCGGTACCTGGCCCGCCGGGACGGGCTGGCCTACCCGTTCCGGGACCGCGACGTACGCACCAACGACGTGGTCTTTTCGTTGCCGCACCGGGCCCGCGAGGACGCGTTTTACTACATGCGCATCCGGGGCGACATTCCGGTCGGCATCACGTTCCAACTGCTGCCCTACCCCCAGGTGGTCAACCACACCCTCCGGGAGTTCTACTTTTTCGGCTTTTTCTTCGGGTCGGTGCTCATCATCTGCGCCTACAGCCTCATCCTGTTCGGGGTCATCCGCCAGAAAGCCTACCTGTTCTACGGGCTGTACGTGTGCAGCCTCGGGGTGTTTGCGCTGGTGGACTGGGGTTTTCTCAAACGGATGTACCCGTACGACGCCCTCGCATGGCACCGGCTGTGGTGGACGGTCCCGTTCTGCGCCATGACGGTGTTTTTCCTCTTTTACGCGCAGAGCCTCCTCGACACCCGCCAGCGGACGCCCCGGCTCCACCGGCTCATCAACCAGCTGATCGTCGTACGGGTGGGGCTGCTGCTGCTCACGGGGCCGCTGGGCGTGGACTTCCTCTACCAGCCGTACCTCGACAACGGGCTGCTGGCGGTGGCCTTTGCCGTGGGGATCGTGCGCCTGCGGCAGGGGTTCGGGCCGGCGCGGTACTTCCTGGCGGGGTTGGCGCTGGTGTTCACGGGCTACCTCATTCACACGCTGTACGTGTTCAACATCTTCCTGATGGGCTCGCAGTTCTACTTCTACACGGCCGGCGTGGCCGAACTGCTGTGCTTCTCGGTCGCCCTGGCCCACCGCTTCCGGGCGGTGGAACGCGCCCGGGAAGAGGCCCGGCAACGGGTGATCGAAGGGTTGCAGGAAAGGGAGTATCTGAAGGAAAAGCTCAACCAGGAACTCGAACGCATGAACGGGGAACTGGAGGAGAAAGTACAGCAAAGAACCCGGCAGATCGAACGGCAGGCGGCCGAAATTGCCCGCATCAACCAGCTTTTGCAGGAACACAACCGGAAGCTGGAGGTGCAGGTGGTGGACATTTCCACGGCCCGGGTGATGCAGAAAAGCGTCTCGTTCGAAGAATTCCAACTCATCTACCCCGACGAGGAGGCGTGCCTGCGCTACCTCGACGAACTCAAGTGGGGCGGCGGCTACACCTGCCGCAAGTGCGGCCACGGCAAGTACTGCAAAGGCAAAAAGCCCTACACGCGCCGCTGCGCCAACTGCCGCTACCCCGAGTCGGTGATCAGCTTCACGCTGTTCGGCAAGCTCAAATTCCCCATCGTGAAGGCATTCTACATGACCTTCCTGCTCAGCAGCGGCAAGGACGTGACCGTGGACGAACTCTCCGAACGGGTCTCCCTGCGCCGCCAGACCTGCTGGGCCTTCAAACGCAAAGTCAAAGAGATCATGCTGAGCCGCAAGCACCTCAAAAAGCCCTCCGACGGCTGGAGCCATTTGGTGCTCAATGTGGAGGAAGTGGTGAGTGAATAGCGATGTTCGATGCTCGATGTTCGATGTTCGGAGTTGACACCGGCGCTAGGGGTTATTTCAAACATCGCCCATCGAACATCGCCCATCGAGCATCGAACATCGAGCATCGAACATCGCTACTCCACCTTCATCAGCCCATTCATCACCCGCCAGTGGCCGGGAAAGGTACAGACGTACGGGTAGGGGCCGGGCTGGGCCGGGGCTTTGAACCGCAGGCGGTACGTGCCGTCGGGGGCCACCAGCGGCGTGGCCGCAATCACCTGCGGAATGGCCGGCACGTAGTTCTTCTCCGCCCCGTCCGGCGCCGTGATCATCTTGTCGGCGGCGGCCCCGATGATTTCCAGCGATTTAGGCTTGCCGATCACCAGGTTGTGCTGCATGGCGTCGGGGTTCCCGAGCACGATTTCCACCGGCTTGCCCGCCTTCACGGTGAATTCCGGCAAGCTGAACTTCAACGCTTCGCGCACCACGTTGATTACGATCACCTGGGCGTCGAGGTCGGGCGTTTCGGCCGTTTTGAGGCCCCAGGCCGTCAGCAGGGGGGCCAGCCGCGTGAGGTCGTCGCCGCGGAGCGTGGTGCTCAGTTTGGTGACGTACGCCCGGTCCGTTTCGCGCAGCGTGGCGGTGCGTTTGGGGTTCCAGCCCGCCGCGGCGCCCTTGAGCACCGCCCCGCTTTCGGCGGCGTCCAGCGCCTGCGACCGGCGCAGCAGGGCCACCACCGAGTCGGCCGGGGCCACCGAGGCGTAGCTGCGGGCCGCCCGTTCGAGGGCAAAGGCCGCCAGCGTCGGGGGCGCCTGGTAGGTGAGTTGGTGCGTGAACGTGTTGTTGGTTTCGTCGCCCTCGGCAATGAGGTTGTCGCGGTCGGCCGTGAGGGTCACCGTAAACGTGCCCGGCCGGTCGGAGCTGAACGCCAGCGGGCCCGTCCACGGACCGTTGGTGCCCTTCTCGATGACCACCTTTTCGCCCGGCGCCAGCCCCTCGGTGTGCACGAAGCTCACCAGGTTGGTCAGCTTGCCGGCCCCTTCGATGCGGACGGCCAGCGGCGTAACGGTTCCGGGAGGGAGGGCTACGCCGCCGCGGTTCTGCACTTCCACGAACAGGCGCACCGTTTCCCGCACCGACGGCACGGCCGGATCGGTCCGCAGGCCCGTGACTACGAGGTCGGGGGCCTTGGCGGCGGCCGTCACGGCTACCGGCTTGGCGGGCGTTGTTGCTGGTGCCGTCGTTGCCGCGTGGTGCGCACCGTGCGAAGCGGTTGCCGCCGGGGCGGTCTTTTTGGCGCCTTTGGCCGCCTGCGACAGGTACGTTTTGAGCAGTGTTCCCTGGTGGGCCGTGAGGGCGCAGGCGAAGGCGTCGGGCAGCCAGCGGTCTTCGGCGTCGCCGGTTTGGGCGAGGCGGGCCAGCACGGCATCCCCGGCGGCCGGGGTGAGGGGCATTTCCGACAGGGCCAGCAGCGCGTTGAGCGTCACCAGCGGTTCCTTGTCGTGGAGGGCATCGGCCGTCAGCAGCGTCTCCACCGAGGCGGCGTTGCGGGGCAGCACCTGCACGGCGGTTTTGCGCACCCCGGCGCAGGGGTGTTCCAGGGCCGCGGCCACCGTTTGCAGCGCCGCCGCGTCGGAGCCGTCGAGGGCGCCGAGGCCGTGCAGCGTCCAGAGGGCGTGAATGGCGGCCGGGTTGATGCCGATCTCGTCCAGGGTTTGGTCTTTGACCAGTGCGAGCAGTTCGGGCACCACGTCACGCTTCCCGCGTTCCACGAGGAGCCGCTGGGCCGCCTGGCGCCAGAACATATTGTCGTTGCGGAGGGCGGCCACCAGTTCCTGCGGCTTTTCCTTGCCCAGGGTCAGCGGTTTGTACGCCGGGGCTTCTTTCCAGGCGATGCGGTAGAGGCGCCCGTGCGTGTAGTCGCGCAGGCCGGTCTGGTAGGCGTTGCCCGGCCCGTTGTCGAAGCCCTTGGGCGTGGGGTTGTGCTGGATGATGAAGCTGTACCAGTCGGCCACCCACACGGCCCCGTCGGGGCCCACCTGGGCGAATACCGGCGACACCCATTCGTCGGCGCCGGCCAGCAGGTTAAACCCTTCCCGGTCTTCGAAGTCCGTGCCGGTCTTGGTCATCACGTTCTGGTGCACCACGTGGCCGGTGGGTTCGCTCACGAAGGCCACCTTGTTCCAGTAGGGTTTGGGAAACGCCCGGGCCGTGTAGAAGTTGTGGCCCGCCGCCGCCGTGAACCCGCCGAACACGTCTACCTGCCGCACCTTGGGCGTAATCGGTTTCATGTCCTTGTGCGTATCGGTGCCGCGGCTGCCGTTGTCCACGCCCGGGGCCGAGCCGAAGTAGCGGTGCGGAATGGGCATGTACCAGCCGTGGGCGTTGTTGGCCGTGGAGCCGAACACGTCGCCGGTCTCGTTGAAGGCCAGTCCCCAGGTATTGTTCGACGTGCTGGTCATGTATTCCAGCGCCGAGCCGTCGGGCTTGAAGCGGAAAAAGCCCTGGCTGAACTTGAGCGAATCGCCGTTGATCTTCCCCTTGAAGCCCGCGTAGCCCACGCTGCCCCAGATCCAGTTGTCGAAGCCGTAGTGCAGGTTGGAGGGGCCGGCGTGCGTATCGAACGTGCCGAAACCCGTGAACAGCACCTTGCGGCTGTCGGCCTTGTCGTCGCCATTGGTATCCTTCAGGTACAGCACGTGCGGGGCCTGGGAGACAATGAGGCCGCCGTCGTAGGGCACCAGGCCGGTGGGTACGCTGAGTCCTTCGGCGTAGCGGGTGAATTTGTCGGCCTTGCCGTCGCGGTCCGTGTCCTCGCACAGGAGGATGTAGTCGCTGCCGCCCTCTTCCTTGCGTTCGTTGGGATAGTCTTTGGTGATGAGCACGAAGAGGCGGCCCCGTTCGTCCCAGGTCATGGCGATGGGGTGCACCACGTCGGGTTCGTGGGCGAAGGTTTCCAGCGAGAAGCCCGCCGGCACCTGGATGTGCTTGGCGGATTCGGTGGGGGAGAGGGGCTTTTGCTGCAACTGCGGGCCGGGCCGCTTTTCGTAGTTGGGCAGGTTTGCCTCCGCGTACGCGAAGGGCTCAGGGCGGAGGGCGTCGTGCAACGCCTTTACCCGGTCGCCCACGGCCCACAGGATGCCCCGTTCGAGCAGCGCCTGGAAGCCCGGGTGTTCCCAAGTCCGTTCGTCGTGCCCGTAGGCCGTGTAGAACACGCGGCCCTGGCCGTGGGTGCGCGTCCAGGTGTAGGGTTCGGTTTTCTGGTTCGGCTTGTCGGCGGCCTGGTCGGCTTTGATCTCCCGCTCCATGAGCACGTGGTTGTCGGCCCCGAGCTTTTCGTGCAGGTACGTTTCGTCGTAGGCGCCGAAGGGTTGCAGGCCCGCCACGGCCGGGTGCGCCGCGTCGGTGATTGTTGCCCGGACGGTATCCATTTTGTGCCGCCAGAACTGCCCGCCGACCAGCTTCACGTACTCACCCGAGTTGCGGAAGCAGTAGGAGGCGCAGTGCACCGGAATGAAGCCCTTGCCCGAGGCCACGTAGTCGAGGAGGGCTTTTTCCTGCGGGGCCGGCAGCGAATCCCAGTTGGCGTAGACCAGCAGCCCGTCGTACCGCGCCAGCGTGGCCGGGTTGAGGTCGCCCAGTTGGTCGGTGTAGGTCAGGTTGATGCCCTTGCTGCCCAAGGCGGCCATCAGGGCGGGAATGCGTTCAACCGGCCGGTGGTGGCCGTTGTCGCCCAGGAACAGGATTTCCACCCGGCGGGCCGGTTCGGCCGCGGTCTTGGCGGTGCGGCTCCCCGCCTGCTGGGGGGCCGTGCAGTACGACAGGGGCAGGGCCACGGCCGCCAGCAGGAGGAAGCCCCGCACGGCCCGGTAGGTGGGACGAAGCCCCGACACGAGAGTAAGATTAAACATGGGAAGGCGTATTTTGGGGCGTGGAAGCGGCGTTGGCAAAGTCGGGAACCCGGATGAGTTCGCCACCCTTCAGCGCCGACTCGTGCGCCAGGATGCCCACGCTGGTCCAGTTGGCCGACTGCGGGGCGTTGGGGAAGGGATCGCGGCCTTCGAGGATGCTCATCAGGAACTCGTGGGCCATGTGGGGGTGCGAACCGCCGTGGCCGCCCCCCTGCACGAACGACAGGTGCTGGTTCTCGTCGGTATCGTACACGCCCCCGGTCGTGAACCGTTGGATGGGCTCGGGCAGCCGGTGGGCGTAGTCGGGCACTTTTACCCGGGCCGGAATCTCGTGCTCGGGCTTTTTGGCCGTGTGCAGGATCGGGTCTTCGCCCTCCGCCAGCGGCCACTCGAACGATTTTTCGCTGCCGTACACCTCGAAGCTTTCGCGGTACTGCCGGGCCGTGTCGAACAGCGACCGGTACACGCAGGCACTCAGGTCGCTGTCGCGGAACTTGATGTGGGCGCTTTCGACGGCGAACGGCGAATTGTAGTGCTGAATGAGTTCTTCGCGGATGGTGCCCGAGCCGAAGCAGGACACGTACTCGGCTTCCAGGCGCAGCAGGCCGGCCACCGGTCCGACGCAGTGCGTGGCGTAGTGCATGGGCGGCAGGCCGGGCCAGTAGTCGGGCCAGCCGTCCATGTCCTGCTGGTGACTGGCCTTGAGGAACTGGATTTTGCCCAGTTCGCCCTTTTCGTAGAGTTCGCGCACGAAGAGGAATTCGCGGCTGTAGACCACGGTTTCCATCATCATGTACTTTTTGCCCGACGCCTTTTGCGCGGCCACGATGCGGCGGCATTCCTCCACGGTGGTCGCCATGGGCACGGTGCAGGCCACGTGTTTGCCCGCTTCGAGGGCGGCCAGGCTCTGGGAAGCATGCAGGTGAATGGGCGAATTGATGTGCACGGCGTCCACATTGGGGTCTTTGAGCAGTTCGTCAAAGTCGGCGTAGCGCTTTTCGACGCCGAACGCGTCGCCGATCTGTTGCAGTTTGCTTTCGGTACGCTGGCAGATGGCGTACATGTTGGCGTGGGGGTGCCGCTGGTAGATGGGAATGAATTCGGCGCCGAAGCCCAGGCCGACGATGGCGATGTTTATCTGCTTGCTCATGGGAGGGAGTTTAGGGGTAAGGGTATTAGGGAATTATATTAGGGTATTAGATTATTAGGGAATTAGTGGCTTGAATGTCAATAGGATGGAGTTTAAACCTTATCCCGCAGGAAGGCCAGGCCGTCGCGGGCCAGCTGGGCTTCGCTGTCGAACATGGGGCGCCAGATTTTGGTGGCGGCGGCCAGGTCGGGCTGGCGGCGGCCGAAGGCTTCGATGGACAGGCTGCCCGCGTAACCGGTCTGGCGGAGGGCGTCGAAAAAGGCGTTCCAGGGCACGTGGCCCCGGCCGGGCGTGCTCCGGTCGTTTTCCGACACCTGGATGTGGACCACCTCCGGGGCGCACTGCCGGAAGGCGTCGGGGATGTTTTTCTCCTCGATGTTGGCGTGGAACGTATCGAACATCACCCGGCAACGGGGGTGGCCGACGTCGCGCACGAAGCGCAGCGTGTCGGCCGTGCAGGTGAGCAGGTAGTTTTCGAAGCGGTTGAGGTACTCGATGCCCAGCGTGATGCCGTACGGGGCGGCGTGGCGGGCCACCTGCCGGGTGCTTTCCACGGCCCAGCGCCACTCTTCGGCCGTGGCCGGCTGGCCGGTAAACACGTTCAGCGCCGAGTGGATCGGGCCCGACAGGATGGGGGCGCCCAGGGCGTGGCTGCAATCGGTCAGCCGCCGGAGCCGGTCCACGGCCCGTTGCCGGCCGGCCGGGGAGGGGCTGATGGGGTTGTCGTCGGCGCCGCAGAAGGTAACGGCCGTGCGGGAGAGGCCCAGGTCGTCGAGGCGCCGCGACCACCCTTGCCACTTGCGCAGGTCGGTGCTGAACACGGGCACTTCCACGCCGTCGAAGCCGGTGCGTTTGAGGGTTTCCACCACGGGCCCCATGTCGTCGTCCATTTCGGTGGTCCACAGCAGCAGGTTCATCAGGATGTTCATAGGTTGGTAAGGGAGTGGTTGGGACGGGAAACAGGAGCGGGAGATACGGGACCTACGTGTAGCGTCTCCCGGCTCTTGTCCAATGTCTCATTTTCCTTCAATACAATATTAGTTAAATGCCATCTAGGAAAGTAGGAGAGTTTTAACCACTTTTGACTGTATGTTGACCGGTTTTGGCATCCGGCGGCGGCGTTCGGGTTAAATAAGTGCCGGAATGCGGCGGGCGGCGGGCCGGGTTCCAAGAAAAGACCATTCAAGCCATGCGCGCCCTCAAAAAGTCCGTTTCTTCGATCCATTCGTTCATCGTGCAGGAGTTTGCCGGCGCGGCATTCGACCCCAACTGGCATTTTCACCCCGAGTACCAGTTGTTCTGCGTGGTGGAGGGGGCCGGCACGCGGTTCGTGGGCGACACCATCAAGCCGTTCGGGCCCGGCGACCTGGTGATGCTCGGCCCGGACCTGCCCCACCTGTGGCGCAGCGACCCGCCGCGGGGACCCGAAGACGCCCCGGGGACGGCCCGCGGCATTGTGGTGTACTTCCGCGAAGATTTCCTGGGCCGTGACTTTTTCGAGAAGCAGGAGATGGTGCTCCTCAAGCAGTTGTTCGAGAAGGCGGGCCGGGGGCTGGAGGTACGGGGCCGCACGCGGGAAGTGCTGACCCGGAAAATGCACGACCTGCCCCACCAGGAAGGATTCGGGCGGGTGCTGGCCCTGCTGGACATTCTCCACGGGCTGGCCCTTTCCGACGAGTACGAGACCATCACGAGCCTGGGCTACGTGAATGCCTTCAAGCCTTCCGAGACCGAGCGGATGCGGAAGGTGCACGAGTACGTGATGGGTCACTTCGGGCGGGAGATTTCGCTGGAGCAGGTGGCGGCCCTGACCAACATGGCGCCGTCGGCCTTTTGCCGCTACTTTAAGGCCCGGGCCAACAAGACCTTTTCGGGGTTCGTGAACGAG
>CADCTQ010000457.1 GCA_902805615.1 uncultured Cytophagales bacterium
CGACTATCCTTTCCGCTTCTGGCGGAACGGAGGTTGTTCGCCCGTACTTGTTTAGAACAATAACCCGCCCTTCGGTTTACAATCTGTTGTCGCGTTAAACTGTTGTCGGAGCAACTTTGGGAGAATTATACTTTCACTTTCGTTCCGCCGAAGGCGGAAGACATAGTCGGCACGAAGCAGAGCTTCGCGCCAGCACGCTACACCACGCACCTGCCGCGCTACCGGATGAGATTGCTCGTTGCCCTGCCCGCTTTGCAAGCCCGGCTCCTCGCAATGATGCGGGTTATCAACAGACGGGCATGCTTGAACGAATGGCAGGTTGCAACTTACTACGTCACTGCTGCGCTTACGCCAGGGGCGCCAGTTCCTCGCCGTCGAGTTGGTAGCGCAGGAGGCGGTCTTTCTGGTTTTTGCGCAGGTGCCCGCAGATGATCTTCTGAATGTCGCGGTTGTGGGCGTAGAATTTCACGCAGCCCCGAAGCCCGGCCAGGTCGTCACCCATCGTCTCGGGTTCGAAGTAGCCGAAGCCCTTGTAAATGCCGCTCTCCACGCACACCACCGACTTCTCGGCGCGGTGCCGGCCCGGCCCCACGATCATGAAGTTCTCCTCCGAAAAGCTGAAGCTCTGGATGGCCGCCGCCACCCGTTCGTTGTACGGTTCGGTCTCTTCCTTGCCCAGGCAGGCGCCGTTGCACTTGCGGATGTGGTAGTTGAAACAGGGTCCGCCCGTCTTGTGCAGGTTGCACTTCTGGAGGCAAAGGCCGAACTGCTCGATCTTGCGGTAGAGGAAGTTCTGCGCCTTCTGCATGTTTTCCAGCGTGGTCAGCGGCTCCTCCTTGCTGCCCACGCGGTCCACGCGCAGGGTGAGGTAGCCGCTTTTGTCAACTCCCTCGTAGATGCCCCAGAAAGCGCCGCCCGTGCGTTTCTGGGCCGTGTTGAAGGGCGGCTTGAGGCGTTTGATCTCGTCGGACTCCAGCAGCAGGGCCACCAGTTCGCTGCCCGTCAGTTCGTAGGTGATGTCGGCGATGCGCTCCTTGAACTCGATGGACTTGCGGCTCTTGTAATCCATGGCAAAGTGCTGGATGATGCGGCTGCGGATGTTGACGCTCTTGCCCACGTAGAGGATGTGTCCCCGCTCGTCGAGGAAGTAGTACACGCCCACCGCTTCGGGCAGGGCCAGCACCTGGTCGCGGGAGATGCGCGGCGGCAGCGTCTGCGCCTTGATCTCGCCCTCGATGTACAGGCCGATCTCGGGCGACTGGTCGAGCTTGAGCATCCGGTCGAGGAGCTTGGCCGTGGCCTCGGCGTCGCCGTACGCCCGGTGGCGGTTGTGGATCGGAATTTTGATGCTTTCGCAGAGCTTGCCGAGGCTGTAGGACGGCAGGCCCGGGATCAGTTTGCGGCTCAGCCGGACCGTGCAGAGGGTTTTGCGCTGGTAATTATAGCCCAGGCTGCCGAATTCGGCCTTGAGGAAGGAGTAATCGAACCGCACGTTGTGCGCCACGAACACCTTGCCGTCGGTCATTTCGACAATGCGCCGGGCCACCTCCGGGAAGCGGGGAGCGTCGCGCACCATTTCGTCGGTGATGCCGGTAAGCTGCGAAATCTGGTAGGGAATGGCCCGTTCGGGGTTAATGAGGGTGGTGTAGGAATCAACGACCTGCTCACCGTCGTGCACGACAATGGCAATTTCAGTGATCCGGTCGTCGCCGGGGCGACTGCCGGTGGTTTCAATATCAACGACGGCGTACAAAGCAGCGGAAGGGTTTGGAAGAATAGCTTCGAAATGGGTCAATGGTCATCGGGGCATTGGTCAGTCGTCATTGGTCATTGGTACATTGGGTACGCGTGAGTTGTCGTATGCGACTGACCAGTGACGACTGCACCAATGACGAATGACGACTGACTAATGACCAATGTACCATTGACTAATGACCATTGATTAATTACCAATGACCAATGTACCAAGAACCATTGACCTGTACTAGTGAAGCGACGAAGGGAGGGGAAAAGTTCAAAGTAACCCGGTTACAGCTTAAATAATAATATTTTTTATGAAAATATTGATAGCCATGCAACTTTTGACTTCTTTTGTAATGTTTGTACCTTTGCGGGCCCTTTCGTATGGGCGTCCCGCGTTGCCAATCTTAACCAGAACCCATTTTTTATTCAGCGATGAGACAAGTAAACGTTGATGCTGTAGTTGATTTGTACCGGCCGTACCTGATGCACCTGCCGTACGTATCGCAAGTACGGGTTGGCAACCGGAAAGGGCGCCCCGTGGTCCAGGTGTGCGTATTCCGCCCCCTCGACGACCTGCTGGTGGCCGACTGCGACCGGATTCCCCACATGCTCGACGGCTACGAGACCG
The DNA here is from genome assembly GCA_902805615.1 of uncultured Cytophagales bacterium. Lineage (GTDB taxonomy): Bacteria > Bacteroidota > Bacteroidia > Cytophagales > 172606-1 > CADCTQ01. The sequence continues at coordinate 2,372 of CADCTQ010000457.1, forward strand.
AAGTGGTTGTCCTGCGCAACGTCCCGCACTCGGCGGTAGAAGTGTAAGCACGAAGACCGGAGGAAGGGAGACCGCAGACCGGAGGAGGCGTACCCGACAGTACGCACGGATGCGGCAATGTCCCCCGTTCAATCTTTCCATTTACGCCTTCATTCCTTTTTCTTCCGGGCCGAACACGTCGCGGTGCATCTCCCATACGTTGCGGTGCAGGCCGAAGTATTTGTTGTGCCCGGCAAACCACACGATCTTTTCGCACCGTTCCCGGAACTCCCCTTGCAGGCGGTGGGTCACGATCAGTTTGAGGGCGTCGGCAAAGGCGCTTTCAATCGAATTGTAAAACGTTTCGAAGGGATAATACTGGTTGTTGACGAACTCGATGCTGTTTTCCACCCGGTACAGCATCAGGTCCACCACGTCGTAGTCAAAGAGGGCTACTTTCCGGAATTCACTGACGATCTTTTTGGCCGCCGACAACCGGGGGCGCCGCACCCGCGGACCGAAAAATGCCTTGCGCAGCTTGGCCTTGTAGGCATCCACCACGCCCTGCGTCGTCTCGCCGTATTCCATCTGGAAGTGCTCATTCACGCCCTTGAACTTGGTAAACAGCGTAAGCAGTTGCTCAACGAGTTCTTCTTTTTCGAGGTGGTTGAGGTGCTTTTGTAAGGCGGCTTTCGTCAGGCGGGGCATTGCGTGAATGGGAGCGGTTCGTGCGGCCGAAGTTACCCACATCCGGGTACAGAAACCAAGTCCTTTTTGACGCGTTGGGTCAGCCGGTAATCCGCGGCGATTGTCAGCCCCAGGGCTACGATCCACACCAGCGGAAAGAAAAACACCGTATATCCCATCCCGCTCATTCCTCCGGGCCTTAGTTGTCCGTCCAGCAAGAATATCAGCGATTCAAAGTACAGGAAGCAGGTCACGTAAAAGCACACGGCGTGCGGGAACGAAATAAAAATGTCGTTGATCATCTGAAGAATTCGGCTGTCGTTGCGCCGGATGCGGTACCGGGCCACCTTTATCATCCAACGGGCGGCCAATGCTCCCAGGGCATACCAAACTATACCCGCAACGATCAGAACAAAAACGGCACCCAGGTGGGCTACCGTGGCAGACTTACGCAGCGCAACCGAGAGGTGGTGCGCCGGCAGGGCCGCCCAGTCACCGCGGTATTCGCCCGATTCGCCTCCGGTGAAGGCCACGTTGGACGTAAACGCCCAGCCGTCGGGCACTTTCAGGTGGGTTTGCAGGCTTTTAAACCCTTTCCAACCCGTAGAAGGCTTCAGGATGTACGCGAAAGTACGCGTGACCACCAGGTCATCTTCCTCGAACCATTCGCCGGCCTTCGCTTCGTACGCCACGCGCAACGTGTGCGTGCCGGCCGCGATGGAATCCATCCGAAAGTCAACCAATCCTTCGTGGGTGTACCCGAAAGGGATTTTCCCGTCCGGCCCCCCGATGGAGTCAGGCGGCAACCAGGCGGTGGGAATGGTGTCGAATTCCCTCAGCCTCCCCGCGATGATCCGGCCGTCCAGCTCCACCCGGTACGTGTTTCCCGACAGGTTGTTTGCCACGAAGATCAACTCCAGCCCGTTCACCGCGACCGGGCATTGCAGGGTGTAGACGGCCGTTACCCGTACCGGTTTTCCGCGGGCCAGCCCCCGCAGGTCGAGGGTTAAATCCTCGTGCAGCACCGTGATCTGCCCCATGGGGCTGTTGCCCGTCACCTGGGCCGGGTCGGGTTCGGGCGGCGCCGAAATGTTGGCCATGCTCCAATGGGCGGCCAGCAACAAAAAGAACGGCAACCGGCGGAGGAACTGGCGGGTACGGGGGTGGGCGAAATCGGGCAGCACGTCAGGGTTGGATTATAGCTCCGTAGGCTTGTAGCTGACCTGGTAGCTCTGGCTGGAGCTGGCAATCACGTAGTCGCTGTTCGACTGAAAAACGACGCGGTACGAAGTAAAATCGGCGGTATTTTCAAGGCTGTTTTTGACCTTGCCGGCGATGATCTTTCCCATATCCGCCAGTTGTTCCGGCTGCCCGGGCAATTCTTTCCCGCACAGCAGCAGAATGGTAATGTACTGTTCGGTATGGTCGTTGGACGAGGTGAAGGAAGGCTGAATCTGCACCTCTTCGAACGGGTGCAGCGCCAGGATTTCATCAAGCAGCCCGTTGGCCTCCGGCTTGAACCGGGGTTGCTTTACTTCGGGCAGTGAACATCCGGCCAGGCAACCGAGTACAATCAGGCCGAGGACCAGGTAAAGCGTGTTTCTCATCGTGCGCAAAAGTTAAAATGGAGTGATTCTGGTCTTTTTTCGACGTTCTGCCGGGGGTTGGTCCATCCCAAAGGATCATCTCAGCAATTCGAAAGCCGCTACGCCGAGCACCGGGATCAACAACAGCAGCATCGCCAAAAGGTAACTCATCCGTTTTTCCTTATTCCGCACGGCGGCGGTGGCAAGTCCAACGGCATAGATCAGCAGGAGCAACGCCGTCAGGGATGCAATCCCCGCGGCAGCCCACGCCCCGGCCGCATTGTTGTCGTACTCCTTCCCGTACAAGAAGCAGATGACGTATGCCCACCAGAGCCCGTACAGTCCAAGGGCAAACCCGATCCCGTACCACCCGCGCCGCATTGCTTTACTTCTTTTCGGACATCAGCATCCCCAATGCCACCGGTGCAATCACGTTGACGTTCCCTTCCTTGTCAGTCAGCACGTTGATGCGGGTAAACTTTCCCCCGTAATACCAGAAGTACTGGTCGGAAATGGGCTGCGGGTGTTGCGCGTGGAACCGCTGGACGGCGGCCTGGGTGTACTGGATGAATTTCACGAAGTCCAGCGGCTGCCGGGGAGAAACCTGGCAGACGTTCACCAGTCCTTTGTTGGGCATTGCCAGCACGGCGCCCCATTCGCCCACCAGTTCGGGGGAGTTGCCGGCCAGGTCGAGGGCGTAGCTTGCCGCGTAGTCTTCGTTGCCCAGGAAAGTGATCTGGATTTCGCCCGGGTTCACCGCAAACGTTTGGGTAACCTTTTCGACTTTCTGGGCATTGACGTTGCGCTGGGCAATGGCAAACACCTCGCTTTGCCCTTTTTGCCAGCCGTCGAATACGGTCTTTTCCACGGGCACGAAAGCCCCCGGCAGGTCCAGCATCAGCATCGTGCTGGTCCCCTCCAGGTCGTTGCGCACCACAAAACCGGCCGTGCCGCCCTGCTGCGCCAGGTATTCCTGCGCGTAGATGCGCAGGGTCAGGTACTTGCGGATTGACTCAAAATCTGCCGGGTTGATCTTTTGCTGCTCATCCACGGCGGCGAACAGGTTTTCGAAGTGTTCCCGGATCACGCTTTCCCACTGACGCTTGTCGGGGGTGTTCACGCATTTGCGCACCAGGTTGTCGAGGTTGAAAGCCTGCATGTCCTGGCCCCTTTTGAGTTGAACGGTCCCCCTGCGGACAGACTCGATCTGGTAACGCCGGGAGATGACCGAAACGGCCGCATCAACGATGCTGCGGTAGTCTTTTCGGTTGATTTCTTTTTCGTATCCCTCCGGGATGGAATACTCGATGGTTTGCCCGGGGGAAGGGTAGGCAAAGAGCAGTATGGTCAGTACAATGAGGAAGAATCGCATGCTGGGGGGTTCTTTTGTTTGCGCTTACAGATATATGCCCATCCCCAGCTTCACCACGTCGTAGTCGCGGAACTTTCCGCCGCCGGGCCGCATCAGGTCGTAGTCGAGGTTAAAATGAACGTACTGGCTGCGGAAGAACTTGCGTTCGAGTCCCAGCCCGAGTTTAAAGCCCTTGTACTGCTCGCTCTTCCGATTGTGCACGCCGTCGGTGAGGAAGCATAAGATAAAACCGGTATGGGCCCTGACGGCAAACTCTTTCCCCTCGATCATCCGGAACGACAGACTGGGAATGAACTGCTCGATGCGTAGCAGACTGTCCACGGGGCGGTTGTTTACCTCGCCGCGCACCTTGTAGGACGACTGGTTGTAATTCAAGTCAAATAATGCCATGTCCTTGTCGGGGTTACCAACGCGGATGCCGGCTCCCCAGAAGTACAAGGCTTTCGTTCCGTAGCGGGACCGCAACAGGTCGCTTTGCAGGATGTTGAGGCCATGGGAAAGATGAATGGTAAGCGCCCGGGTGGATTTTACCTTGCTGGAGTCCTGCTGGGCGTACAGCCCCGCGGAGGCTAAAAAGAAAAGGCAAACCGACAAAATGGCCTTCATGGCTGGTTGGTAAACGTTAAATGTTGGTGACGGACCTGGTGCCGGCCTTGGCTTTCTTTTTTCTTTCGCTCTTGCGGGTGCCGCCGGCCTTTTCGTACTCAATGCTGTCTTTGCCGTGGCGGGCGGCCACGCCCATCAGCATCCGTTCGTGCAGGTCACGGAGCCGCTTCTCTTTGGCAATCACTTCGTTTTGCTTTTCGTCCACCAGGGAGAGCACGGTGTTGTACGCTTCCAGGGCAACCCGTACGGCGTCGATGGCGGCCTGGTACTCGGCTACCGAAAGGCCGTTGCCTAAGTCAAGCTTGGCGTCAATGGACTTCACACCGGCCAGGCGGGTGTTGGCAGTCTCCAAAATCAGGGAGGTTTTCTTTGCGCGGGGCATGGGAGTAAAATGTAAATGAAAAATGGTTGGGTGGATCACCGGGGCAATCCGTTCCTGGATCGTCGCCTGGCTGTTCAGGTAACCCCTCCCGTGCCGGGCGGCTCCCCGGACGCCGCGTAAGATTCGCGCGGCAAGAAAACGCCGGGCTCCAACCCTGTTCGCCGGCCCCCTGATGCCAATGTGCTCGTCCCCAACTGCGTTTGCGCTTTCCGGCTCTTTGTTTCGAGGCAACGAAACATCATTTGCGCAGCCCAAAACATTGTTCGGATCACCCAAAAGATTGTTTTATTTTCCCCCAATCGGGTTTTCGGGTTCGTGATGAATGTTTTGGCAAGTGCAAACTGACTTTGCGCGGGGCAAAAGAGACTTTTCGGCGCTGCAATCGAAAGTTTGCCGGCCGGCAAGGATGTTTTGTCCGGGCAAAACCCACTTTTGCGCTTTGCAAACCCGGAACGGAGGGAACAAAAGCAAGAAAGCCCGGTTGCCCGGGCTTTGTGTGCGTGCATCAGGTGAGGCGGCGCGCTGCCGAACAAAACATCCGGAGGGGTTGCCTCCGGATGCAGCGCCCGGCGCGTAATGCACCGGGTGAAATACCGTCCTGGTGACCGGCTGCCCGGTGCGGGCCCGGACCGGTTACCGCGTCACGAGGACGATCAGCGCCACGTTGACGCCCAATCCGATGCCCCAGTTGCGCCACACGCGGCCGGCCTTCATGCGGTGGGCCTGCTGGCGGTAGCCCATCTGGTAGCTGCCGTCTTTGTAGTGTTCATAGCTGGGGAAGTGCAGGGTTTGCGGGGCGGGCGGGGCGGCCGAGCAGGCAATGGCGGGGATGAGGCCGAACACGGGCGACAAAAGGCTTACAATGAGGGTGCCCGTGGCGGCTCCCGTGTAGCCGTGGTAGTAGTTCGTGGCGTCGAACTTGCCGCGCTGGAACATCTCAGCCTGGTTTTCCTTGCGAACGGCGACGGGCTTGGCCTCGGGTTCGTACGCTACGGTTTTCATCTCGCCGGTTCCCTGGCTGGTTCCCTGGTCCTCGAACACCTCTTTGACGCCGTTCTCGTACTTGACCATGAACACGTCCCGCCGCGCGATGGTATGCTCGGCGGCCGGGGTTGCCGCCGAATCCTGGGGATTCACGGGCAAAAGGTACGTAATCTCGCTGGGGGTGATCGTGAGCACTTTGGCCTTGATCTCGTCGCCGTTGCGTTTCACCAGCACGTCCTGCGCGGCGGCACCTACGGACAGCAGCAAAAACACCAGCAAAGGAATGGTTGCTTTCATAAAAAATAACAAAGGAATGGAGTTGGTACAAACCGAAAATTACGCCTTGCCCTCCCCGCTTCCGAATGATTATTCCTCCTTTTATTGCACGGGGTCTATGGGTAAAAAATCGAGGTTTCTCCCGGAGAATTACAGTTTTCCGAATGCATCGGTGTACAGTTCGTGCAACTGATCGTAGAAGCCCCAGCCCATGTCCTCCGTGTCCATTACAATCTGCCGGCAGCGGTCCCGGAATTTGTCGTGCAGGCCGTTCTTTTCGATCAGCTTCAGGGCATCCTGGTAGGCGCCTTCCGCGGACTCATAGAACGCCGGATCAATGTCACCGTAGGCGCTGGTGTATTCGACGGCCTGCTCCACGCGGTACAGGATCAGGTCAATGAGGTCGAAGTCGAAAACGGATATTTTCCTGAACTCGCTGAGTAGTTTGCGCACCGGACCGGACCGGTGGTCGCCGTAGCCGCGGGTGGGGAAGTAGTGTTTGCGGATTTTGTCTTTGTAGGCCTGCACGATCTCGGTCGTGTCCGTAGCCAGTTCCATCTGGAAGTGCTTTTTCACCACCTCGTACTTGCTGAACAGATCGAGGATCAGCTTCGTCTTTTCTTCTTCCGGGAGTTCCTTGAGGTGTTTGTGCAGGGCGGCTTTGGTGAGGGGCGGCATAGGCTGGAGATGATAAATTAAACGGAATCGTTACTCACAAAGCAACCGGTGGTTCTTGCACTTTGATCGTTAGAACCGGAAACCAAACTCAACTTCCAGGGCACGGCGAAACTTAACCTCTTCGGGGTGCCTGGTCAGGTAGGCAAAAACACCCTCATTTCCCCCAAACACCTCTGCCAACCCCTTTAGTCTTTTTACGTACTGCTGCCGCTCGTGAATCAACTTCTGATTATTCAGATCGAGCAATCCGATCAGGTGTGCAGCAGGCACATCGCCAACTTTGTCGAGGATGAAAAATCCCTCTTCGTACAGAATCCGGTTTTCCAGGCTTTCATCGGCGGGATGCAAGATCGGTTGGTAATTCTCCCACTTGGTTCGCTTCTTATTGTTCCATTTGTGGCTTACTACGAACCAGTTGTGGTACCCATCAGCGGGGGTATTCTTCAAGGTAGGGTTGAAATGCTCGACGTCCACCGCGTAGCCGGCGGTGATCCGCTCCTCGGTGTACGCGCAAAAGCATTCCTGCTCTGTTTCCAGTATCTCTTTGATTTTCTGCGCATCCTTCGGGTAATTCAACTGCTGCCTGATTACCTCCGAATCCGGCTTTTTATGAATACGCTTCATTCCCGAAGTGATACTGGTTGCCGATCTCCAAATACTCCTTTACCAATTGGTCCTTTTGGGTCTGGTCCGCTTCATTCTTAATCAGTGTTTTCAACTCGATGTAGCGGTGCAGTTTTTCGAGCCCTTTCTTGCCTAGAATGTTTTCCAGTCCAAAGTCCTGCAACAACACGTCATTAGGATCATCTCCTTCTGGGGAAACGCCCTTACGCGCCTCTACTCTTCCTTGCTCACTAAATTCGAGTATGATTCTTTCCTCAGGGTCAAATTGAGAAGCAATGATGGGGCTGTGAGTGGCAAAAAAGAACTGCGTATTGGGGGCAGTATCTGTATAAACTTTGATTAAGTCGTACAAGATACTGGGGAACAAGCTGT
>CADCTQ010000458.1 GCA_902805615.1 uncultured Cytophagales bacterium
GCAACCTGTACGTGTCCGGCGTGATGGACAATAAGTTCCTGACGCTCAAGTACACCACGTCGGGCACGCAGGTGTGGGCCCGGCAGTACAGCAACGGCGCCAACACCTACAACGAGGCCCGCGGCGTGGGCTGGGACGTCAATGGCAACGTGTACGTGGGCGGCTCCTCGTCGAGCAGCGGGGAAGGCTTCTACGACGACTACACGCTGGTGAAGTACAACGCTTCGGGCGCCCAGCAGTGGGTGCGGCGCTACGACGGCTCCCCCAACGCCAGCGGCAACGACCGCATCGAAGCCCTGACCATGGACGCGGCGGCCAACATCTACGTGACGGGAACCTCGGAAGGCATCGGTACGCAGGATGACTACGCCACCGTAAAGTACAGTCCGGCCGGCACCCAGCTCTGGGCCAGACGCTACAACAACGGCGGCTACGACCAGGCCGCGGCCATCGTGCGCGACAACGCCAACAATATCTACGTGACGGGCTTTTCGGAGGCAGCCTCCGGGGAAAACGACTTCTACACCATCAAGTACAACGCGTCGGGTACGCAAGTATGGGCCAAGCGTTTCGACGGGGCGGGCAACTACGCCGGCGACGACTACGCCAAGGCCGTCCGCGTGGACGGGGCGGGCAACGTGTACGTGACCGGCTACGGCTCCAACTCGGCCAACGACGACTGGCTCACCGTCAAGTACAACAGCGCGGGCACGCTGCAATGGAACCAGCGGTACCAGACGGCCGGCGGCACCGAACAAGCCTACTCCCTGGCCCTCGACAACGGCGGCAACGTGTACGTGGCGGGCATCAGCAACGCGAGCAACGGCTTCTACGACATCCAGCTCATCAAGTACGTAAACCCCACCGGCAACAACATCGCCATGAGCAGCAGCCCGGTAAGTGCCTGTTCGGGTACCTATTACGACCCCGGCTACACGCTCAGCTACCAGGCCGGCGACCCCAACAGCCCCTACCTCGTACAGACCATCACGCCTACCACGCCGGGGACCAAACTGCGCGTCACGTTCACGTCGTTCAACCTGGTGAACGGCCAGGACTTCCTCTCCATCTACAACGGTCCCAACACCAGTTCCCCTGTGTTCGGCGCGTTTACCGGCACCGGCAGCCCCGGCACCCGCACCGCGACGAGCAGCGGCGGCCAACTCACCTTCCAGTTCTACCGGTCGAGCCTGGGCGGGGCGTCGGGCTGGGCGGCAACCATCTCGTGCGTGAGCAGCAGCGGCCCGTCCACGGTACGGCTGAACACCGGCGGCGCGGCCGTGACCACCAACGGCCTCGCGTTTGCCGCCGATGCCAACTTCACGGGCGCCACGGCGGTTTCCACCAACACCAATAGCTTTGTCAACACCACCAACGACGTACTGTACCGCGACGCCCGCCGCGCCGCCAGCAATGGGGGCAGTTTCTGGTACAACCTCCCGGTGAACAACGGCACGTACACCGTGCGGCTGCACTTTGCCGAAACGTACTTCGGCGTGGCTGTACCCGGCGGGTCGGGCAAACGGGTGTTCGACGTGACGGCGGAAGGCCGCACCATTCTGAATGACTACGACATTTACAAGGAAGTGGGGGCCAATGCGGCTTCGGTCAAAACGGCAACGGTGGCCGTGGCCGACGGAGTCCTGTCGATCTCCTTTAACTCGGTGGTGGAAAAAGCCCTGGTCTCGGCCATTGAAGTGGTTCCGGCCGCCGCCCGGCTGAGCTTCGACGGGGAGGCGGAAGACGAGCCGCTGGTGCAGACGTTTGCCGTGCAGCCCAACCCGGCGCGGAAACGAACCACGCTGGCCTTCTCCCTGCGCCAAACGCAGCGGGTGCAACTGGCCGTGTACGACGCGCAGGGCAAAGCCGTGGCGCAACTCTTTGACGGCGAGGCCGAAGGCGGCCACACGTACGAAGTGGAATGGCAGGCCGCCACGCACCCCTCGGGCATCTACCTGGGCCGCCTGGTGACGCAGGACGGCGTGGTGCACCGGAAAATCGTGCTGCAACGATAGTCTCTACTCCTGATGACGAAACCCCGGCCGCGCCTGGAAGCGTGGCCGGGGTTTTGCGTTTTACGAATGGTAGGGTGGCCTCCCGTTGTCGCCTGAGGCCGGGCACTGACGCCAGGCGTAGCGCACCTATCTAACAGCTAAAGGTATTGACAAAGAAGGTTGTAATGGAAAAGGGGGGAAGGAATGATGAATGACGAACAAGGAATGTCGAAGTACTGGTACGCGTCCTTTTTCCGCTGGGGTCTGTCGGGACGGGAATCCTCGCGTTGCTGGCGCAGGCGTCCGCCTGTGTCTATCCGAACAGGAAGCGTCCGCTTCCAGCCGCCAGGCTTACCCGTTTTAACGAACGGAACAACACTTGGAACCGGCCCGAATGGAAAGTGCGGTGCTTCAAGGGAAACGGGGAAGCACAACCAGTTAGCCTGACGGCTGGAAGCGGACGCTTCCTGTCCGGAGCGGCACAGGCGGACGCCTGCGCCAGCAACGCGAGATTTCCTCTCTGCACAGACACCTGCGGACGCTGACACCAGCCGACGCCGGCACCAGCGCAAATGGACCAGTCTAACAAGGGCCAGTCGTAGCCCAACAATCTAACGTCTCCCGTCTCTTTTAATCTTCCCACTCCCGTTCCTCGCCAACGGGCGTATCCCGCAGCAGTCCCGTCTGGAAAAAGCGGTCGGCTTCGTGGGCGTCATAGCCCTGCTCGTTGAGGTGGCGGGCAAAGGCCGACTGGTAGCCGTGCGTCACGATGACGCGCTGCGCCCCGGTGGCTTCCACGGCCGCGTTGAGGCCGGGCCAGTCGGCGTGGTCCGACAGCACGAAGCCGTAGTCGGTGGACCGGCTCCGCTGCATCCGGCGCAGGGCCATCCAGCCGGAGGCCGCCCCCGACACGTACGGGCAAATCTTGTTTACCCAGTCGCTGCGGATCACCGACATGGGGGCGATGAGCAGGCCCCCGATGCACCCGCCCTTGGCCACGTGGCGGTCTACGCGGATGGCGGCGGGCAGCGGCGTGCCCCCCTGCCGGATGGCTTCGTTCACGTTCCAGATGGTGTCGTGCACGTACACCTTGCCGATGCCGTGGTCCACGTTTTGCAGCAGCCGCTGGGCTTTCCCGAGCGAATACCCCAGCATGAGGCTCACCTTGCCGGCGGCCTGGTTGTGGCGCCACCACGCGTTGATCTCTTCGAACACCTCCGCCTGCGCCGGCCACTGGTAAATGGGCAGGCCGAACGTGGATTCGGTGATGAACGTGTGGCAGCGCACCGGTTCGAAGGGCTGGGTAACGCCGTCGGGTTCTAGTTTGTAGTCGCCCGACACCACCCACACCTCGCCGCCGTGCTCGACCCGGATCTGTGCCGAACCCACCACGTGGCCCGCCGGGTGGAGCGAAATCCGCACGCCGTTCATGACCACCGGTTCGTTGTATCCGACCGTTTCCAGGTTGATGCCCTTGCCCAGCCGCAGCCGCAGCAGGTGCTCCGACGACCGGTGGGCCAGGTAGTACTTGTGGCCGCGCCGGGCGTGGTCGCTGTGGGCGTGGGTGAGGATGGCCCGGGGCACCGTGCGGTGCGGGTCAATGTACACGTCGGCGGCCGGGCAGTAGAGGCCCTTGGGGGTATATTCGAGGAGGTGGGGCAAAGGGGGTGTTCGTTGGTGGTTGTCCGTGTAGAGAACAACGGTCCGGGGAAAAAAATGATTCAGCACCGGAGTAGATGGTACACTGATCTATTATGATGATTATGATTGGGACTGATTTTAAAAGGAAGAGGAATCAGAAGAAGAAATCATAATAGATCATAACCATCATAACAAATCAGTGTACCAATGGGTGTACTACACGCTTCGCAGCGTTGACATGCCGCCGTCCGCGTGGATGACCTGGCCGGAGAGCCAGCTTCCCCCGTCGGAGAGCAGCAGGGCGGCCACGGCGGCAATGTCGTCGGGCGTGCCCACGCGGCCCAGCGGGTGGCGTTTGTCGGCGGCGTCGCGTTTTTCGGGCGTTGACAGTAGCGTGCCGGCCAGGGGCGTATCCGTGAGGGACGGCGCCACGGCATTGACCCGGATGCGGCTCGCGGCCAGCTCGGCGGCCAGCGACACGGTGAGTCCTTCGAGGGCACTCTTGGCGGTGGCTACCGACGTGTGGAAGTTCATGCCCACCCGGGCCGCCACCGTGCTGAAGAAGACGATGCCCGCGTTGTCGGCCTTTTTGAGTTTGGGCAGCACGGCCCGCACCACCCGCACGGCCCCCAGCACGTTGACCTGCAAGTCGCGCAGAAAGTCGTCGTCGGTGAGGCGGGGGAAGGGTTTGAGGTTGATGGTGCCGGGGCAGTAGGCCAGGCCGTGCAGTGCCTCGGGCAGTCCGCCGGGGAGGCTGCCCACGTCGCCCGTCACGTCGAGGGGCAGGTGCGTAACGCCCAGGCCGGCCAGCGCCTCCGAGGGCTGCCGGGACGCCACCCATACGGAGGCGTCCTGCGCTTTCAGTTGCCGGGCCAGGGCCAGGCCAATGCCCGACGTACCGCCCACCACCAATATATTCTTTCCGGAAAATGAACCCATGTCGTCTGTAGTTGCTTTTGGGTAACTAACCGGCAGGGGGGGGATTTGTTTTGAGGGATTCACCACGGAGACATGGAGGGCACGGAGTTTCACGGAGAAAAAGGGAGGAGGAATCTGGCCTTTGCCCCGGCAAGAGTCGTAAGGCGGGAAAGCGTCGCATCGCGGGAAGGACCGCATCGCGGCTCCCCTCCTCGGAGGGGTCAGGGGTGGGTTGACTGATATGAGACGAGTTATGCGGGAATCACCGCATTGCCGTAATCTCCCTTGCCTTGCGTCCGTGCCCAACTTTTTGAGGATTTTCATTCAGGCATGGACTCCTTGTAATGGGTTGTTCAGGCAATGAGCCCGATGTAACTCGTATTCCACGGCTAAACCCACCCCCGGCCCCTCCGAGGAGGGGAGCCGCGACGCGGTCCTTCCCGCAATGCGACGCTTTCCCGTCGTGAACCTTTTTGCCCTCTGCGGTTAAAAGCCTTTTCCCCCTTTTCCTTTTTGCCCTCCGTGGTAAATCCCTCAAAACAAAAAAGCCGCCCGTACTGACCGGCGGCTTTTCCCACATTTGGACATTTAACCTTTAATCGCCTAAATCGAAGTCTACGTTTCCGTAGCGGGAACTGATCTTTACGTTGCCGCCCCCGGTCTTGCCGAAGTTGCCGCGGTATACTTTCGAGTTGCTCTTTTTCTCCACGAAGCTGAAGTTGTTCAGGTTGTCGTTGGCGTCGAGGTCACCGTACTGTACGTTCACGTCGAAGTTGAAGCTGGTGGCCGGGTCGAACGTCACGCTGATCTTGCTGAAACTGCCGTCCACGTTGATCTCCTTGAAATTGCGGGCCACACTGTTGACGTCAAAGTCGTTGCAGTACTCCACCTTCATGTTCACCTTCTCGTTCACCTGGTTCACGTCCACCCCCGAGAAGCCGGCCGAACCGACCAGGTTGTCAACCGTGCCGATCTCCACGTCGCCGTAGCGGGCTTTCAGGTCCACGTTGCCGGCCTTTTCCACGGTCAGCTTCGAGAAGCCGCTGTTGACCGTCAGGTTGCCCATGCGTTCGACGTTCACCTTCGAGTAGTCCACGTCCAGCGTGCCGCCCTTGAGGTATTCGACGTTGCCCGAGCCGAAGGCCACCTTCACGAAGTTTTCGGCGTGCGTCAGGTTTTCGGCCTTCAGGCTCCCGTACGACACGTTGAGGTCGGCCTTGCCGTCGAGGTTGCCCAGGTACACGTCGCCGAACGAGTTCTTGAGTTTCAGCGGGTTGCCCTTGGGCATGCTCACCGTGTAGTTGATCTCGAAGCCCTTTTTGCCGTTGTGGTTGTTGCCCTGCATCTTGCCGATTTCCGTGCGGAAGGAGATCACGCCGCCCCCCTCATTCACCTCCACGTTGATGGCATCCACGATCCGCTGGGCGCGGTCGGCGTCGTTGGCCCGGCCGACCATCGTCACCTCCACGGTAATTTCGTTTTTGTCCCAGGTGTTCACGTGCACCTTGCCGAACTTGTTCTCGATGGAGAGCTGGTCGGAAGCCTTCACTTTGTAGGACTTGGACAGCTTTTTGCTCCGCTCCTCGTCGAAGTTGCCGTGGGAGTTGTTGTGGTGGTCGCGCACCCCGGCCACCTCTTCGGAGAGTTCGCGCATGGCGAAGCCCACTTCGCGGCCCACGTCGGCCATTTCGCGGCCAAAGTCCTCGTCAAATATGTCCGTGAGCGTCTTTTCGAGTTGGGAGCCTACCTCCTCCACGGCCTCCCCGATGCGGTGGCCGGCTTCTTCCCAGCGTTGGTCCCGGTCGCGTTCGTCCCGGTCCGGGTCACCTTCCTGGGCGGCGGCGGTGCCCATGGCGGCGAGGCAGAGGGCCGCGGAGAGCAGTGCGTTAGATATTAATTTTTTCATCTTCTTTCTTATCCTCCTTAATCGTTCTGATCTGGTTTAGCGTTTGGATCTGACGGCCGATGATCTCCGAACGCAACTGGAGGTTCTGGATCATGGCGTCCACAATTTGTTCTTTATTCGTTCCCTTGTACAAGTCCCGTTTGAGGCGGTTGTAGGCCGAGTCCAGCGCCACCAGGTCGCGGCTGAAATCGCCTTCCAGGCCCAGGTGCCGGAGGTCGGCGTCCTGCAACTGCCGACGCTGTTCGCTGATGAGGGTGGTGTAGTACGCCTCCACCTGCGCCAGTTCGGGGGCTACTTCCTGCAACGGCGCCGTTTCAAAGGCGAGGCCCGCATCCATGCGCTGGGTGTAGCGGCCCAGCTGGAAGATGCCCACGCCCACGCTGAGCAGGATTAGGACGGCCGCGGCGTATCGCCAGAAAGTTTGCCGAAACCAGATCGGCCTGGAAACCTCCTCCTTATCCAGCAGCTTTAGACTGATGTCCAACCATAAGTCCGACCGCGGTTCGAGTTCATCGAATGCCTCCCGGTTGTCTTCCACAAATCGTTCTAGTCGCTCACCCATTTGAATTACGAATTACGAATTACCAATTACGAATGATCCCCTCCAACCAAGCCACCTTCCTGCCTTTACTCCTCGAACACTGAGGACCGAACAACGAACAACCCACCACGAGCAACTACTTCAACAATTGCAACAACTTTTGCCGGGCGCGGCTGTACTGCGACTTGGACGTGGACTCGGTGATGCCGAGGATGTCGGCGATTTCCTGGTGGTCGTAGCCTTCGAGCAGGTACAGCGACAGCACCACCCGGTACCCGTCGGGCAGCTGGCCGATGGCCTTGCGCACCCGGCCCACTTCCCACTCCAGTTCCCGTTCATCCGTCCCCTCGCCGGCGTCGGCGTAGTCGCGTTCCCCGATCTCGTCGAAGCGCACCTTGCGTTTGCGCACCACCCCCAGCGCCTGGTGCACCACGATCCGCTTGAGCCAGCTGCCGAACGTGGCGTCGCCCTTGTAGGCGTGGATGTGGCGGAAAGCACTCAAAAAGGCTTCCTGCAACACGTCTTCGGCCTCCGCCTGGTTGTTGGTGATGCGGTAGGCTACGTTGAGCATGGCTTTGGCGTACAGCTTATACAGCTCGTACTGGGCCTTGCGGTCGCCCAAACGGCATCTTTCCACAACCGGCTGGTGGATGTCGTAATAAAGCTGTGCTTCCAAGTGGTCTAAGATTCGCCCTAAAGAGTAGCCCCACCGGGCCGGGGTTGCACCAGGGGGAGAATTTTTTTCAGGAAAATTGAAAAAAAAGAGGGATGGGAGGCAGATGGATTGAGGGATAGGGTTTAGTATGTGATGAGCCGGTGGCATGAAATGCGTCATTGCGAGGAGTCAGGGCGGGTTTTTGCGTGGGCATGACGAAGCAATCTCCCCCGTATCCCCGCCAAACTAAGGGGAACGGCTCGGCCATCTACGTGTCCGGTGCAAGAACCGCTCACTACCGGTAACGACGTTTGGCGGGGATACGGGGGAGATTGCTTCGTCGCCCGGCCCGCTTTGCAATCCCGCTCCTCGCAACGACGCCCCCGCTTCCACCCGTTAAGCACATACAGGGTTTAAACCCTACCCCCAATGGGCGCCATCTTCGCATCACCGGATTCGGCTGTAGCCGCCATTCGTAATTCGTAATTGGTAATTCGTAATTAAATTGCTGCATGCGTACCCACTTGCTGCCCGTTGCCTTGCTGCTGGCCCTGCCGGCGTTTTCCCAAACCCCGGCCCCGCTTACCGTCGGGAAGATCATGCGCGACCCGGCCCAGTGGCTGGGCACTTCGCCCAGTGAAATCCAGTGGTCGGAAGACAGTAAAACGATCTACTTCAAATGGAACCCCGAGCGGCGCAAGGCCGATTCGCTCTACGCCGTTTCGCTCAACGACCCCACGCCCCGGCAAGTGGAGCCGGCCCGGCGGCGGGCGTTGCCGGCCCCCGGCGGCACCTACAACCGGGGCCGGACCGAACGGGTGTACACCAAAGACGGCGACGTGTACTGGCTCGACGCCCGGACGGGCCGCACCACGCAAATCACCGCCACCGTCGAAACCGAAAGCAACCCGGCCTTCAGCCACGACGAAACGAAGATTCTCTTTACCCAGGGCGACAACCTGTTTGCCTGGCGGAAGGCCGGCGGCGGACTCGTGCAACTCACCGACTTCCGGAAGGGGAAAAAGCCCGATAAGGAGCCGACCGCAGGGGACAAGTGGCTGCAAGCCGACCAGCGCCGGTGGATCGAAACGGTGCGGGAGCGGGGCGACAAGAAGCGGGAAACCGAAAAGCAGGAAAAAGCCGACCAGGCCGGCCGGCCCAAAGCGGTGTACGTGGACGAAAAGAGCGTCGGCACCCCCGCCCTCAGCCCCGACGAACGGTACGTGGTCTACGCGTTGAGTACGGCGCCCAAACCCAAGCCGACCCAGGTACCCTTTTTCGTGACCGAAAGCGGCTACACCGAACCCCAGCCCGTGCGCGCCAAGGTAGGCAGCGGCCACCCCGCCGAAGAACTCTTCGTGCTCGACCGGCAACGCGACACCGTGCTGGCCGTACCCGTCACCGGCCTGCCGGGCATCTACGACAAACCCGATTACCTGAAGGATTACCCCCAGAAGGCCGCCACGGGCAAAAAGGACTCGGTGGCCGGGAAACCCAAGCCCCGGGCCCTGACCTTCGGCAGCCCCGAATGGTCGGCCGACGGCAAGTACGCCGTGCTGTGGGTGCGGGCCAACGACAACAAAGACCGCTGGCTGGTGCTGCTCGACCCGGCGGCCCGTACCCTCAAATCCCTGGACCGCTACCGCGACGAGGCCTGGGTGGGCGGACCGGTGTACACAGCCTTTGGCTGGCTGGCCGACAACCGCACGGTGTGGTTCGGCAGCGAGGCCGACGGCTACGCCCACCTGTACGCGGTAGAGGTGGTTTCGGGAGGGCGCAAGGCGCTGACGCAGGGTAATTTTGAAGTCTCGAACGTGCGGCTTTCCAGAGACCTCAAAACCTTTTACTTCCTGGCCAACCAGACGCACCCCGGCGAGAAACACGTGTACCGGATGCCCACGGCGGGCGGCAAACCCGTGCAACTGACGACCGGCACGGGCGGCTACGAGTTTACGCTTTCCCCCGACGAAAAGCACCTGGCGCTGCGGTACTCGACGGCCATCCGGCCCTGGGAGCTGTACCTGATGGACAACAAGCCCGGCGCCCGGCCCCGGCAGCTCACGCGGTCTACCACCGAGGAATTCAACGCGCACCCCTGGCGGGAGCCGGAGGTGGTCACGTTCAAGGCCCGTGACGGGGCCGCGGTGTAAGCCCGGCTGTACCGCCCGGCAAACGCGCAGAAAAACGGGGCGGCGGTGGTCTTCGTGCACGGGGCGGGCTACTTGCAG
>CADCTQ010000459.1 GCA_902805615.1 uncultured Cytophagales bacterium
TCAGTGTCTGCCGCCGTCAGTGTCTGCCGCCGTCAGTGTCTGCCGCCGTCAGTGTCTGCCGCCGTCAGTGTCTGCCGCCGTCAGTGTCTGCCGCCGTCAGTGTCTGCCGCCGTCAGTGTCTCACTGACGGCTCGGGATGGTCTTTCAGGCAGGTTCCACAAAAGTGTCCTAATCGTAGCCTCCATCAAGGAGGGGACAAGGGTGGTTGCTACGGTAACCATTGCATATTTCCTGTGAATCTGAATGGAAATAAAGCTTACTTTTAGTGATATTGACGGATTGGACTTCCACAATGCGGACTTCCACAATGCGCTGACTGCCTCGCCGGCAAAAAGCATAACTTCCCGCGAAAGACAATGGCCTTCATCGAACGCAAAAAACGGGTGTACCCCATCACCCCGCCGCTCCGCGAGTACCTGGTGAAGTACGGCCGCGAGGTGAAGCTGCCCGTGGGCTACGACGACCTCAACCGCTACGACAACGCCATCACGCTGTTCGACAAGGGCGGCAACGACACGCTGTGGGAAACGGTGTTCTACCCGCAGTCGGCCATGAAGGACATTTACTACAACCTGAAGGTGATCTACGCCGAACTGAAAACGAACGGCGACCTGTCGGTGACGCGGCACCTGTCGGTAGACCGGGTGGACGTGTGCGTGTACGGCAATACGCGGCCCTTCCGGGTGCGGGTCATCAACACGATCAACGACAACTTCGACTACTTCTACATCAAGCGGGCCGACGCCTCGCGGGTGTACGGGCTGGAACTGGAACACATTCTTTCGCCCAACCGCATCAGCTACGTGACCTCCGGCAATTCGCTGGTGGAGGAGCACATTGCGGGCATTCCCGGCGACCTGTTCATCCGGCACTACCTCCAGGACCGCAACCTCAACAAGGTGCGCCTGGCTAAGGAGTTCATCAAGTTCAACGAACGCTGCTTCGTGCGGCTGCTCGGCGACATGCATTCGAGCAACTTCGTGATCGTGATTACGCCCGACTTCGAGGAGGAGCACTACCGCATCCGGGCCATTGACTTCGACCAGCAGTCGTACGAGGGGCGCAAATCGGTGTTCCTGCCGCAGTACTTCAAGCAGAACAACCCGATCCTGTCGCTGGGCTACGACTGCGTGTCGCCCGAGTCGGTGCGGCAGTACCAGAAGGAGGAAAAAGCGATGATCGCCAACCGCCTCAACACGGCCGGCAACCGCATTTTTTCGCTCACCGACATCATGGCCGCCGACACCATTTCCACCCCCGAAAACGTGCTCAGCCTACGGCAGGAACTGGCGGCGCACTACCGCAACCCCGGCTTCCTGGCCTGCGACACGATGGGCGAAATCGTGAAAGTGTCGCTGCGGCAAGTCCTCAAGGAAGGGGAACATCAGCATTGAGTCGTAAGTCCATAGTCGCAAGTCGTAAGGGGGATCGGAGAACAGTCGTAAGGTATGTGATCAGCGTATTTGAGGGGGGTAGTGTTAAGGGGGTCAGTGGTGATGGGTTAGGTCAATCATTGCGGGAAGTGGAGTTTGTTCTTTTTGGCATTGCCCCAAAAAAAACCAAAAAAGGCTAGGCCCAATGATGCTTCCCCCCGCCAGGCAACCCGCCCCTCGCCATTGGGCCGGGCCCACGCGCCGCGATACCATCGGTGCCGAAACAACGATACTTACACGTAAGGAACGGTGCCCGCCCACTGCGTAGCTACTCACTGCGTATCCACACACTGCGTATCCAAATAGGGAGAGGGCTAATCACATACGTCGTAAGTCCAGAGTCGTAAGTCGTAAGGGGGATCGGGAAGAGGTCGTCTGCGGGTACGGTGCGCGACGCT
>CADCTQ010000460.1 GCA_902805615.1 uncultured Cytophagales bacterium
CGACTTGCTCCACCCGATGAGGCTGCGCACGTCTTCCTGCAAGGGAGCCGGCAGGGCGTCGAGGTGTTTAAAGGCTTCCAGCAGCAGGTAGAGGCCGGCCACCCGTTGCAGCAGCGTCTCCTGCCAGTCGTTGCCGGCGGCGTACGGGACGTCGCCCAGTTCGCGGACCCGGTTGCCGAGCCCGGGGGCCTGGGCGTCTACCATGCGGGCGGCCGTTTTTTCCCAGAAGGCCGGGCCTTTTTCGGGCGCCGCCACCAGGCCCGTCCGCACCAGGTCTTTGAGCCACAGTTCGAGTTCGGCGGCCCCGGCCTGTACCTTGAGGAACCGTTCGTGCTGGCGCTTTTCGCGGTCTTTGGCGGCTTTGTCGGTTTTGGGGGCGGCTTCCGGCGCGGCGGCAACCGGGGGGGCGGCTTTGGGCGCCTTGTCGGCCCGCTTGTCCATCCATTCCTTCACCCAATCGGGTTCCTGGTCAGACCGCGGAAACACCGCCGGGGTGCGGGCCGAGAGCAGGAGCAGGCCGAGGCCGTGCTTGCAGGGAAACTTGCGGCTCGGGCAGGAGCATTTAAAGGCCATGCCTTGCAGGTCAACCTGGGTGCGGTAGGGGCTGCTGCCGCTGCCCTTGATCTCGCCCCACATCACCCGGTCGTTGACGGTGTGCGAAAGCCACTTTTTGTCGTGGGCCAGGTCGCGGCCGGCCTTCAGGGAAGCCGCGTCGGGGGCCAGTTGCGCAATCTGGTCTTCGGAAAGCGTGTGCACGGGTTACTACGGGGTTTAGGGTACCCTGGCGGGTGGGCCAGGGGCCGGACATTCAAAAATGCAAAAAACGGGGCGGAGCGTACGGCCGCGCCGGGTTGCCGCGCGTGAATTGCCGGGAGCCGGGGCCGGGGTAAAAGTGCCGGAATGCATCCGCCGGCCGCCCCGCGCCGCATTCGGGTCCGAATGGTACATCACGGGTCCCAATTTAGGCATTTTCCGGTCCGCGCCGGCGGTTACCTCCCGCCAGGCCCCGTTTTTCGCGTAACCTCCTGGCCGGCAAAGCGATGCGCAAGGAGGGGCGGCGTAACCCGGCCGGGACAACCGGCTTCCGGCCGGAGGAGAAAAAGACCGGTGGGTGCGTATTTGCCCGCCCGGCGGCCGGTGTAAGGAGTAGCTCCAAAACGCAACATCGCCCTTGCCACGGCACGGCTGGCGCAGGCGTCCGCCTGTGCTTTCCGGAACGGAAGCGTCCCGCTTCCCAGCCGACCGGCTTACTCTCCATACTTACGGGTTCCAATCCGCTTCCATGCTATTCTTTCTTCCCGTGCCGGCGGTGTTGACCAAAACTTCACAAGTAGAAATGGGTTGTCCTTCGCAGGGGCAGGAAGTGAGACACTTGGTATGTGAAAGGGACAAGCGGACGCTTGGGAGGGGAAGGCACAGGCGGACGCCTGCGCCAGCGGGCCCAGGCAAGGGCGGTGCCAAGGCAAGGGCAGCGATGCATTGGACATCTGGGGAGAAATCGCCTTCGTGCCGCCGGAGGCGGAAATCATAACCGGCACGAAGCACAGCTTCACACCAGCAGGCGACAGCAACTCGCGCCAGCCCGTTCTGCTTCGCGCCGGCAAGCCACGGCAATGCGCGACGGCACGGGCCGCTTCAGCTCACCAGGGAATGCCGATCACATGCCTCACCGATCACTTCTGAGCAAGTCCCCGATTATTTGGTTCACTCACCCTGGTGCTGTCCGCGTTCAAAAAACGTACGTCCGGGTGTCCGGAATCGGACATTGGTGACTTGGTTGGGCCTCTAAAAAAGCTGAATTACAATGTTTTAACGGGAAGTGATGCCCCTGGCAACGTATTTGCGCGACCAGGGGCGTCTGCGGGCGGAGGGGTTTGGAACCGCCGCACGTCAGCCACCCCGCCGCCGCTTCACCACCAGCCTATTCACCAGGGACGCCCATGCTCAGAAACTACCTCAACATCGCCCTTCGCAACCTGCTGCGCAACAAAGCCTTTTCGCTGATCAACATCCTGGGCCTTTCCATCGGCATGGCCAGCGCCATATTGATCCTGCTGTGGATCGGCAACGAGGTCAGCCACGACCGCTTCCACGCCAAGGGTGACCGTATCTACACCCTCAACAACCGCGACCATTTCAACGGCGAACTCCACGCCTGGAACAGTACGCCCAAAATCCTCGTCCCGACCGTCAGGCAGGATTACCCCGAGGTGGAAGAAGCCGTGCGGTTTGACGGCACGGAATTTCTGTTTACCTACGGCGACAAAAAGCTCAACGTGCCCGGGAGTTTCGTGGACCCGGGCTTCCTGACCGTGTTTTCCTTTCCCCTGCGGCAAGGCAACGCCGGCACGGCGCTGGCGGGCACCAACAACATCGTCGTCACCGAAAAGCTGGCCCGCAAACTGTTCGGCGACGAGGAGCCGATGGGCAAGATCGTCCGGATCGACACCACCGACTACCTCACCGTGACGGGGGTGCTGGCGGACCTGCCCAACAACACCCACTTTAACTTCGAATACCTGATGAGCTGGGCCTACATGACCAAGCTGGACTGGGATGACAAGTCGTGGGACAACAACTCGGTCCGTTCGTACGTGCTGCTCAAGCCGGGCGTATCGCAGGCCGCCTTTGACGCCAAGATCAAAAACATCACCATTGACCACACCAGCGGCGCCACCAAATCCACCACGCAGGTTTTCACGCACCGCTTTGCCGACGCGTACTTGTACACGCGGTCCGAGAACGGCCAGTACGTGGGGGGGCGCATCGAACGGGTCCGGCTGTTCAGCCTCATTGCGGGCCTCATCCTGCTCATTGCCTGCATCAACTTCATGAACCTCTCGACGGCCCGCAGCGAGAAGCGGGCAAAAGAGGTGGGCATCCGCAAAGTGGTGGGGGCGTCGAAGGAGAAGCTCGTCGGGCAGTTCCTGGGCGAGTCCATCCTGCTGGCCTTCCTGGCCGGCGTAGTGGCGCTGGCGGGGGTGGGGCTGGCGTTGCCCGCCTTCAACGGGCTGGTGGACAAAGAACTGTACCTGGACCTGACCAACCCGCTGTTCTGGGGGGCGGGCCTGCTGTTCGGGCTGTTGACGGGCGTGGTGGCGGGCGTGTACCCGGCCTTTTTCCTTTCGGCGGCCAACCCGGCCCTGGTGCTCAAGGGCGGCGGCGCCCGGAACGCCTCCAAGGCGGCGCGTACGCTGGTGACGCCCCGCAAAGTGCTGGTGATCGTGCAGTTCACCTTTGCCATCGTGCTCATCATCTGCACCATCATCATCACCCAGCAGATCAACTTCGCCCAGCAGCGCGACACGGGCTACGCCAAAGACAAACTGGTGTACGTACACCTGCAGGGCGACATCAAAAAACACTACGAGAGCATCAAGTCCGAGCTGCTCAACAGCGGGGCCGCCGTGGCCGTGACCAAATCCATGAGCCCGATCACGCAGCGGTACAGCGACGGCTGGGGCTTCTCCTGGACGGGCAGCACCAAGGAAGACGAAAAGACGGATTTCATCCGCATGGCCGCCGACGCCGACTTCGTCAAGACGATGGGCGTCACGCTGCTGCAAGGCCGCGACATTGACATCAAGAAGTTTCCCTCCGACTCCACGGCCGTCCTGCTCAACGAGGCGTCCGTAAAAGCCATGCGGTTCAAAGACCCCATCGGGCAGATCGTCAAGGAAGGCGACCGGCAGTGGCACGTGGTAGGCGTGATCAGGGACTTCATCTACGAATCGCCGTACGAGAAAGTAGGCCAGTTGATGGTGTTCGGACCGGCTTCGTGGTTCAACGTGATGCACGTCAAGCTCAATCCCGCCAAACCCGTCGCCCGGAGCCTGCAAGGGGTCGGGGGCGTGTTCAGGCAGTTCAACCCGCAGTATCCCTTCGAATACCAGTTCGTGGACGAAGCCTACGCCCGCAAGTTCGACGACCAGAAACGCATCGGCAAGCTGGCGGCGCTGTTTGCCGCCCTCACCATCTTCATCTCCTGCCTGGGCCTGTTCGGGCTGTCGGCGTACATGGCGCAGAACCGCGTGAAGGAGATCGGGGTCCGCCGGGTGCTGGGGGCGTCGGTCGGGGGCATTGCGGCGCTGCTGTCGAAGGATTTTCTGAAGCTGGTGGTGGTGGCCATGCTCATTGCCACGCCGCTGGCGTGGTGGGCGATGCACGCCTGGTTGCAGGTGTTTGAGTACCGCGTCGCCATCCAGTGGTGGGTGTTTGCCGTGGCCGGCACGGCGTCGGTGCTCATTGCCCTGGCCACGGTCGGCTACCAGGCGGTCAAGGCCGCCACGGCCAACCCCGTGCGCAGCCTGCGGGCCGAGTAGCTGCGACGGGGCTGCCTTTTGCCGCCGGTTGTGGAAGGCGAACCATCGAAGAAACCTTTCGGGTTTTGGAAACCCGAAAGGTTTTTCGGCCCCCGTCAGGCCGGCCGGGCGGCAAAAGCCCGGAGCTTGTCCACGCTCATCCGGTCGTTGAGCCGTTCCGAATAGTGCACTTCCGCGATCCGCAGGCCCGGCGCCACGAGAAACTCGGCCGGCATGGTTTTGACGGATTCGCCGCCCGCCATCAGGTGCATGGGCAGGCCGGCAACGGAAGCTTTGAAGGCCGTTTGCACGAACGTCTGGATGTGGCTCACGGCCGCTTTGTAGCCCGACTCTTCCAGGCCGTAGGCGGCGTACAACTGCTTCTCCGGGTCGGAGATGAGCGGAATGGGGGATATCTCCTTGTGGAACACGCTGTTGAGGAGCACTTTTTCCTTTGATTCAAATAAAAAGATCATTTCCAGGCCCCGGGCTTTGAGTTCGGGCTGCACTTTTTGCAGGTTGTGCACCCGGATGTTGCAGAAGGGACAGCCCGCGTGCCGGAAAAAAGCGATCAACACCTTTTTGTCCCGGTAGTCCTCCAGGTCAATCATCCGGCCGTAAATGTCTTTCCGCTTAAAATGAGGGGCAACCAGGTTGCTTTCGAGTTTCATAATACCAGGATGAAATGTGTAAGAGAGATGCGCATGGGGTGGATGCCGGGCATCAGCCGGCGGGAGCGGGCAGGCCGGGCAACGTCACCGTGAACGCGGCGCCCCGGCCCGGCTGGCTCGCCACGGCGACGGTACCGCCGAGCTGCTCCACGGACTTGCGGACCACGTACAGGCCCAGCCCGTTGCCCTTGGAGCGTTCACTGGCCCTGACGTAGAGGTCGAATATTTTGTCCTGCCAGGCCGGGTCAATGCCTTCGCCGTTGTCCGTCACCTGCATCACCAGCCGGCCGGCGGCTTCGGGGTACACCCGGATTTCCACGGCCGGGCGGTCCCCCCGGAATTGAATGGCGTTTTCGAGCAGGTTCTCCAGGATGACGCTGATCGTGTCCGCGGCGCCGTGGTAGGGTGCCGCCTCGCCGAGGCACACCGTCAGCGCAACCTGGTGGCGTTGCAGTTCCGAAGCAAACTTCTCCCGCAGTTGGCCCAGCAGCCGTTCGAAATCAACCGGCTCCCGGCGGACGGGCGGGGTCTGGAGCAGGCTCAGCGTGCTGAGCTTGGTGAGCATCCCGTCCAGTTCCCGGATCACGCCTTTGCCCTGCCCGAAGAAGTCGAGCGAATCGGTGATGCCGTCGCGGATTGCCTCCGGCACCGGGTGGGCCGCCTCATCCGCCCGGCGGGCCATGTCCCGCGCCGTCATTTCGGCCAGGCTCAGCAGGCCGAGCAGGGTGGTCAGCGGCCGGCGGAAGTCGTGGGAAGTCCGGTAGAAGATGGTGGAGAGTTCCTCGTTGGCCCGCTTGAGCTGCGCCGTGCGCCGTTCCACCCGCCCCTCCAACTGCACGTTCATCCCCCGGATCTGTTCGTTGAGCGTTACCAGTGCGCGGTTGGCCCCGGCCAGTTCCCGGTTCTGGGCCGCTACCTTTGCCGCCAGTTGCAACTGGGCCAGCTTGCCCGCCGCCAGTTCGCCGATGAGCCGCACGAGCCGGAAATCCGCCAGGCCGAAAGGGGCGTCTTTGCTGCATACCGACAGCACGGCCCGGTGGCAATCCCCCGCCAGCAGGGGCAGGGCAAAAAAGCAGCGGGCTTTGGGATGGTCGAAAAGACTGCCCCGCAGGGCCGCGTGCTCCCGCAAGCCGGCACCCGCCAGTTGCAGGGGCAGCCCTGAGCGGAGCAACTCCCCCTCCAACCCGTAAAACCCCGCCGCCGGGCCGTCCGGGGGGCCGCCCGCAGCGTCGCTTTCCCGGACCACGCAAGCCCCCCGGGCAATTTCGATGACCGTTTCCGACCCTTCGTGCACGTGCAGCAGGCGGAGCAGGAAAGCGTCCAGGATGAATTTGCCGTGCCGGACCAGCGCCTGGCCCACCTGCCCGGCGCCGGTGGCCTGGTTTATCTGGGTGGCAAGGTGGGAAAATGCCTCGTAACGAAGCCTTTGCGAATGCTCCTTCAGTTCAATGGGCGGCTCGCCGGCGGGTACGGGGTCCATGGGCTAAACCGCTTCCATGAGTTCGTTGTCAATCCGGATGCCGGAGATGTCGGCAATCGTGTTGAGCATGTTGGTCAGGTCGGCCAGCGCCATCAGCTCGCTGATTTCCGTTTCGTTGAAGCCTTCTTCGCGCAGTTCCTCGAAATCCTCGTCGGTGGTGTTCTGGGGGGAGAGGGCGCTGGCCGTCACGATCCGGATGGCCGTCTTGTAGGCCGCCGGCACGTAGTCGCTGTCCAGGTGCCGGGTCAGCCGCAGGTCGTCGCGGCCGGTGAGGGTCTTGCTCATCGAATCCACGATCACGCCGTGGGCGTGGGCGCAGTAGTGGCACCCTTTGTTTTTGGAGATGTTGTAGATGATGAGCTGCTTGAGGATAAAGGGCAACTCGCCTTTGAGCATGGTCGAGCGGAGCTTGGCCCAGTTGCCTTCCAGCAGCTGGAGGTTGGAGCCCTGGCACTTGAACCAGTTGAGCACGAAGGGAATGCCCATTTCGCGCATGGTTTCTTCATAGATGGCTTTTACGCCGGCGGGTGCTTGTTCATAGGATACAAGCCGGAAGCGGGAGTTCATGGATAATGGAAGTATGAAACGTGAATAAAAAGGGGTTGAAAACAAAAACGGAAGCCCGGCGGCGGCGCTTACGGGGTGGACGGGTGAGTAAGGCCGGACGTGAACGCTTGCAGGGTCTGGTGAAACTGGCCGGCCGCCTGCTCATCCAGGTCCAACTGGCAAAGCAGCGCGGCGGGCACGCCCTCGGCTATTTGCCGCAGCTCCCGGCCCCGGGGCGTAAGATCAATGATCACCTGCCGTTCGTCGGCGGCGGCCCGCCGGCGGACCACCAGGCCCTGGCCTTCCAGCTTCTTGAGCAGGGGCGTCAGGGTGCCGCTGTCCAGGAACAGCTTTTCGCCCAGCTGCTTGACGTTGGGCGAATCCTTTTCCCACAGCACCACCATCACCAGGTACTGGGGGTAGGTGAGGCCGAGCGGCTCCAGCAGTGGCCGGTACCGCGCCGTGAGGGCCCGGGAGGCGGCGTAAAGCTGAAAACAAAAGAAGGTGTCTAACTGAAGCAGGCTCTTGGAAGGTGTTTCCATCGTGCGACAAAGCTAGTATTCAATGGATTTGCATAAAATCGAATTGCACGCAATTGGTTACATCGCTTTCCGGCCCGTTGCCGCGCCGGGATTCCGGGCGGCAATGCCTTCATCCGCCCGGAATCCCGGCGTGCCGGTCGTTGCCGGGCACGGGGCGGGTGCACCGCGGGCGGATTCCTTACACCGGGAGCAAACAAATTCCCGCCCGGCTGGTTTATGGAAAGAGGCATCTTCTTCCCGGGGGATCAGTGGTTGATGAAGAGGTTGCATGGGTTTTTATAAAGTTGTGCCTTGCGGCAGCGCTAAGGCAACTTTTTTGAATAAATCGTAGTTTGAGCCAGTGTTTGGGTGTTACCAAAGCGTGTTCGATATCCTTCTATGATCAGCAAGCAGACATTGTTCGACCGGATCCTGGTGATTGATGACGATCCCACCAGCACTTTCCTGATTGCCCTTACCCTGGAGGAAGAAAACCTGGCCGGCCACGTACAAACCTACCACAGCGCCGAGGCGGCCCTGGCCTTTATCAACGCCTGTTTCGCCCACGAAAGCGCCTGCCCCGACCTGATCCTGCTGGACCTGAACATGCCGGCCATGAGCGGCTTTGAATTCATGGACGCCCTCAAGGGGTCGGGCAAGAGCCGGCTCATCCACGAACGGATCGTGGTGCTCACTTCTTCCACGAGTACCAAAGACCGCGAAAAAGCCGGTACCTACGCCGTGCGCGACTACCTGGAGAAGCCCCTGGCGCCGCAAGCCCTCAAAGCCCTGGCCCGCTGAGTTACTGCCGGCCGCCCCGGTCCCGGCTTCCCGCGCTTTCACCCCGCGGGCATGGGTTTCCCATGAAAGATTTTGGCGCGGGAAAGACCACCCGGAGGCAGCGCAGCAGGGAGGGCCGCCCGCTTGACAAGCTGTAAATAAAGGTCTTATGTAAGGGAAGGGCGGAGGATGCCGGAAGACGCGCCGGGAAGGGTTACCATTTGGACCCCGGACATATACAGGGGCGGGTGTAAGATTCTGATCCAAAACCAATAACCCACCGGCCAATGCAATTCCAGCCCGTACCTGCCAACAAGTTGTCTCAATTGCCCGAACAATCCGCAACCACTGAAAGAAGCGGCGTTGCCCAACTCATCAACAATATTTTCGTGGCCGTGTACGGCCAGCACCCCAAAAATGAGCAACTGCTGATCTGCCGGATTCACCGGGAACTCACGGGGCTCTACCGCACCCTTGCCGCGGACGGCTACGCGTTCCTGTCGGATGAACACGAAGTCCGGCTCGGCTTCCTGCGCTTCCTGGCCGACGCGTTGAAGCCCTACCAGGTGGAAGGAAACGCGGTGACGATGTTCTTCACGGTAAACCAGTTGAAACCAGCCTTTACCGAACGGTTCGTGAATGCCTACCTGAACGGTTTCCAGGCGCTTGACCAGGCCGCGCTTACGCTGTTTCTCTCCTTGCGCGAACTGGCCGGCGACATCCGCGAGTTGTACCCCGACCAAAACTACCGCCGCCTCATCAGCATCTCGAAAGCCCTGCTGTAGTGCCCGGCGACAGATTCACCACGGAGACACGGAGGGCCGGCCTGGCGTAGAGACGCGATGTATCGCGTCTTTTTGAAGAAAAGGGTTTCACGCAAAGGCACAAAGGCGGAGCGCAAAGACCGCAAAGAAAAAGAATGAGCCGCAGAGGGCGCAAAGAAGACGCAAAGACCGCAAGGCGTACGCGTATTTCTTTGCGCCCTCTTTTTGCGCCGCAATCCTGGTCATCCTTTAATCTGGTAAATGCTGATCCCTTGGCGATCCTTGCCGTTCAGTTTCCCGTGTAGTTGTAGTTGTGCTTTACGAATGAATGAACCAACCAAGCGTGGACGCTTGGGGCATGGCGTACGCGGGGATGCGGGTATAGGCAGAAGGAGAGAGGTTCAAGCGTGGATGCTCCAACCAGAGAGGGTTCCAGGGTTGAAGCGTAGGAAAGCGTAAATCAGGCAAACCCAGCCCACGGTTTCAACCTACTGTTGGTATGATATTATCGTATGTGCGTATTTGAGGGGCTTAGGGTGAGTGATGGGTGGATTAGTGATGGGGCGGTTGTGCTGGGCGGTAATGTGAGGGGTGGTAATGGGATGGGTGGTTTGTAATGGGTGGAGATAGGATGGGGATCGGTTGATGATGCGGGAAGTGGCGTTTGTTCTTTTTGGCATTGCCCCAAAAAGAACCAAAAAAGTCTAGGCCCAATGGCGAGGGGCGGGTAAGCCCAGTGGGGGGAAGCATCATTGGGCCTAGACCTTTTTTGTTCTTTTTGGGGC
>CADCTQ010000461.1:0-9455 GCA_902805615.1 uncultured Cytophagales bacterium
GGGGCTGGTGAACCTCATCCGCATGGAGGTAGACCCCGAGAAGCACCCGCACTTGCTGCACCTGATCGAAAAGAGCGTCAACAAGCTCGATACGTTCATCCTCGACCTGATGAACTTTTCGCGCAACAGCCGGCTGTCGGTGGCCACCGAGCCGGTGGACTTCGAGAAGATCATTGCCGACTGCGCCGACAACCTGCGCTACATGGAACGGGCCGACCGGGTGCGCATCATCACCGACGTGCAGTCGAAGGAGCCGTTTTTCTCCGACCCTTCGCGCATTGCCATCATCCTCCAGAACATGCTCTCCAACTCGATCAAGTACCAGCAGGCCGAGGGCGTGGAGCCGTACATTCACATCCGCATCCGCACCGACCAGCAGCAGGCCGCCCTGCGCATCGAAGACAACGGGCAGGGCATTGACGCGGCGTACCTGGACCGCATTTTTGACATGTTCTTCCGGGCGTCGCTGGAGTCGTACGGCTCGGGGCTGGGGCTCTACATCACCAAGCAGGTGGTGGAAAAGCTCGGCGGCAGCATCAGCGTGTCGTCGCGGCCCCGCGTGGGTACGGTGTTCACCATCACCCTGCCCAACCGCGTGCCGGCCCCGGCGCTGGTGGAGCAGGATTAGCCCGGCGGGCACGGAGAAAAAAAGGAGTGAGAAGGAGGGGCACGCACTTTGCCGCAATCACCGGAGAAGTCCGTGCACAGCCTTCTCGCTCCTCCAATAAAAAAACGGAGCGTTTGGGCGGGAAATAATTGCTTTTTAGTTAAATTTGAGATACCTAAAATTTTTCTCCCACCCCGATTTCTTTCGCCAACGGGCAAAGTCATTAAGCAGTCAGAGAGTAAATTTTTCAGCACCCGGGAGTTACAACATTCCCTCACAGGCACCCGGCCGGTGAGACTCCCCAATCATTGACGCATCATCACGTTTTCCCGGAATACACCCGGCCACCGGGTGCTATGCCCCTTTTCCTTTTGCCCCATGCGTACCGCCTTTTTTCCGGCCGGCTTCCTGCTTACCCATGCGCTTGACCCTCCCTACGGCCGCGGAATCCGCGTTTTGCCGCCGGTTTCGTCCAATGCTCCTATTTTCCCGGCAAAGTTCCCGCCTGGGTTTGACCCGGATGGACACTGCGAGGCCGGCCGCCGCCTGCGCCCATGATACGCCCACTAGATAAGTAGCCGCACCGGCTCACTATTTCCGCACGGTTACTCGGTTGCGCCAACGGGTCCGGAAACAGAATAGTAGCTTGGGTGAAGTTAAAGGAACAAGTTTTTCACGCTCCAATCCTCCGCATTTCTTTTCACCCAATCAATAATTTTTACCAATTCACTTATTACCCATTCTTACCCTTTTATGTTACACAAGTATCTTTTTTCGCGCCTCCTCCGCAACGGCTTAGCCGGAATGTTATTGGGGGCATTGCTCATCGGGCAGCAGCTCATGGCCCAGGACGTACTGTGGGGCCTTACCCGCGTCAGTGGTCCGCAGGGCGGGGGCACCGTTTTCTCCGTAACGAGTGCGGCAACCAATTTTACGGTTCGCAAAGCGTTCGTGAACCCGGGCAACGGGCCGGCCGCCGGGGCGGTGCTGGGCAGGGACGGCGCCCTCTACGGCATCACGCAGGGCTCGTCTACGGACCCGTACGCGTACGCTTTCTACAAGGTGAACCGGGACGGCACCAACTTCAAGGTGTTACGGCGCCTGGGCGGATCGGGCCTCGGCAACGGCGGATTGACCCAGGGCATTGACGGCGCGTTTTACGCCGTAAGCCAGTACAGCAACCAGATCTTCAAAATGAACGCCGACGGCTCCGGCTACACCGTGATCAAGACGTTCAGCAACCAAAGCGGGCCGTATTACCCGGTAGGGAGCCTGACCCAGAACAGCAGCGGCGCGTTTTTCGGCGTTACCCGCACCGGCTCAACCAACTCCGGCGTCGTCTACCGCATCAACCCCGACGGGACCGGCTACTCCGTGCTGAAAACCTTCGACGGTACCCAGGGAGGAGCGCCGGTGGGCGCCTTGCTGCTGGGCCGAGACGGCGTGCTGTACGGCACCACCAGTGATGGCGGCGGCATCGGCTACACGGGTACGGTGTTCCGCATCAACCAGGACGGCACCGGCTTCCGGATGCTGCACCGTTTCAACGGCGCGGACGGCGCCGGCCCGCAGAACCGCCTGACGCAGGGCACCGACGGGGTCCTGTACGGCACCACCTACGGCATCTACACCTACCGGGGCCTCGACAATCCGGGCAGCATTTTCAAGATCAACCCCGACGGCACGGGTTTCACGCTGCTGCGGTCCATGACCGGTCCGGACGGCATTCTGCCCGACAGCCCCCTGTTGCAGGGCGCCGACGGGGCGTTCTACGGCACTACTTCGCTGGCCGGCGACCTCGGTGAGGGCACGCTGTTCCGGATCACGGCCAACGGCGCTGACTTCCGGGTGCTGAAGCACTTCGCGGGCCAAACCCCCGCCAAACAACTGGCGCGGGGCGCCGATGGCACCCTGTACGGCGCGGCGTCGAACTACCAGGACCAGACCGGCATTCTCTTCTCGATCAAGCCGGACGGCACGGCGTACACCACGGTGGCTACCTTCGGCGGAGACCGCAACGGCATGGATGCCCGGGGTACGATGGTGCAGGCCAGTGACGGCGCCTTCTACGGCACCGCGTACCGGGGCGGCAACGCCGGCCACGGCGTCCTCTTCAAGATCAACGCCGACGGCACGGGCTACAGCGTAGTGAAGCACTTCAGCGGCACGGGTGGCAGCGGGCCGGTGGGCAAGCTCATCCAGGGCCGCGACGGCGCCCTCTACGGGGTAACCCTCTTCGGCGGCACCTACAACGGCGGCACGGTGTTTAAGATCCTCACCAACGGTACGGGCTTTGCCGTAGTGCGGCACCTGGCGCAAGCCGACGGGCAGCGTCCCCAGGAGGGCGTGATGCAGGGCCTCGACGGCGCCCTGTACGGCACCACTTCCGAAGGCGGCGTCAACACCAACGGCGGCACGGTGTTCCGGGTGAACACCAACGGTACCGGCTTTACGGTGCTCAAAAGCTTCAGCATTGGCTCGGAAGGCGCGGCTCCTTACGGCGGCCTCGTGCAGGGCACCGACGGCACGTTGTACGGCACGACCTCCCGCGGGGGCATCGAAGACAGCAACCTGGGCGGCAACGGCACCATCTTCAAGATCAGTCCCACCGGCACCGGCTTTGCCGTGCTCAAGCGACTGACCCTCTCCGAAGGAACTGAACCGAAGGGTACCCTGATCCGGGCCACGGACGGCGCCCTGTACGGCACGGCCAGACAAGGGGGATACGACAACCGGGGAACCATCTTCAAGATCAATACGAACGGCACCGGGTTCCGGGTGATATTTGCCTTTACGAATGATTATTACGGCAACAACCCGGTCGGCGCCCTGGTGCAGGGAAGCGGCGGCGTCCTCTACGGCATGACGGAGAACGCGGGACCCAGCGGCTGGGGCGGCATATTCAGGGTGTTGCCGACCGGCATGGACTTCACGACCATCAGGACGTTTGAACAAGGTACGGACGGTTCCAAGCCGACGGGCGGGCTCACCCTCCAGAGGAGCGTTCCCAGCACCACGTACGCCTTCTACCGGGCCATCAACCTGAACGGCAACGCAGTTACACTGGACGGCAAGGCGTGGGCGGGCAAGACGGCCCTCAACTACAACCACAACGGCGGCACGTTCACCAACACCACCACGGCGCTGGTACCGGCCACCGATGCCACCCGCACGGCAATGATCCGCTCTTCGATCTGGCGCAGCAGCGGCCTGCAACTGAACCTGACCTCGGTGCCCAGCGGCACCTACCGGGTGTACCTCTACGTGTGGGAAGACAACAGCCCGACCACGTTCTCGGTGCTGCTCGAAGGCAAGGTGGTGCAGAGCAACTACTACTCCGGCCCGGCCGGCACCTGGAAGAAGCTCGGGCCCTACCAGGCCACCGTCACGGACGGCACGATCAACCTCGCCACCACCGGCGGCGCGGCCAACTTCTCGGGCGTGGAAGTATGGAAGGCAAATACGACGGCCCGCGTAGCGGCCGACGACTCCGGCATGGAAGCCAAAGAAACGCTCCGGGCGTATCCCAACCCGGCCGATAATCGCTTCACGGTGGAGCTGCCCTTCGCGGCCGGCGAGGTGACGGGTACCGGCGTGCTGGATGCTGCCGGCAAGCAGTACCTGCAAAACACCCACCGCGTCAGCGGCGACCAGCACCTCGACCTGGAGGTAGGTTCGCTCCGGCCGGGCATGTACCTGCTGCGCGTAGAAGCGGGCAACAACACCAGGGTGCTCAAGTTCATCAAACGTTAATTTTCGTCCTGCCCGGGCAGGTTTCCGGTCCGGCAAGTCTTCCGCAGGGAGGGCTTGCCGGACTTTTTTTATGGGACACCGGCGGGCAGCGGAGAGGGTGCAATTGTGGTCAGTGAGACACTGACCACGGCGCGGTAACAGTCCATCATGATTTCATCTGCCACCTCAACCCACAATTCGACTTTATTGGGCTCTCCCGGGTAGTTTACGATTTTAACTTTGGGAGACACATTGTAGTGAAGTGAATCCCCTTGCCGGCGGCATTGCCTCGTGCGTTGGTTCTGCGGTCAGACGGCGGGCTGATCGGTTTGCTTCGTGTCAGATGGTGTTTTTATCCTTTGTTCTACTTTTTTAATCAATCGCTTATTTCTGCCGAAGGAAAAAGGGAACCGTCCTTTTGGCCCCGGTTCCAGGCGTACATTTATTCTGATTTGTTCTTCTTCGGGAAGTATCACAATTTCCTGCGCTGCCAACCACTTTGACCGGGTTTTTGCTATAATAAAATCACTATTGCTCCTTAGTGGTATCCATCCTTCATCTTTCACCATACGATCAATGAGCATTCTGGCGGTCTTCTTTGAAAGTTGAGTCTTGATCAATGCCAGTTTTCGGTTTGACTTAATTTTCCATCCGGTATGGCACGCCAGTGCAGTCGAAACGAAAAAAAGGCCCCAAAAGATCATTTTCTCAGTATCTCCTGTTTGAAACTTTACTTCAGCTACATACACCTTCAATCCGAAACCTGTGCTTAACATGGCAAGCACAACCAGCAAAAAGTTGTCAATCAACCAGTATTGCCTGGTTGCAACTATTTTTCCTGCTTGTCTGGTCTTTCTGAAGTCTATGTCTATCATGTTTTCAATACCATCCAGCGCAACGCCCTCCCGCAAACCGGGTGCGCAAGCGGTGGCCCTGCGGTGGGGCGCACTTCTGCCTGCCGCCGATCTTCCTTGCTTTGTGGTTTTCCATTTGTTTACTGCCAACGAATCAAGAACCCACGTACACCCGTCCCGTTGCGGTAGAGCCATGCGGTTGGGAAGGGCGGGTATCGTTGGGTTCGGTGTCAGGAAAAATTTTTCCTTTACTTTTTATATTTTAAGCTGTTTATCCAAGAACTGTCTTGGCTGTCATAATAAATGCGGAAATCATAATTCCAGCCAACTTTATAAGTAGTATCGTTGTACCGGTAAAGATTGATTGACTTAGGATAAACGCCAATGAAGGCATATTTCAACTCCTTAGAAATAAAATCAAGATTAGCCGGGTAGACATGATTTTCAACTTTGTAAGCTTCAATGGCTTTTACGACGCTTCTCAGTTTTTCCTCACCCCTTACCCCTTGTACGTCAGCAACGTATACTGAAACAAACCAGAGTATAACCATAGAACAAAGCAAACCAATACTGAAGCGTTTAATGTGAAAGTCTTCTTTGGCCAGGGCACCAACGGAGAAGGGGATAAGAAACATAAGTATAAAAAAAACAACAGCCCACCACTTTTGATCTCCATTAAAAATGCCATGATCATCAAGCCCACTATGAAGGATGTAACTACTGTTTTTCCAGCTCGCAGCCTTTCGTACTTGTTCATAGCTTAAATTTTACCTGACGTAGCGAAGCCACCCGGCGCCGTGCCTTCTTGCTGAGGTTTGCGGTGAGGCAGGCCGGTGACCGGTCGTGGCTGGTGTTGTGTACAGTTCTTGTTTGTTCACCTTAAACCTCAGCTATTTGTTCTTTCTGATCGACCGGTCTAATAAATCTAAATAATACGGCCGTGGCTATTCCATAAAAAGCAATCCAGTGGCCAGAAAACCCTCTTACTTCATTGGCTTTGTAGTGATGATATTCTGCTTCAGTTAAAGTCTTAATCAGTTGGCCGTGATTGGACAGAACGTATTGACCTTCTTTTAGGGTAGGAACACCAGTTTGAGACTGCATAAAGAGTAGAAAGTTGATCATTGCATAGAAAAAGCCCGCTACGGCGATTATGACTAACAAGGTAGGGGTACCTTTAAATACTGCCTTCAAAAAAATTGCCGGGTTCATTCTGTTTTTAAAGGAACCATTTTGTAAATCTTGTTCCTTTCTTAATTCCAACAACACAGGAAGCCATACGACAAAAATTCCCAAGTGCAGTAGCCAGACAAAAGGGACACTTTCGGTTACGTCAATATCGGCTAATGCCAACAGGTGGATCAATAAGCTCAAAGCCCAGCCAAAAGCGGCAAAGTAAAAAAGGTATTTTTTCATTTGTTTTGTTTAATTGTGTACAACAAATAAGTACCCGAAACCTCGTCAATCCTTCATCTCCCTACGCCCGCTCCTTCACGAACGAATCCAAATACTTGAACGCGTCGTCGAGGTGGCCGGCTCTGGCGACGGTGGCCCGGTGGATGATGCCGGTCACGTCTTTGCCGGGGCACAGCCGGTTGGGCAGCACGTTGCGGATCATCCGTTCGCCGAAGTACCGCGACGAGTCCAATGGCAGCGCGGGGTTACTCCATTCGCTTCCGTTCCGGTCTAAAACATGCTGCTTCCGTTGCTACCGGTTGTTGTCTGTGCGTGTTCAGGCAAGCCCGTGCGCTTTGCGGAAGCGGCGGAATTTCTGCTGAATACGCCATTGTATGAAGAGCCCATATACGCTCCCCACCGCAGGGTTTTTCTGATGGGCTGTCCCGTTTGCAACAAGGAGATGCGCAGGGCTTTGGGATTGTCAATGTCGTTGGTCTGCCGGAGGACGCCGGTCGAACAGGAAATGATGTCCAGTGTTCCGTCCCCGTCCAGGTCGCCGGCCCAGGGCGTAGAAGCCAGATTCTGCCCCAGCAACGTATCGCCGGCCGGGTAATTTTTCCGGTGGTGGAAATCGAATACCATCAGTTGCGCGTAGTATACGTTTTCGTAGGTTCCGCTGTACCAGGTGTTGAGGCTTAGCAGGCCATCATCGAAACCGTCGCCGTTCATATCCGCCGACACGGGAGAGGCATACTGGAAACCACCAAGGTTACTCCGGTAGAGCACCTGGCCGGTTTTACCGTCAACCAGCAGTTGAACCGAATTGACAATGGTAGGCCAGGCCCCTAATCCGAAGTTTGAAAAGAAATCCGGGATGGAGTCCTGGTTGAAATACCCCACGGCCGGTGAGGAGTACCCTTCCGTATGCCGGGTTTCAACCTGCCAGAGCAGTGAATCGCTCCGTCCGTCAATGGCCAGCGTGCGGCCGTCCACCGAATTGACGACGATGTCGGGAACGCCGTCGGTGGTAATGTCGGCCAGCGCCGGCGGCGCAATGAACCCTTTTTCCGGGCTGGAGGCCAGCAGCCGGGCACCGGCAAGATTTCCGCCCAGTACTTCCGTGAGGCGGGCCCGGTACAGGTTTCCGCCAATGGTTTCGCCACCCGTCCCAAAGATGACCCACCACGTTCCGTCTCCTTCAAAATCAGCCACTACCGGCGACATATACGTTTCTTTTCCATCCGGCACGGGTGCCTTGGCCAGCAAGCGGCCATTCCGGCTGCTGATGACCAACAAGTTGCCCGCCGGGCGGTTGGGGTCGCGGGGCGGAACCGAGTAGTCGCCGCCATTGGAAATAAGCAGGTCTTCCAGGCCATCCCCGTCCTGGTCGGCAACAAACTGCGGATTGAAGAAGTTGTACCACCCCGCATCGGCCGGATTGGCCTTTTTCCCCGGTGCGTTCTCCAGCGGGAAGAACTCCCAGATCAGCCCGCCGGTTTTGCCGTTGAGGGCCACCAGTTGGGCCGACCGCCCCCCGATAAAAACATCCACCACCCCGTCGCCCGTGACGTCTTTGAATACAGCGGAGCCTACCATCTGGTTACGCCCGGCCCGGTGCCACAGCAGCGTACCGTCGCGTCCGTCCAGGGCGATGATGGCCGTATCACTGGGTTGGTTTTCTCTCCCGCCGGCCCCCATCACAATGTCCAGTACGCCGTCTCCGGTCAGATCGGCCACCCGGGGAGAAGAGCCGGTGCCGACGCCGGGCATGTATACATTCCAGGGTTTGACGGGGGCCGGGTTACGCAGCAGCCCCCACCCGGCGAACAAAGCCACCAGGGCGGCGGGAATGCACAGCCAGCGGGCCGGCAGGGTGTTGAGCAAGGGTATTTTCAAGGCAGGTGGTTAGCGGGTCAAAAGTGCGGAAAGATTACGATACACCAGCAGTTCCGTCGCAGGATTCCCGGCGGACCTTTTTGCCGTTGGCGGGCTTCACTGCGCGTACGCACCGGCCGACGGCCTGGTCAGCCACCCGCAGCCATACTTCCCGGGATATAGCGGGTGTCTTATCTTTTCGGAGACACCTTTCGGGTTTTAAAAACCCGAAAGGTTTACGAGCCGGATTCATTTCCGACAAGTGATGACGCCCTCTAAAGATGTTCTCCCATTATGAACGAACGCAAAGAAGCCTCTTCTTCAACTGGTCACCAGGATTACCAGTGCCTCCTCATCTGATTTGATCTTTTTCAGACTCTCTTGCAATCCTTTGATTTGTGCCAGCATATCCTGACCACTTTGCTGATCTGAAACTTCGGTGAATCGTTCATAAAAAGCACCTAAGTCGGCCTCTTTGAAGTTGGCCGGGTTTAATTGTCTGATCAATGCTGCCCTTCGTTTTGTATCTGCGATCAGGAAAGTTTGCCCGGTTTCCCCGGCTATTTTATTCATCAAAGGATCGTTGTCTGCATCGGAAAGATCAATGCGTTTCTCGGCCAGCAATACCAGCAGAGGACCAAATGAATATCCATTATCTGGTAGTTCCGCTACTACCTGTGCCTCGTTTTCCAGATAAGTATCAATATCGGGAAGGTTCTTACCCAAACCGGTAAGCCCTTCTTTGGTCAGAATTGCAAAAGTTATAAAAGCCGACATGCTTGGTTATTGATTCTTTGATAGTTGCGAACTGAACGGACAAAAATCATCAGTTCAACCAACGGAAGATGAGCAACCGGCGGCGTGGCCTCATGAATGTGCGCTGCGGTGAGGCGGCCCATTAACCGGCTTGCTTAACGTTATGGGCCGTTCTTCCTATTTTATTCTTGTCTCTGTTTTAGGGGAAAAATTTATATATCTCCTTGCGATGG
>CADCTQ010000461.1:9465-9840 GCA_902805615.1 uncultured Cytophagales bacterium
GATGGAGTACCCTTTCGACAGTTAACTCGTTATTTTCGTAACGTACTCCTACGCGGTAATTGCCAAATCTGGCCCGGTAAAACTTATCGTATCCTTGCAGCTTCTCCATATTGCCAATCTGTTCGATACCTTCATACTGCTCCAACTCCTCAAATACGAACATCTCAATTCTGGCCCTGTCTCCCGATGGAATTTTAGCCAAGTCCTTCAAGAACCTTTTGTTGATTGAAATCTTCAAGCTACTCTGCCTTTTTGAGGTTCTTGTAGAATTCTTTTGCCTCCTGCAGGCTTAACTTATCCTCGGGGTTATTTTCTTTGATGAGTTCTCCCAAAGCGTAGTCTTCAAGAACCCGTTCTATTTTTTCAAATGTCTCA
>CADCTQ010000462.1:0-28756 GCA_902805615.1 uncultured Cytophagales bacterium
TTCGGCTACGTGAACGACAACACCGAAGCCGTGACCATCCCGGTGGGCGAAGCCAACAAGTTTACGCCCGGCCCCAACCGCGGCCAGGTCACTGCCTTCCAACCCGGCAAGGTGGACAACGCCTTCACGGTGGTGTTTAACGGCAAGGACCTGGTGTGGTCGCTGAAGGGCCCCGACGGGCAGACCCGCACGGTGACGGCAACCAGGCGCACGGTCGCCTGCGGCGGCGCCAAGCCCCGGGCCCGCGAAGCCGGACCGGAAGTTCCGGCGGACGGTGCGGTGGTGCAACTCTTCCCCAACCCGGCGGGTGAATCGTTTACGGTGACGTACCAGGCGGCCGCGGCCGGGCGGGTACGGCTCGAACTGCTGGACGCCCTCTCGAAGCCCCGCGACGGCCAGGCGTTCCACGTGCAGGCCGGCCGCAACCAGTTGCACTTCCGGGTTCGGACGGCCCCCGGCGGCGTGTACTCGGTACGCCTCACGGCCGAAGACGGCACGGTTGCCGTGCGGAAGGTGGTGATCCGGCGGTAACGGGATTTTGAAAGGGAATGCGTTCAGTACAACGGCCGGTAGTCATGCACTACCGGCCGTTTTTTTCGGTAAGCTTGCACGCATGGAAACGGACCTGATCGGACTGATACCCGCCGGGGGCAAGGCCACCCGCATTTCGCCGCTGCCGGGCAGTAAGGAGCTTTTTCCCGTCGGCTTTCACCCGCACGGGCCGGAGGGGGAACTGCGTCCCAAGGTGGTGTCGCACTACCTGCTCGAACGGATGCGCACGGCCGGCGTGACCAAGGCTTTCATCGTGATCCGGAAGGGCAAGTGGGACATACCCGAGTACTACGGCGACGGCAGCGGGCTGGACATGCAGATCGGCTACCTGATGATGCACCAGCCCTACGGCCCGCCCTACACCCTCGACCAAGCCTACCCGTTCGTGGGGCACTGCACGGTTGCTTTCGGCTTCCCCGACATCCTGTTTACGCCGGAAGACGCTTTTGCCCAGCTGCTCGGGGAACTCGACGCCCGGCAAGCCGATGTGGTGCTGGGCGTGTTCCCGGTGAATGCCCCCCACAAGTGGGACATGGTGGACCTGGACCCGTCCGGCCGGGTGAAGGGCTTCGCGTTCAAACCCGCAACTTCGCACCTGCGGTACGGCTGGGCCCTGGCCGTGTGGCGGCCTTCGTTCACGGCGTTCATGCACGGGTTCCTGGCCCGGCGCACGGCGGGGTACGGGCAGCCGGGGAGTACCCCGCCGGAACTCTCGGTGGGGGAGGTGCTGGAAGCCGCCGTGGCCGCGGGCCTGTGGGTCGGCAGCCGGGTTTTTGAAGACGGCACTTGCCTCGACGTGGGCACGCCCGAAGACCTGCTCCAGGCCATCCGCAACGCCGTAGGCCCGGGGCAGCCCTGATCCGGTGTCCGTCCCCCTCCGGGTGTCCCGCTTTGCTAAAATACCTTTGGAGGCAACGGGCGGTGGGGGGCCAGATGGGGTGAACGGTAAACCTACCGGTGCCGGGCCCTGATCCGGCTCAGGGTTTCGGCGCTGAGGCCGAGGTAGGAGGCGATGTACTTCAGGGGCACCCTTTGCAGCATTTCCTTTTGTTCGCTCAACAGTTTTTCATACTTCTCTTCCGGGCTGTCAAGCAGGAAGGAAGCTTCGCGGTTTTCTTTGCGCACAAAAAGGTTTTCTACGGAGAACAACACGAATTTTGCCAGGGCCGGGTATCGGTCAACCACTTCCATGAGGTGGGGCCGGGTGAAGATCAGTAACGAAAGGTCTTCCATCGCCTTCACGTTGAAGCGGGAAGGATTGCCCGAGATAAAACTGGCATAAGAGCCGCAGAAGCTCCCTTCAAAGCTGAACTCTTTGGTTACTTCTTCCCCACCCACCAGGAAGTAAAACCGCACGTATCCTTTTACAATGTAGGCCATGTGCCGGCATACCTGTTCCTGTTCGAGAAAGAGTTCATGCCGCTTAAGCTTTTTGGGTTTGAGTATGCCCTGGAATGCCTCCCACTCGGCATCACTGATCCTGACAATTTTTTCTACCTGACTTCTTAGTTCTTCGCCCATGTGCTGCTTTGCTAAATCTTGACTTCCGTCAAGAAATATGATTGCCGTTGCGGCTTCCTTTGCGGTACACCAAACCTGCATTTAAACACACAAAACTATGCTCGTCAACACTTTAAGAATTGCATTTCTTCTGCTTTACCTGGTGGTGGCTGCCCAGGGAATCTTTTACCTGTTTTCGGCAAGCAAGGCTTTTTCGGGTATTTCCATGGATGCCTATGCCGACATCAGAAATGCCACTGACCAGGTAATCGAAGGACGCCTGAAGTTTGTGTACCCGGCTACGCTGCTTACGGGTTTGATCCTGGTCCTCTCCCTTGTGAAGGCCCCGGGTTCTGCCGCCTTCATCACCACTGTCATTGCTTTCGGGTGCGTGGTGGTGGACGTCCTGCTGGCGGTCAAGTTCAACATGCCGATCAATGCGCGGTTTCACCAATATGCCCCCGGTGTGCAGGGCGTAGATTGGGAGTCGCTCCGGAAAACGTGGTTGCAATTCATGGAATACCGGGGTGGGGTGCAGGTGGTGGGATTTCTGGCGCTGCTGGCAGGCATTCAGCCAATGAAGTAGCCCGGCTTGCACCTCTCCGCGCGTCTTCCGCCGTACTCCCTGCCGGCGGTCTCCTTTACAACGCTGCCGTCTGGCCGTTCGCGGCGCATTCAATTAACGACAGGGTCAACCGGGATACAGTTGCCGGAGCAGTGCTTGCGCTTCGGCGCCCTTGAGCACCTGGTCGTAGACGGGACTTCCCGGCTGCTGTTTTTTGCCGCCTTCCCGGAGCGAACCCGTGTCCACCGGGTCAAAGCCGATGGCCGCAACCAGGTCGCGCACCACCGCCTTGGCCTCCGCATCGTCGCCGGCCACGTAGATGGCGTGGCGTCCCCCCACCGGCCGGTTCACGTCCCCGTTTTCGGCCAGGTGCTTGTACCAGATGCTGTTGAACGCCTTCACGAGCCGGGCGCCGGGCAGCCGTTTGGCCGTCTCTTCGCTGGAGGTAGCCTCGCCCAGGTCGTAGAGGCCGCCGCCGGGACGGTAGGGGTTCATGGCGTCAATCACCACCTTGCCGCGCACCGATGCGGGGGAAGGCAGGGCTTCGGGCAGGTGCCAGGGCACGGCCAGCAACACCACGTCGCCGAAGCGGGCTGCCTCTTCCACCGGCAGGGCTTGGGCCTGCGGCCCCAGTTCCCCCACCAGCGCCGCCAAGCTGTCGGGTCCCCGCGAATTGCTCAGGGCTACCTGGTGACCCGCCCGGATGAAAAGCCGGGCCGCCGTCGCCCCGATGTTGCCCGCGCCAATGATACCGATGTTCATGTGAAAGGATTTTTGTTTACCGTAAGGTACTCTTTTCCAGCACCAATACCCAGTCCTGGCCCCGGCCTTTCGAGGGCGGCACGAAGGGCTTGCCGGCCGCCGGCTGCTTGCGCACCGGGCTGAACGTGCCGTTCCGCGGGTCAAACCACCGGGCGGTACCCGACCCGGGCGAGAATTGCTGCGCATCTACCCGCAGGGGTTCGCCCAGCGGGGAGTAGGCCACCAGCAGCGTGCCGTCCGCCGATGCCGCGGCCACCTGCCGGCCGGTACCCGAACCGGGGTTGCGCAGCAGTTGGGGGGCGGGAACGAGGGTGTGCCAGGCCACGCTTTCGAAGAGCTTGCGGGCGTAGCCCATCTGCGCGGCGCCGGGCTGGTCGAGGGCCTGCTGCCAGGGCGTACGGGCGTGGCTGACCGGTTCGCGGCCGGGCTGCCAGAACTGCCACACGTTGTGGTTGCCGTACACGTGCCCGGCGGCTCCCGACAGCAGCGCCCAGTAGGCCGCCTGCCGCACGTCGTAGTCGTCGAACCAGCCCTTGGCGGGCTTCCAGTCCACGGGGTGGTCCTCGTAGCGCGGCTCCCCGTCGAGGGTGGGCTTGGCAGGCTGCCGGGCGTAGTTCACCCCGATCAGGCTGTCGTTAGGATAGTCTTTGCGGGAGTGTCCCGACTGCACCATGTTGAAATCCAGCCACGCGTCGTCGTGGAAGTAGACGGCCGAGTTGCCCGGTCCTTCTGGGTGGTAGGTCAGCAGGCAATTGCCGCCCGTACCGGCTTCAATGCCCGCGGCCATCTCCCGCCACGCGGCCAGGTGTTCCGGCTTTTCGGGGTTGCGGTCGCCGCCCAGCATCCAGATGATGCGTTTGTCGCGGTACCGCCGCCCGATCCACTCGCCGTAGCGGCGGGCCTTTTCGGGGGTAAAGATTTCGGGGCCGGAGCCGCTCCAGGCGGTCATGCTCACCTTGTCGCCCCAGGTGGGGGCCAGCG
Source organism: uncultured Cytophagales bacterium (assembly GCA_902805615.1). Taxonomy (GTDB): domain Bacteria; phylum Bacteroidota; class Bacteroidia; order Cytophagales; family 172606-1; genus CADCTQ01. Next base: position 4,361 of record CADCTQ010000462.1, read on the forward strand.
CAAAGTACATGCCCAGGCCGTTGGCGGCGTTGACCACGTAATCCACGAGTTCGAAGTACGCCTCGTTGGGCCGGTCGGGGTCTTGCCCGTGGAGGGGCACCTGTCCGTACGCGTTGGGCGCCTGGAGGCGGCCGAAGATGGGCAGCACCGGCGCCTCAATGACGGTAAAGCCTTTGGCGGCCCGGTTTTTCAGGTACTGGCCGGCTTCCTCGCGGGTGAGGCGGGAGAAGATTTCCCAGGCCGTATCCCCCAGGTAGAAGAAGGGCTTGCCCTGCCCGTCCACGAGGTACCGGCCGTTGGGCGCCACGCGCAGGGGCTGGGCCGTGGCGCACACCCCGGCCAGGAGCAACGCGAACAGCAAGCGAAATGGGGTGAAAAGCATGAATACTTACGAATGACGAATGACCAATGACCAATGACGGTAACGGACGGTTTTGGTATTCGCAATATAGCGGGAAGAGAGGAGACGGGGGATAGGGTTGGGGGGATAGGGTTGAAACCCTATCCTATGGATATTGCTGCCGCTTTCGGTACAGTAACGCTTCTTCTAAGTGTCGAGCCTAACCGGTCGGGTTTGAGAACATGTTTCTACTATCCGTAAGATAGGGTTTAAACCCTATCCCCACGCACAGCACCGGTATGGTTCGTACCCGATTAGCCTCCGTCCCGCATCCCTGCTCCCATCCTGGTCATCCTTTCATCATGCCCATCAAGGTTCTGACATCCTCCCGTCTCCCGTCTCTTTTTTACCGGAAAGAGAGGATGCCCTGGAGGGCTTTGAAGGCGCGGGACAGGCGTGGAACGGGGGGCGCTACTTCGCCGTAGCAGGGGAGGGACATTACTTCCGGGCGGCCCACCGGCAGTTGCACGGGCCAGCCGCCCACGGGTTGGCGCCGGGGAGCGGCGTTGCGCCCGGACGGCATTGCGGGGTGGGGCAGCAGCGCCGGTTCTTCGACGGGTGCCGGGCCGGCTTGCGCCGTTACTTTCGCCGCCAGCTTCGTCCCCAGGGCTTCGGTCAGGTAAGCCGTAACCGACTCCGGTTGGGGAACGCGTTGCCGGTCCCGCCAGAGTTCGACGAACAGGTCGTGGATGCAGTCTTTCACCAGGCCGGCGTCGGGCGTTACCCGCATCCCCTGCGCGTAGAGCACCTGCACGTACGCCCCGTACAGCCGCGAGAAGGCCCCGGAGTCGCCCAGTTTGTACTGTTGCCAAAGGGTAAGGGAGGTCGGTTGGGGCATGGCGTCCGTAAAATGGCGTTTATCGTGGAGATTATTGACCTATTTTAAGAACTTGCTACCAGTTCACCAGCAGCGGGGCGCCGATTTATTTACGCAAACGTTGCCGACAACGATTACGGACGTTGCGAAAAGGGAAGGGATCACGGTTCCACCGGTGGGGCGTCCCGGCGGGAGGAGGCCCGCGTCCACAGGGTCGTGGGCAGCACCCGGGTTTCGAACTGCGTGACGGGTCGTTTGCTCTCGATGAGCCCGATGAGCATTTCAGTGGCGGCCTGGCCCATCTCGAAGGCGGGTTGCGTCACGCAGGTCAGGGCCGGGTCGAGCAGGTGGGCCACCGTGAGGTTGGTAAAGCCTACCAGGGCCATGTCGTGGGGCACCCGCACCCCGGCGGCGCGGAGGCTGGCCAGGCAGGCCGAAGTAAGGCGGTCGGTGGCCGAAAAAATGGCGTCCGGACGTTCCGGGTGCTTCAGCAGTTCGCCCACCACGCGGTCGGTTTCGGAGGGGTTCATGGCGCCGAAGTTGAAATACTTCACGTACGCCTCCTCGAAGGGCAGCCCGTTGTCTTCCAGGGCCTTGCGGTAGCCCGCCAGCCGTTCGCGGGTGATCGAAAGCCACGCGGCCGTGGTCAGGTGGGCAATGCGGCGGCAGCCCGCCCCGGCAAGGTGCGCCGTAGCCTGGTAAGACCCCTGGAAGTTGTCGGACTTTACCTTGCAGGTGTCCATCTCTTCGGAAACGCGGTCGAAAAAGACGATGGGCAGGCCCTTTTCCTGCAAGGCTTTGAAGTGCTCCACGCGGTCGGTCTGGCTGGAGAGCGACACCAGCAGGCCGTCCACCCGCCGCGACACGAGCAACTGGGTGGTCTCCACTTCGCGTTCGAACGATTCGTGGCTCTGCGACACGATCACGTGGTAGCCGCGCTGGTAGGCCGCCGCGTCAATGCCGTTGATGGCCTGCGAAAAAAAGTAGTTGACGATTTCGGGCACGATCACGCCGATGGCCCGGCTGCGGCTCTCCTTGAGGCTTTTGGCAATGGGGTTGGGCTGGTAGTTGAACTTCCGGGCATAGTCCTGCACGAGTTGCTTGGTTTCGGGGCTGATCTCGTAACTGCCCCGCAGGGCCCGCGATACCGTGGAGGGAGAAAGCCCCAGCGCCCTGGCAATGTCCTTGATGGTAACGGCCTCGAATTTCATGGGGTTCAAGATAGGGAAAAGTGGGGATTGGGTATTAGGGTATTAAGGGATTGGGGTATTGGGGGTGACCATCGGCTGCACTGATACCTCAATACCCAAATAACCAATCCTCAATAACGCATTCCCCTACTTTCCCGGCGTGAGCACAATGTTGCGGTACTCGACGGGGCCGTGGTCGCCCTGGAGGAGGAGGGGGCCGGGGGTGCCTTCCCGGCTGTCGAGGGCGCCGCCGGTGATGCCCGGGATTTCGCGGTCGCAGATGAGGGTTTTGCCATTGAGCACCACCGTGACCCGCCGGCCGACCAGCGTAATGTCGAAGGTCTGCCACCCGCCGGCCCGCGTGGCCCGGAAGCTGGGGGCCACGAAGCCGTAAATGCTGCCCAGTTCGTCGGCGGTGGGTTCGGCGCTGGTGCTGTCGGCGATCTGCACTTCGTAGCGGCCGCGCAGGTACACGCCGCTGTTGCTGCCCGCCGGGTAGCGGAATTCGAGGTGCAGTTTGAAGTCGGTGAAGGTCCGCTCGGTTACCAGGTTGCCGCCGGACTTGGCGTTGCGCAGCACGCCCCCGGCCGCCTGCCACTGGTTTTCGCCCAACGGCTTCCACCCGGCCAGGCTGGTTCCGTCCAAAAGCGTGATGGGCTGGCCCCACGCCGGTTCGCGTTCCCGCCGCAGCGACGGGGCCCGCACGGCCGTCCAGGTGCCGGTCGCGCCGTCGGGAAACGTCATGGTGCCGCTCAGGCCGTCGCCTTGCAGGCGGCCCTCAAACCGCAGGTCCGCGGTGCCTTTTTCCCACTGGGGCGGCACGGCAAAGCGCAGTTGTCCCGCGGCAAACTCGACCTTTGCCACCGGCCGGGCACTGCCCGCGGCCCCCACGAACTGGCCCACCAGCGTTTCGAACCCCGAGTGGCGTACTTCCAGCCAGGCGGGCATCTCCTTGCCGGACATTTGCATGGTAATGTCCCACCGGCCTTCGATGGGAACGGGAACAAAGGCCGCTGCGGGGGCCGCCGGCGGGGCCGCCAGGAGGGACAGGCACAGCAATACAAGGGTACGGGTGAGGGTGGGGAGGAACATGGGGCGGGAGATTAGGAAGTGGTTAAGGGTGATCGGTCATTCCAAAATAAGGATTGGCCGGGTAGGCAGCAAAATCCGGAGTGCTTTTAGCCCGGAATACTTTTTTAACTCCTTAACGCACCGATTCCCCAATCCCCCAGGGGGACTGCGTACCCACCGTACGCGTGGCTACGATTGAGAAACTTCTATAGGACATTCATAAAAGGTCATTCCGAGCCGTCAGTGGGACACTGATGGCGGCGGGCGTAGTTGCGGGCCGTTGGTAAGGTCTCATGCTGCCGTAATCCGAGTCACTGTTGCCGTGGTCAGTGTCTCACTGACCACTTTTTAGCTCATCCCAAGATGTGTCCTAATCGTAGCAAGGGGGCAGGGGGTTGATTCCGGCAAATCGAAGCCTTTTCCCCATTTCAGGATTCTCCAACTCCCCAACTCTCAAACTCCCATTATTCCCCAACTCCCTTTATATTGCCGGGCTAACTTTTCTTCCCATGAACCCCTGGATCACTGCCTGGCAGGCTTTTCTGCAAGACCACCCACCCCTCGACGTTGTACCCCCCCGCACCTACCCGCCCGTGCCGGCGGCATCCCCCGCGGCACTGGCCCGGGACGAATCTTTCTGGGCGGAAGTGAAGGCCCTGTTTCCGCAGCACCCCGGCCTGGTCAATCTCAACAGCGGCGCCGTCAGCGCGGGGCCGCACGCGGTGGAAAAAGCGTTCGTGTCGTACTACCAACTGGTCAACCAACTGCCCAGCTACTACCTCTTCCGGTACATGGAAGGGGGGCGCGAACTCATCCGGGAAGGGCTGGCGGGGCTGCTCAACGCCCAGGCGGGGGAAGTTGCCATGCTCCGCAACACCACTGAAGCCCTCAACAACGTCATTTTCGGCGTGCCGCTCCGGCCCGGCGACGAGGTGGTGGCCTGCAAGCAGGATTACTCGAAAGCCGTGGCCTCCTGGAAACAAAGGGCGCTGCGCGAAAACATTACCGTCCGCTGGGTGAACCTGGAAGGGCCGGAGGAAACCGACGAGGCAATCGTTGCCAGGTACGTGGCGGCCTTTACCGACCGGACCCGCCTGCTGCACCTGACGCACGTGATCAACTGGAACGGGCAGGTGCTGCCGGTGGCGGCCCTCACCCGGGAAGCCAAAAAGCGGGGCATTGAAGTGCTGCTCGACGGCGCCCACAGCTTCGGCCTGCTCGAAACGGACGTCAGGGCGCTGGGTTGCGACTACTTCGTGACGGCCCTGCACAAGTGGCTGTCGGGGCCGATCCCGTCGGCGCTGATGTACGTGGAGCGGTCGAAAATTTCCGCGCTGTGGCCGCTGGCGAGCAGCTTCACGCCGCAGTCCGACAACATCCGCAAATTCGAAGAACTGAGCATTCAACTCATGCCCACGATCCTGGGGTTGGGCTATGCCATTGAGTTCCAGGCGTGGCTGGGCCGGGCCAACAAGGAGGCGCGGCTGCGGCACCTGCGCCGGTACTGGACGAGCCAGCTGGCCGACCTGGACGGGCTGTACTTCCGCACGCCCCTGGACGAGGACCGGTGCTGCGTGATCGTGAACGTGGCCCTGCCGGGCCGGGAGCCGGCAGCGGTAGAAAAGCGTTTGTTCGATGCCTACCAGGTGCACACGCAGGCCGTGCAGTGGGAAAACATGCCCGGCATCCGCATTACGCCCAACATCTACACCAGCCCCCGCGAACTGGATCAATTCGTAAAAGCCCTGCGCGAAGTGTAAAATAACGGAGACCGGAGACGGGAGGAAAGGAGACCGGAGGCGGATCGGGAAGGGATAGGGTTTAAACCCTATCCTATGGAGATTACAACGCTGATCCGCCAGGTGATTGGGGTACGTTGGGCTTCACTATCTTCATTATCAATAGGATAGGGTTTAAACCCTATCCTCAAATATCCCTGCCCGCACTATTTACCCTATTCCGCCGCCGACAGGTACTGGTTTTCCGGGCGGACCATCCAGCCCTTCTGGCCGGCCGGGTTTTGGACCAGCAGGAAGGCGTCGAAGCGGCCGAGCACTTTGACGGTGGTGCCCGCTTTGAGCCGGGCAATGGCCGTGGCCTCGGGCTGCGGCTCCGCCAAAAGGGCCTGGCTCGACTTTACCGTGGTGCTGCGCAAGGAACGGGTGAGCGGTTCGATGAGGGGAGCCTGCACGTACCCGGCCGTGCCGTCGGGCAACTGGGCGCGGTACCAGGAACCGGTGCCCGCCGTCAGCGTGAGCACCGTGGCCGCCGGCATTTCGCGCCGCGCCGGCGACTTGGCCGAGGGCGACACCCGCAACACGGCTTTTTTGGCAATGATGCGGCCGCGGGTGCCCAGGCGTTGCAGCGCCACCACGACCGCCGGGGCGGGCTTTACGGCTTTTTTGACGTACGGCAGCGGGTTGACCGCCCCGCCCCAGCCCCGGTACACGCCGAAGTGCAGGTGCGCGGGCGTCGTTTTGGCGTTGCCGGTATTGCCCACCGTGCCCAGCACTTGCCCTGCCTTCACGAGTTGGCCGGTTTTGACCAGTTGCTTGTCGAGGTGGGCGTAGTAGACGGCCTGGAGGTTTTTGTTGATGACCCACACCACTTTGCCGCCCAGCCGGGTCTTGCCCACGTTGCTCACCACGCCGTCGGTAGCCGACACCACGGGCGTGCCGCGGCGGGCAAAAATGTCAATGCCTTCGTGCTTGCGTTTGCCGCCATCCCGGGAGACGCCCCAGTAACTGCCGATGGCCCGGGCGTCTTTGCCCTTCACCGGGAACGTGAAGGCCGGCAGCTGCGTAATGCTCACCGTGTAGTTGCCCGCGTAGCCGAGTTTGGGCTGCAACCGCAGCAGGTAGGTTTTACCCGCCTCTGCCGGCAGTTTCAGTTGCGACTTGCCCGCACCCAGGTACGCCACGGGCCCGGGGTCGCCGCCCGACAGTTCGAACACGTCTGCAAAGCAGGGAGCGGCGCCCTTGGTTTTGCCCAGCACGGAGATCAGCACGCGGCCGCCGGCGGGCAGCCGGAACCGGTACGATTGGGCCGTGGCTTGTTTGGCCGCGTAGTGCCCGGTCTCCTTGAACGGAACCGGCACGGTCACCGAGTCGAGGAGGGCGTTGGCGCCGGCCCGGAGCCACGCCCGGCCTCCGGGGGTTTCGTGGAGCCCTTTTTCGCGGAGCTGCCTGCTGTACTGCGCGTACGGGGAAGCCTTTTGGAGGGGAACCGGGTCGGAGACCGGAATGGCACGGACGGAAAGGCACGGCCCCGCGAGGAGCAAACCCACCAGGAGGAGGCGCCGGAGAAAGTATGGTAGCATGTGTAAAAGCGGAGTTAAAAAAGTAACAAGTACACCATTGGCAAGCTCCTGTCGTGGATTTAAATGAAATGGAGTAAGGGTGTATCCGCTAGTGATGAAATTTTAGGGCGTGGCTTTGTGAATAAACGTTGTTGGGTGGGGGATAGTACACTGATTGGTTATGATGATTATGATTTTTTATGATTGAGGAGGGTATACGTTCGAAATTCATCTGTGCATCACCAATCATTCCCCTTTATCATAATCCATCATAATCATCATAACCAATCAGTGTACCATTCAGTGTACGATCAACGCCCACCCTTGTCGTCGTTGTTGATCTTTTTGGTTTGCTTGCCGCCGCCGGCCGTCATCTGGCCGAAGCGCCACTCGAAAGACAGGCGGACCGTGCGGGTCACGAAGAAGTTGTTGGCCTCGTTGACGAACGTGGGGGCCGACTGCCGGAACGTCTGCCGGATGCCCCGGTTGAACATGTTGTTGGTGGTGAGGGTGAGGCTGGCTTTTTTGTTCCAGAACTCCCGCTTGGCCGATACGCCGTACCAGTAGAAGCCCGTGCCCCGGCCCTGCAGACTGATCCAGCCGGAGTCGTAGGTGCCGTCGGCTTGCAGGGTGATGTCTTTGGGCAACTTGTAGGTGGTGTTGAAGTTGACGCGCCAGATCATGCCGCCGTTGCGCTGCCCCAGGGCCGGGCTGTTGAGTTCCTGGTGCCGCACGTCGGTGCCGCCGTTGAGGGTCCAGTCTTTGCTCAGTTGCCCCGACACGTTGAGGTTGACGCCGTACGTGGCCCGCCGGGCAATGTTCTGCGGGCTGAATTCCGATACGCCGTTGGAGTCAACCCGGGCCAGGTACTCCAGGGCATTGTCGGTGAAGCGCCAGTAGAGGGCCGAGTTGAGGGAAAGGCCCTTTTTGGTAGTTACGCTGTGCGAAAGTTCGACGGCGTGGTTCAGTTCGGGCTCCAGGTAAGGGTTGCCGGTGGTCACGTTCAGCGAATCGCTTTCGTTGCGCCACGGGTTGAGAAACCAGATGAGCGGCCGCTGGATGCGCTGCGTGTAGCTGGCTTTCACGGTGTGCGTCTTGATGCCCTTCGACACGGTAAGGCTGGGGATCAGGTTGGTGTACTGGCTGACCACGCGTGTGCCGGTGGTCAGGAAGTCGCCTTCAATGTCGGTGTGTTCGAGGCGGGCCCCCAGGTTGAGGCCCCACTTGCGTTTGGTGTCCATGCGAAAGGACGTGTAGCCCGAATACACCCGTTGCACGTAGTCGAAGTCATTGGCCTGGCCCGGGTCGGGCACGAACGGGCCGCCGTCCCGGGATTCTTCCACCCGGAACTCGCTGCCGATGTCGCGCAGGATGCCCTTGGCGCCCACTTCGATTTTGAAGGTGGTGGTGTCTTTGCGGCCGTTGCGGGAGAAGGGGTGCGTGTAGTCGGTCTGCACGGTGTACTCCTTGTTGCGGCTGTAGTTGGTGCTGTGCTGGCGGTTGGTCACCCGTTCGGGTTCTGGGAGCGGGTAGCGGTCGGTTTCGTAGAAGTAGTTGTCGGGCATCCGGCTGAACTGCCCGAGCAGCGAAAACTCCTGTTCCTTCTTTTTGAACGTTTTGGTATAGCCCAGGTCGAGCTGGCCGTTGCCGAAGGGGTTGTTGAACCGGATGTCGCTGCCGAAGGCGGCCGTTTCGGTCCCGTTGGCGTCGGTGAGCCGGCTGCTGATGCGGCTGTCGCTCGGCCAGTCGCCCCCCCAGACGTTGAGCGACAGGTTGAGCCGGCTGGTCGAGTCGGGGTCGTAGTCGAGGCTCATTTCGCCGGAGCCGCCCGTACCCGTGTTGTCGGCCTCGTTGGACTGGAAGAGCCTGCCCACCGGCACGCCGTCTACCAGCGTGGTGCGTACCGATTGCGTCTCCCGGATGTTGCGGTACTGGTGGACGTTGGCCGACAGCGACAGGCCGAGCTTCCTGCCCTTGGCCGTGAGGTTGGTGCCCGTGTTCCGGCCGTAGAGTCCCACGGCCGCGTTTACCGAGCCGCTGAAACCCTGGAGGGCCTTCTTGGTGATGATGTTGATGACCCCGGCCGAGCCTTCCGCGTCGTATTTGGCGCCGGGGCTGGTGATGACTTCCACCGACTTGATGAGGTCGGCGGGCATCTGCCGCAGGGCGTCGGCCAGGTTGCGGGCCATCATGGCCGAGGGTTTGCCGTTGACGAGCACCCTGACGTTGGTATTGCCGCGCATCTGCACGTTGCCGTTGAGGTCCACGCTGAGGGTGGGCACTTTGCGCAGCACGTCGGCGGCCGTGCCCCCGGCGTTGGAAATGTCCTTTTCGGCGTTGTACACCAGCCGGTCGCCCTTGTCCTCCACGAGGGCTTTCTGGCCGGTGACGGTTACTTCGCCCAGCGTTTTGCTTTCGGCGGCCAGCCGGATTGAACCCACGTCCACGACCGGGCGGCCGGCGGTGAGGGCGACGGCCCGCGTGGCGGTGCGGTAGCCCACGTACGAAAGCACCAGGGCGTAATTGCCCGGCGGCAGGTTGGCCAGCGTGAAAGTGCCTTTCTCATCGGTGGTGGTGCCGGTGAGCAGCTTGGCGCCGTCCTTGAGGGCCACGGTGGCGTAGGGCACCGGCGCGGCCGTGAGGGAGTCGGTGAGCACGCCGGTGAGCCTCCCGGGCTGGCCCGGCTGGCCGGCGGCATTGACTGACCAGGCAAGGAGCATCAGCAGCGTAAAAAGAAATCGCATGGGCAGTAAAAAGAAGTTAGGGTTGGGGAATGGGGATGAACCCATTGCAACGCGTACGGCAAGCGGCCCCAACGGGCACGCGCGGCCCATGCGTGGCCGCAAAAGTTTTGCCAAAGGAGCCGGTTCGCAATAAGCGGTTCGCCCTTAGGCGTTAACGAAAGCGGGGGAGAACCTGGTTCGTTCGTTAACGGACAGTGTTTGTTCCGGAAAGGAGCAGTGGCACCGCAAAAAGAATCCGTTCGGGGATAAACCCTTTTGACGGTGGGATTAGCTATGTACCAGGGAGTAGAGGGAAAAAGGGAGACGGGAGAAAGGGAGACCGGAGGAACTGAACCGCAAGGATCGCAAGGGAGACGCAAAGGGCGCAAAGAAATACGCGTTCTCCTTGCGGTCCTTGCGTCTTCTTTGCGCCCCTTGCGGTTCAGTTATCTGAATACTGATCTATCCCGCGTTGCGGGCTGAATCCTTGAACTGCCCGATCATTTCGTCGAGGAAGGCTTTGGAGTAGCCGATGCGGTCGGTGTACTGGAGGCAGAGGGCGTATTCGCGGTCGTGCACGCGGCCGTCTTCGAGCATCATCATCACCAGCGTTTGGAGTTCGAGGGTTTTTTGCAGCCCTTCCCCGGGAATCACGAAGCTGAGTTGGGGCAGGCGGTCGGCAAGGTGCATCACTTCGTCGGGGGCGAGGCCCAGCCGGTTGCCGATGTTGAGGATGAACTGGCTTTCGTTGCTGTCCAGCCGTCCGTCGGCCGCCGCGATCAGGATGAGGTTCTGGAAAAAGGCCAGCTTCTTTTCCGGCGTATCCAGCAAATTTTCAATGCGCTGAGGCTCCTGCATGTGGTTGTTCCCGTTTAAATCAAAAAATAATACCCTTCACGAACGGGAAGAAACGGGTGACTGGGAGGACATTCATTTGAGGTTGAGGCCGTCTGCCGCCCTCCAATGCGTACGCTCCGATTCCGCTCCGGATCAATGCCCGTCAGTGGGGTATTCAACGCCGGGGGAGGGGGAAGGTTGTCGGGTACGGTTTACGAGCGTCGCTCGAGCAGCCAGAGCTTGGCCGCGCTTTCGTCGTTGAACGCCCGGAGGGAGACGCCCTTTTCGTCGAGGCGGCGGAGGGGCAGCACGGTAGCCAGTTGCAGGAGGGGGTTGGACGAAACGACCCAGGCCATTTTGGCGAGGCCCGCCGCGCGCAGAGGCGCCAGGAAGTCGGGCGTCAACCAGTAGGAAGCCATGCGGTACGCCCAGCCCAGGCGGCGGTGGTCGTTGAGGATCTTGTTGCACCCCTGGCCGTGAAGCAGGTGCCCGATGGTTTCCAGTTCCGTCCGCAGCGATTCGCCCGCGGGCACGCTTTTCCAGTTGCAGTACAGGTATTGGTGCAGGCGGTTGTAGGCAACATCCACGTGGGCCGAGCTGTAGAGGGCCACGTGCTGCAAAGCGTTTTTTCCGCCGGCGTTCTCCACTTTCCGCGGTTCCATTGTGAAGGACGGGGCGGAATGGGACAACGACAGGGAGGAGGGATAAGAGAGCGTGAGCATAGCCGGCGGTTTTAGGGTAATGAGGATAGACGTCGCAAAAGGCGCTTTTGCCGCTTTATGCAGCGACCGCAGGAATGTAAACACGATTTCTTGAAATTTTTTTCAGCCCCGGGAAGGAAAGGGAGTGGGGGAGTGAGAGAGTTCAGGCGGTTGAGGGTTAGTAATTGAGGGTTAATAAATAGTGGTTTGTATTTAAGAATATAAGAGTTAGGGGAAAAACCACCCCCAGCCCCTCCTTGCAAAAAGGAGGGGAGCCGTGCCCATGCGCCATGCTGACAACGAAAGAAGTCCGTGACGTGCGTTTATACTTGTCGTGCAGCCGGTGGGTACAGTTCCCCTCCTTCCTTCAAGGAGGGGACAGGGGTGGTCTCTTACCCAACTTCCTTATTTTCAAATACGAACAACTCTATAATTGATGGAGGAGGCTGTAACAGGGGGGATGACTTCCCGTTATTCATCTACGGCTGATTCATTTACAACTGCCCCGTATTTCGTAGTTCGCCCTCAACTACCATCGCGTTACAACTCCCTAACTCCCAAACTCCTTTGCAATTGCAGGTATTGCACGAGCAGGATGGTTTTGCCGTCCATGATTTCGCCGTCGGCCACCATGCGAACCACTTCATCGAAGGGCAGTTCGAGCACTTCGATTTCTTCCCCGTCCACCCCGCCACCGCCGTCCGGGCGGTCTTCGTGGCTGTACTCGGCCACGTAGAAAAAGAGCTTTTCGGTGACCGAGCCCGGACTCATGTAGGCTTCGAACACCTTGCGGACGTCCCTGACGCGAAACCCGGTTTCCTCGGCAGTTTCGCGGCGGATGGCCTCCTCGGGCTGGTCCTGGTCGAGCAGGCCGGCGCAGGTTTCGATGAGCATTCCGGTCGGGTTGCCGTTCACGTAGGTGGGCAGCCGGAACTGGCGCGTCAGGATCACCGTTTGCCGCCGCGGGTCGTGGAGCAGGATGGTGGCCCCGTTGCCCCGGTCGTACGCTTCCCGCGACTGCCTTTCCCAGCGGCCATCCTTGCGCCGGTAGTCGAACGTGATCTTCCTGAGCAGGTACCAGTTGTCGGATAAAGTCTCTTCCTCGACGATCTTGATGCGGTCGTTCATCGTTTTGCGGTTTGATTGTTTTTGTTTGATTGTGATTATTTTTGAACAAAATAAAAACTTTTCTCAGCCAAAGTCAATCCCGGGACGCAACTATATTCTGCCTTCCATCCAAAAACGGTTGAACCGAAAAAGGCAAACGCCCAACTTCGGGCCACGAAGCAACTAACCACCAAAGACCAATCATGAACAACGCCATCCAAAAGCTCCTTCCGCCCGATTTTGCCGAAGCAACCGACGTGTGGGAGGCATCCGTGCGGGCCACGCACGACTTCCTGCGCGAGGAGGACATTCAAAAGATGAAGCCGCTGATCCGCAATGAGTACCTGCACCTGGTAGCCCCTTTCGGCTTCCGCGACGCGGCCGGCCGGATTACCGGTTTCATTGGGGTAGCCGGCAATAAGATTGAAATGCTGTTTGTTCATCCCGACGCCCGGGGCCGGGGAATCGGCAAGCAGCTGCTGGCCTACGCCACGGCAAACCTGGGGACGGATGAAGTGGACGTGAACGAACAGAACGGTCAGGCCGTGGGCTTTTACCTGCACGCCGGCTTCAAAGTGATCGGCCGCTCCGAGCTTGACGGCCAGGGCCAGCCTTTCCCCCTCTTACATTTGAAACGGGCAGGCGAGTAACGGAGGAGGATGACTTTAGGGGGTACGGAGAAGTATGGCCGGGAGAGCCAGGAGATGTTCTGGTTTGAACGGATGTGATTATATTTGAGCAATGGCAACGAATGGAACCAGGTTAGCCAATCACCCCATAGTGTAGTGGGGGATTTTGGTTGGCCCATGAACCCACGATTTCAACCGTCGGATCGTGGGCTAACTAAATACATGGTGCCCAATCCCCCAATACCCATTACCCAACCATGAATTTCCAACTCCGCAAACAGATCATCCTCGCGGGCCTGGCGCAGCAGGGCAGCGTGGAGGTAAAGGAACTGGCCCGGCAACTCGATGCCTCGGAGATCACCGTGCGGCGCGACTTGGCGGTGCTGGCCGAAAAGGGCTTGCTGGTGCGGACGCACGGGGGCGCCGTGACCCTGGCGCTGGCGAAAGAGCCGGCCGCATTTGCCAACAAGGCCGCCACCCGGCAGGCGCAGAAGGAGTACATCGGCCGCCTGGCCGCCGCCGAAATCGCCGAGGGCGACACCATTTTCATTGATTGCGGCAGCACCACCTTCCAGCTTTGCCCCTTCATCCGGCACCTGCGCATCCGCGTGGTGACCAACTCCCTGCCGGTGGTCAACGAACTGGCCGGGTCGGCGGTGCAACTGAACGTGGCCGGGGGCGAGGTGGACGGGGAACGGCAGGCCATTCACGGCGTGGTGGCCCTCCAGCACCTGCGGCGCTACCGGGTAGACAAGGCGTTTATCGGCGTGGATGGCATTTCGGTGGCGCACGGCCTGAGCGCCAACGGCGAAAAGGAGGCTTCCATCAGCCTGGCCGCCGCCGAGGGAGCCCGGCACGTGTACCTGCTGTGCGACTCGGGCAAACTGGAAAAAGACCGCTACTTCGCGTTTGCGCCGCTGGCCGTCGTCCACACGCTGGTCACCGACGCCGAGGCCCCGCCATTGGTAGTCGAAGCCTACGAACGGGCCGGGCTGCGGGTCCTCCGGTGAAGGGCCAACGGGGCGTTAGTTCATCGAAGGCAGCGTCTCCTGGTCGCCGAGCACCTGTTCGATGTCAATGGATTCGCGGGCCACGATTTCTTCGAGGGCGACGGGCAGGGCGTACTCTCCGTACACGATGAACCGGCCGCCTTCAATGACCGTCTGCACCGTTTCGGTTTTGATCTGGGCACCCAGGGGCAGTTCCTGTTCAATGTGGGCGAAGTCTACTTCCACCGTGGCGATGTGACGGATGGCTTTCGTTTCGTCGTCGCCGCGGATGAGGTATTCCTTGAAGAAAAACTGCTTTTTCATATTGGGTAGGTTGGGGGGTAGGAAAGGGGAGGCAAGGTGATTTTTTCAAAGACGATGCCCGCCACGTAAGGACGTTGCGGGCTGGCGGTGCGCCGGGCGTGTACCCGCAGGGCTTTCTCCACCCGCCGCACGGCCGACGCGGGAAACGGTCCCCGGGCATTGACGGCGGGCAACTCAGTGACGAAAGCCAGCCAGTCGCGTTCATCCAGCATCAACAGGGTGACGGTAACGTTGCGGATCGGTTTGCGGCGAAACAGCCGCTTGAGCATGGTTTGCATGAGAAAGCGATGCGATAATGGGGTGGTGCGGCAACCGGCAGTGGCGTGGGCAGGACAGCAACCGGTCTTCTTTCCTTACAACTTTACCGCCCGAAAAGTTCTGGCCCGGGCGGGTCGCCGGCCCTGCAATGACTACTCCATTTGCCGTTTCTGGCGGCGCCACCGGGCGGGCAATGGTCCGTAAAAATACTCAAAAATAGCGAGATGCGTATTTTTACTGGCGCGAAAAATACCCGATTAATTCACAATTTCGTTAATTGCGGTACGGACGATGACCACTAATATCTGATTGTGCCAATGTTCACTGTGTTTGTTACGCGTACGGTAGGGGGGAGTGTACTGCAAAAAGATTTTGAGGAGTTGGAAGCAGCCCGCGCTTTCTTTGACCGCCTGCTGGCGGAAAAGCCCTACGAGGGCGTGATGGTGATGCTGTTGAAGCGGGAAGGCTACGCGCGCAACTTCCTGGTGGACGCCAACGTGGTTCCCTCGACCATGAAGCTGGGCACCAAGCCCAGCGGTCCGGCCGACCTGGAAAAGGTCCCCGGTCCGGGCAGCCACTAACCGCGCCGGCGGCACCCACCACCGGAAAAACTCAACACCCGGCTAATGCCAAACGATTTGAAAGCCGTCAGTGAGACACTGACGGCGGCGGACACTGACGGCGTGCTTGCTTTTACCAGCGTAATCCCGTGCCGTGGTCATTGTTGTTACTGCCGTGGTCAGTGTCCCACTGACCACTTCCGGGAAAGTCCTGAAGAAATGAAGGGCAAGTCATCCCCCTGCCCCCTTCGCTAACCCACATGCAAACCCACAAGGGGGACCCCGTACCCATCCAACGCGACTAACCCTTTCGAACGCGACTAAAACCTGCTACGGCTCTTGCTACGGCACCAATGGGTACGCGGTCCCCCTTGTGCGGCTGATTGCGGGTCAGGGAAGGGGGTAGGGGGATGACCGGTGCACGAAGGAGCTAGTTTTCCTAACTTCGATAATAAACCTGTTTGTCTCTGGTAGTCAAGAAGATGTGCCGTTCTAACAAACAACCACCCCTGTCCCCTCCTTGAGGGAAGGCTACGACTAGGACACTTTTGCAGAAGATTCATAAAAGGCGATCCAGAGCCGTCAGTGAGACACTGACGGCGGCGTGCGGATCTTTATCGAGGTAGTTTCGTATCGTTGTCGGTGTTTCTTGCTGCCGTGGTCAGTGTCTCACTGACCACTTTTCGCGCAATTTCACAAAAGTGTCCTAATCGTAGCCTTAAAAAAGGAGGGGCCGGGGGTGGTTCGCCTCTCCGACAACCAACCCTTCCCCGTATCCCCACCACTCCCAACATCGAACATCGAACATCGAGCATCGAACACTACTCCGGCGGGGTGTACGTGACGATGTCTACGCCGATGCCGTTGGGGTCCACGATGGCAAAGTGCCGGTCGCCCCAGGGTTCGTCGCGGAGTTCTACGGCGATGGGCACGCCCAGGCTGCGGATGCGGCGGTACTCGGCGTCCACGTCGGGCACTTCCACGGTGAGAAACACCCCCTGGCCCCCGAAGGCCGGCCGGAAGAGGGGCTGCTGGGACGCCTGTTCCGGCAGCAGGAAGGAGATGGAGGAGTTGCCGCCGGGGCTGTGCAGCAGCACGAACCATTCGTTTTCGAAGGTGACGCCGAAGCCCAGGCAGCGGGTGTAAAAGTCCTTGCTTTCCCGGACCTTGGGGGTAATGATGCCAGCATTGAATTTCATGGGTTGGGTGGGTTTGGGTGCGGTTTTCGTTTTCGACAGGAAGAACAAGGGCATTCCCAGCAGCAGGGCCGCCAGCAGCCCGTTGAGCAGAATCGTTTTCATGACCATCACCATTGGGATTGTTGTTTTGTTGGGTTTGAGGAAGATAAGCGGTTTTGTGAGGGAGCAACCGCCCCTGTCCCCGCCTTGAAGGAAGGAGGGAAACCCGACGGGTACGGCTGCGCGGCAGGAAGAAACGCACGTCACGTACGCCCACCTGCGGGGCGCAAGGGTACGGTTCCCCTCCTTTTTTGGAGGCTACGATTAGGACACTTTAGTGAAATTGCGCCAAAAGTGGTCAGTGAGACACTGACCACGGCAGCAAAAGACGCCAACAACGGCACGGAACAACCTCCATCAAGATCCGCACGCCGCCGTCAGTGTCTCACTGACGGCTCGGGATGGTCTTTGGAGCAGGTTCCACAAAAGTGTCCTAATCGTAGCCTTTTTTGGAGGAGGGCAGGGGGTGGTTTTGCCCATCCGCGCACGCCGGGCTACCCCCAAAGCGGGCTTACCCAATGCCGATCTGTACTTCGGTGACGTTGGCGGCGGGGTCGGCAAGGTTAAAGTTGATGTACAATTCCCGGTTCAGCCCGGTGGATTGCAGGCCCTGGCCGGAGAGGTGGGCGAACAGTTTGCCGTACGTCCGGGGAATGTCGCTCCAGTTCCCCTCGTGCACGGCCGCCAGGCACCGGAAGGGTTCGGTGCGTTGAAAGGCAAACTTGCCCGCGTAACCGGCTTTGGCTTCGGCCACCGGCAGGGCAATGTGCAGGGTAAACTCCGTTTCGGGTTCCGGCCCGAAACCTACGTACTGCCAGTACACGGGCCCCGTCACGGTGAGATCGAGGGCGGCGGCCTCCCGGTACAATTCCCGGGCAACGGTACCGAGTTGCGGGGTGAGGCCGCTCAGGGTGGTGCGCACGGCGTGGTAGAAAAACGTCATGGGCCTTACTTCTTTGATCTGCATCACGTCTTTGGTCTGCATGAGGTCGGGGGTTTGGTCTACCCTGCAAAGCAAAGGGGTGGTGGTGACAGCGGTATGTCAGCAGGCTTTGGGCACGGGCACATTTTTCCGGTAGTGCAAAAAAAGGTCTTCGGAAAGCTGCACCATTTCCGCCCCCAACGCCTCCGGCTCCAGCACCTCGGCGGCCGGGCCCATGGAGAGCAGCCACCGCCCGAAATGCTTGAGGCAGGGCGTCAGGAAAGTCATCCGCACGCGGTGGTCGCCGTCGGGTTGTTCGTCCACGATGCCGTAGTAGAACTTCTGTTCGCCCAGGTAGCGGACCACTTGCTTGTCGCAACTGAGCACCACCTTGTGCAGGTTGCGCGGCCGGGTCATGCGGTCCACGTACTGTTGCAGGAAGTCCGCTTCCCGCCGCCCGAACGAAACGGGCAGCACCTGCATGGACCGGATGCGGTCAATGCGGAATTCGCGGATGGCGTGGCGGAGGCGGCACCAGGCCACCATGTGCCAGCGGGTGCCCAGGTAACACACGCCCAGCGGCTCCACCTGCCGCCGCGACACTTCTTCCTTGTAGTTCGAAAAATACTCCATTTCCAGCACCTTGCGTTCGGCCACGGCCTGCTGGATGTTGCTCAGGAAGTGGTTGGGAAAGCCTTCCTGCCCCGGCGCCGACACCCGGTGCACCACGATGCCCGCTTCCAGCGATTCGAGGTACTCCTTTTCGCGGGTCCGCAGCACGGCCCGGATCTTGCGCATGGCCTCCGAAAAGTGCCGGCCCACCGACTTGTCGGACATCTTTTCGAGCAGTTTTTCGCCCGTGAGCAGGGCGCCGGCCTCCTCCTTGCTGAACATCACCGGCGGCAGGTGGTAGCCGTCCATGAGGAAGTAGCCCACGCCGGCCTCGGCCCCGATGGGCACGCCGGCTTCTTCGAGGGCCCTTACGTCGCGGTACACGGTGCGCAGGCTGATGCCGAACCGGTCGGCAATCTCCTGGGCCCGGGTCACCTTCTTGGTCTGGAGCTGGATGAGGATGGCGGTGAGGCGGTCAATGCGGTTCATGGCGGAGAGGGCTAAAAAGTGAAACGGTCCCCGGGTACCGGCGGGTCCGGGGCGGAATGAACCCGTCGGCCAATTTAGCTAAAAAGCGGCAGGGGCGCACCCGTTGCCGGCCGCGCCCCCAAAATTTAACGTCGCATTTTTCCCGTCGTACTGCCGCCGGCTGCCGGCCTGGCCGTAGGGGTGGGCTTACGTTTTGATGATGCGTCCCGAGCCGCTTTTCTGTTCGGTCACCTTGGCGTTGCCCGAGTAGTGGATTTCGCCCGAACCGCTCAGCACGCCGTCGAGGGTGTTTTCGGCGCGCAGGTACACGGTGCCCGAGCCGCTCACCCGCACCTCGGCGTCGCCGGCGGTGAAGTTTTTGCCGTTGAAGCCGCCCGACCCGCTGACCGTGATTTCGGTTTCCTTGGCGCTGCCGCTGGCGTCGAAACTGCCCGAGCCGCTCACGGTGGCGCTCAACCGGTTGCTGGTGATGCGGCCCGCCTCGATGCGGCCCGAACCGCTCACGGTGGCGGCAAACGCGTCGGCCTTCAGCGGGCTGTTGACCTTCATCTTGCCCGAACCGCTCAGCGTCAGGGCGTCCAGTTCCCGGGCCGTCACGTAGACCTTCACGCCCGAGAAGTTGAGCCGGTCGTTCTGGAACTCCTGCTTGGTGCGGATGTGCAGCGTTTTGCCTTCCACCACGGTTTCGATCTTGTCGAGCAGGTCGTTGTCGCCTTCCAGCTTCACGCCTTCCTGGCCGCCCGTGGTGATGAACACGTCGAAGGCCCCCGCCGAGGCCACGCCGGAAAAGCCCGACACCTGCCGGGTCTGGTCAAAGGGGGCCGCCACGCGGACGGCGGCAACCGGCGTACCGGCAACGGCCGCGCCAACGGGGGTCAATAACAGCAGCGCCGGGGCAAACAGGGCAAGTACTTTTTTCATAAAAGGTGGGAGTTAAGCGATTTTAGAGGATTGGAGATTGCTGATTGCGCACCGGGGCCGCCGCTACGGGCCGGGGACCCGGTTCAGCCATTCCCATTTCAAGAGCGGTGCCAAAAGCCGGATTGGCCCGTCATTGCCTTATTTTTCCTTTATACGGGCCAGGAACTGTCCGGTTCCGGACACTCGTGGGCGAATACGACCAGCCTTGAATGCCGGAATGCAGGAACCAGAAAGTGTCATTCTTCCTTGAGGCAATGCGTCGGGTTGATGCGGGCGGCCCTGAGGGCCTGGGTTCCCACCGTAAAGAGGGCGACCAGCATGGCGATGCCCCCGGCCGCCAGGAAGTACCAGGGCGACAGCGGCACCCGGTAGGCAAAGCCGGCCAGCCACCCCTTCGCCAGCAGGAAACTGACCGGCAGGGCCAGCAGGACGGCGCCCCCCACGAGTTTGGTAAAGTCCCCCGACAGCAGGTACACGATCCCGAACGTACTCGACCCGAGCACCTTCCGGACCCCGATCTCTTTTCTTCTCCTTTCGGCCGTAAAGGCGGCCAGCCCCAGCAGCCCCAGGCACGAGATCAGGATGGCAAAGCCGGCAAAATAGCCCGACAGGACGGACACGCGCCTTTCGGCGGCGTATTCGGCCTGGTATTCGGCATCCAGAAACTGGTAGTCGAACACGAACCCCGGGTTGTAGGTGCGGTAGAACTGCCCGAGCCGCCGGAGGGTTTCGCTTTCCCGGCCGGCCGCCAGCCGCACCATGATCTTTTCGGCATTGTCGGGCAAAATCCGGAAGTAGAGCGGCTTTACGTCCTGGTGGAGCGATTCGAAGTGGAAGTCTTCCACGACCCCGATGATGGGCGCCTCCCGGCCGCCGTCGCGGATGGTTTTGCCCACCGGGTCGCGGAGGCCCATGTGCCGGACGGCCGCCTCGTTGAGCACCAGCGCGGCCGCATCCGCGGGACGGCTGCGGTCGAAAGCCCGGCCGTCTTTGAGGCGAAAGCCCAGGGTTTCGATGAAGCCGTAATTCACCCGCATGCACTCAAAAAACACCAGTTCCTGCTCATCCTTGCCGGGCCATTCCAGGTTGGCCGTCGAAAAGTTGTGCCCCATCATGTCGGGTTCGCCGCTGGCCGCGTTGACCACGCCCGGGATGTTTTTGACCGCCGCCACGAAGGCATCCGTATTCTTTTTGACCTTGCCCTCGATCTCGATGTGCACGACGTGGTCTTTGTCGTAGCCCAGGTGCTTGGTTTGCAGGAACCCGATCTGCCCGTACACCACCAGCATGGACACGATGAAGACCACCGACAGGGCAAACTGGAACACCACCAGCCCTTTGCGGGCCCACACTTCGCCCACCGACCGGTGCAGCTTTCCTTTGAGCACGGCCATGGGGTGGAAGCCCGACAGGTACAGGGCGGGATAGCTGCCCGCCAGCAGGCCGGTCAGGACGGTAATGCCCAGGCAGGCGGCCACCAGGCCCGGCCGGGCATCGAGGACCAGGGCTTTGCCCGTGATCCGGTTGAACTCGGGCAGGAAGAGCGACACCAGCAGGAGGGCCGTCAGCAGCGACAGGAACGCCATCAGCAGCGACTCGCCCAGGTACTGGCCCACCAGGGCGCCGCGCCCGGCGCCAATGGCTTTTTTAATGCCTACTTCCTTGGTCCGGCGCGAGGCCTGGGCCGTTGACAGGTTGGTGAAGTTGATGCAGGCAATGAGCAGGACGAACAGGGCAATGGCCGCAAACAGCCGCACGTACGCGATGCGTCCGCCCGCTTGCACGCCGTTTTCGTAGCCGCCGTACAGGTACCCGGCCGAGTAGGGCCGCAGAAACACGGTGCGGAACGAATTTTCGTCCCTCCGCTTGTGCACGCCGGCCAGCCTGGCATTGAGCCCGTCCACGTCAACGCCCTCCCGGAGCATCACGTACGCCCCCGGGCCGGTGTTCCCCCATTGCAGCACCCAGGGCGCCTCGTCTTTGAACGTTTCGAACGACAGGGCGAAGTCAAACTGCACCGATGAATTGGCCGGGGTGCCTTCGAAAACGCCCGACACGAGATACGATTGCTGGCGCTGAAATTCGACGGTCTTGCCCACCGCGTTGGGGGTGTTGAACAGGCGCAGGGCCAGTTCGCGGGAAATGACGATTGCGTTTTTGTCCCTGAGCACCTGGCCGGCCTTGCCCGCCGGCAGGCCGTACGGGAAGATGCTGAAATAATCAGGCCCCACGTACTGACCGGTGGCCTTCACGCTGCGTTCCCCGGCCGAGAGGGTGAACTTGCCGAACCACGCGGGCGGCGCCACGGCCGCGGCGTACTCGATTTCCGGAAATTCCCCGGCCAACGTTTCGGCCATCATTCCCGACGATTCGTGGGTGGTCCCTACCGTGGCCCCCTCCTGCCGGTGTTCCATGACCTGGTACAGCCGGCCCTCCCCGGGGTGAAACTTGTCGAAGTGCAGCTCGTCGTTCACCCACAGGTAGATGAGCAGCGTGCAGGCCATGCCCGTAGACAGGCCGACCAGGTTGATGAAGAACGAACCGCGAAACCGCCGGAAGGTGCGGTAGGTCAGGAGCAGGTTGTGCTGGATCATAAGGCGGAGGGTTTGGGCGAATTTGGAATGAAGGGGGAGAGGGGTTGACCGGGCAGCGGCTACTCCATTGCCACCCCGTCGAACCAGTAGGCGGGGCGTTCGCGTTTGACGGCGCCCTTTTCGGAGAGGCTGAGCAGGGCCACCGCGCCGGAGTACACCTCCTTGCCGTTCCACACCACCACCGCGTCGCCCCGCAGGCCCAGCCCCTTCTCGCCCAGGTTCACCTCCAGGGCCGTGGCGTTGGTGCTGCTGATGGTGACCCGGTTGCCGGCAATCGTGCAGGTGAAGGAAGGCAGGCCCTGCCGGTAGTCCTTCACCAGCCGGATGCCCCACACCCCGGGGTGCTCTTCGGTGTCGGCCACGAAGGAGATGGTGTCGGGACGCCGGCGGACGTGCCCCTGCAACCACTTCAGCGCCTTTCGTTGGGCTTCGCCGTCGAACGAGTGACCGATGTCCGGTTGGTAGGTCACCACCGGGGCCAGTCCGCATTCTTTCATTTCTTTTTCCAGGCGCTGCATGTGCGGGTAGAGGAAGTCCTTGTCGCCGCACCACATCCAGACGGGGGTGTTCTTGAGGTTGGCCGCCACCTTTTTGCCGGGGGCATCACGATACACGCCGGCAAAGATGGCGATGGCCGCCCACTGGTCGGGGGTGCGGGCCCCGATGTTCCAGGTGCCCCCGCCGCCCATCGAGAAGCCGAACAGGTAGCGGCGGTCCTCGTCCACGGCGAAGTTGCGGTGCACGTCGCCCAGGGCTTCCATCACGTCAATCTCGCCGATGTCGAGGTAACCGGTATTGCCCCGCCCGAACGGGTAGAGGTGGTAGCCGGTGCGGTCGAGTTGAAAATCAGTCTTGGGAATCTTGTACCCGGGGCCGCTGCCGTTGCCCAGTTGGGATGCCGGTCCGCTCAGCGGGTTGGGGTTGCCCGAGCCGTGCAGTTCCACCAGCAGGGGGTACTTCTTTTCCGGGGCCCACCCGTCGGGCAGGGTAAACATGTAGTACGACAGGTGCCGGTCGTGGCCCGACATGTAGGCGAAAAACAACGACCGGCGGCCGTCGAGGTAGGCGTCCCAACGGCCGGCATCGCCGGCAAAGCCATCGGCCAGGTGCTCCACGAACCGCAGGGTTTCGCGGGCGCCGGGCAGGTGCTCGGCTTTGTAGAGTTGCAGGGCCGCCCATTCGTTCATGACCAGGCTCTTGACGGACTTCAGGTGGCGGCTGAACAGGGGGTGCGGTGAAGCGGGCAGCAGGGAATCGAGCCGGGCGGTCAACCGGCTGACGATCACGTCGGGGTTTTTGATCTGCACCGAGTCGGCCGGGCCGCCGGTGTGCAGCGTGAGCCAGTCGTAGCCGGTGGGCGAAGCCGGTGCGGCCTTCACGGCAAACACGCGCAGTTGCCCGTCGCCGGGCACCGGGTGCGTCTGGCCGGCCCCACTCATCCGGGCCGTGAGCACGGCCGGGGTGCGGGTGGCAACGGCGTACCGGACTTCGGCGAGGTCGCCGGGTTGCCAGGCTTCGCTGGCGGCCACCACCAGGCCGTTGTAGTCGGCGGGCGGCGGGGCGTAGGCCAGTTTTTTAAACAGGAACGTACGCAGGTTGCCCCCGGCGCCGTCGCCGTACAGGAGTTTATAGGTGGTCTTGGGGTTGCCCGCGTCCATGTCGTTCACCTGCACGGCGCACCGGAAATACGGGTACACGCCCGGCGCCGAGGCGAACCAGCGCCAGGGCAGGGTAATGTCGTAGGTAGTGGTTCTGCGCTTGTCGTTCCGGACAATGCGCACGGCATTTTTCAATTCGCCTTGCTGTTCGTCGCGGCTGGCCCCGTGCACCCAGGCCTGCGGCCCTTTCTTGCCCAGCGCAAAGGCAATGGCCGCGTCGTCGGGTCCCTGCACGCCCCCGCGGTCCTTGCGGCCGGTTCCGGTGCTGTCGCCGCGCACGTCGAAGCCGATTTGCAGCCCGTCGCCGTTCCAGATGTCGTTGTCCTGCACGTCGCAGTAGTGGTTTTCGTCGTGCACCACCACGTGCAACAGGAGGTGTTCGTTGGTGGTAGCCAGCCAGCCGCGGGCCGAAGTAGCGATTTTTTCGTCGTTCAGCGTAAAAGTGGGCTTTCCTTCCTGCCAGGAGCGGTCATTTTCCGCCACCCACGCCACCCGGGGCAATGCTTTGCCGGGTGCCGGGCGGGGAATTTCGGTGATGTGGAGGGGATTCTGCTGGGCCAGGGCGACGCTCCCGGGCAGGAGCAGGCACAGGCACGTACGCAGAAACCAGGTAGCGGGTAAACGGCTGTTCATGGAGAAAGTCAGGAGTGGTTGGCGCTTTAACCATTCCCCCTTTCAAGCGGGATGCCAGACGCCGAGAAAGGCTCTGGTCGTACCGTTTGGCCCTCTTTCTCCTGCCCGGCTGTCCGGATGCGGACAGCCGTGGGCGAATACGGCCAACCGGAACGGCGACCGGCTCCGATCTGTACCGGAAAGGGACGCGGAAGGCTCCCGGCTGCCCCCGCGTCCCGTGGTTGCGCGGCGTCCGGGCGTCAGGGTGCCGCGGGCAACCCCAGGCGTTTGCGGCAAATGGCCTCGCTGATCCGGGTGAGGGCGGCAATCTCCTCGTCGGAGAATTCGTAGGGCACGGGTTTGGCAATGCCGATGGTGCCGTGGAGCTGGCCGTCGAGCAGCAGCGGTGCGGCCAGGGAGCCTTCCATCTGCGTGTCTTTGGCGCC